>DATHKA010000306.1:0-6585 GCA_035489615.1 Chryseolinea sp.
TGTTCGGTGAGTGGAGCTACGACAGACACTATCCTAACGCGGCTCGAATTTACAAAGTAGGTGTGGCCTTCTTTGGGATGGGCGGTTTTGCCATCGGCCCGGAAGCCCTGGGCGAGTCACTGCCGCAGCAGTACGAAGGCGTGGAGGCATTTACACGCGTAAGAAAGGATGCCGCTCTTGCCTTGTCCACTGAAACCCGCGAGTTCATCGAGTTGGCTTATTTCACGGACGAATCCTTCTTTAAGATGTTTCCACGTGAGTTTGTTGCTGGCAATCCGACGGCTGCGTTAAGGAATGATAACAGCCTGGTCATGACCGAAAGCGTAGCCCAAAAGATTTTCGGCACAACGGACGTGCTGGGCAAAACGCTCCTGATCGACAAAGACAAGAAGCCGTTTGCCATCACCGGCGTGGTAACAGACGACTTCCGTCCCTCACAACTGGAGGCGCGCATCTGGCTATCAAACCATGGCAAGCTCACACGCGAGCCGATGTATACGTCGGCAAGCATGTACAATTACGTGATGCTGAAAGACGGCCAGACACAAACTGACCTTGAATCCGCCCTCGACAGAATCCTTGAAAAAGAAGTTTATCCAAATCCTATGGGTGTTCCCGACGCCGCTTCTTTTGAAGACTATAAGAAGCACCCGAACGCCGTTCAGTTTCCTGTCCATTCCTTCCGTGATGTACACTTGAAGTCCAGCTTGCGATATGAGATCTCGCCCGGAGGGAACGAAAAGAACATGTATGCCTTTGGTGCGATCTCGCTATTCGTGCTGTTGCTGGCATCCGTTAACTTCATTAACCTCACCACTGCTCGCGCCTCGCGCAGGGCACGCGAAGTCGGTATTCGAAAGGCCGTTGGTTCGTCTCGCGGTCGACTGATCACACAGTTCCTGTCAGAATCGCTGTTGGTTGCCATCATCTCCATGTTGCTGGCATTGTTCTTTGGAGAAGCATTCCTGCTCGCCTTTCAATTGATGTCTGGCACCAAGCTCGTACCTTCTCTATGGACGACGTGGAACCTGGCTATTCTCGCGACCTCCACGCTCATTATCGGCGTTTGCTCCGGTTTATACCCTGCGTTCTACCTAACAGCATTCAAACCCGCCCTTGTATTGAAGGGAAATCTGACCGCCAGTGGCGGAAGCGGTTTCCGTAACGTGCTTGTGGTGGCCCAATTCACCATTTCTCTTTGCCTGATGATGTGTACCGCGGTGATTGTCCACCAGATGAACTACATGAAGGACAGGGACCTTGGTTTTGATGGACAGAATGTGGTCACTATCGATAATCTTTCCGCCCTTGCGACACATGTGGAAGCGTTCGAAAGTTATTTGTCAAATCTGAGCGGTGTGACCGCAGTAGCCCTGCACTCCGGCGAGCCCGGCAATGAATCCATGAAGATGGTGCAAGCTTATAAATCCAAGGTTATGACTGAGCCCATGTCGCTGAATACCTACTTGATGGACGAACAGATGATTCCATTGATGGGCTTCAAGATTGTTCAGGGAAGAAATTTCAACAAACATCTGGCTTCTGATACGGCGGCTGTTATTCTCAATGAAGCAGCCGTAAAAGTGTTGGGCCTTGCCGACCCCATCGATGCTGACTTGGACTTTGGAGGAAAGGTAATCGGCGTCGTTAAAGACTACCATTGGCAATCCTTGCGAGAACAAATCGGACCTTCCGTTTTCATGATGGGCACGAAGAAATATTATCAATTAAGCATGGGTTTAAATACTGCTGCCGGATCCGATGTGCTCGCGCAGGTTACGAAGAAATGGCAAGAGCTGGCGCCGGAGGAATCTTTCAGCTATCACTTCGTTGATGAAAATTTCAATGCTATACTAGAGAAAGAAAGGCTTTTCGGCAGGGCGGTGGGTTTCTTTACTGTGCTGGCCATATTCGTATCATGCCTGGGGTTGTACGGGCTATCTGCCTACACCACTGAGCAGCGCACTAAAGAAATCGGAATCCGCAAGGTGCTGGGTGCATCGGCCACGCACATCGTTATGATGTTGAACAAGCGATTCGCAACGCTCGTAGCGCTGGCCGTCTTAGTAGCAACACCACTTGCGCTATACTTGTCGATGCGGTGGATGGAGGGCTTTGCCTATCGTGCCGATATGCAGGCGAGCCTGTTCGTAGCGGCAATTCTAACTGCGTTTGCTGTGGCGCTGCTTACCGTAAGTTATCATTCCATTAAGGCGTCATTGAGTAATCCGGTGGATGCGCTGAAGTATGAATAAGGCCGCTGTTTATTCCAGGCATGGCCTCCTGGAGGCCGATGCGCCCGTGTGCTTCCGTAACATCAAATCCATCTGCGCAGCGTGGTGCTGTACATGCATGTTCTAATCCAGACCCTCTTTTAAGAATTCAATCAACGGCTGGGCAATTCGCATCGAATCAACTAGTTTCTTCCTGAACGTTTTGCTGTTTGTCTCCTCGTCCGAGAAGGCATGCTCGACCAGGAAGCTCTTCAATCTCAACAGTTCAATCTGCGGATGTTCCTTCGCATATCCCTTGGGTACCGACTTCAATGCGTCACCGGTCCAAAAACCTGCGTAGAGTTTCCTGAACTTCGGCTCCTTCAATATCTTCTGTAGCCGGTCTCCGTTGTAGTCTATCTCTTGACGGATCTTGCTTAGCGTTTCTGCCTGTGGCATATACAAACCCGCTGCCACAAAACTCTTACCTCCCGGTTCGAGTTGAAAATAATAGCCTGGAGTTCCCATCGTCTTTCCGCCGGCAGAAATTGCCGCACTCACATTGGTCTTGTAAGGCGTTTTGTCTTTGCTAAACCGAACATCGCGGTAGATACGGTATGTTAACCGCTTGGGATCAAGACCGGCCAGGCTGGGATCAAAGGCTGTCATGTCCGTCAATACGTCGCCTACAAATACTTCAAATTCTCCTTTCAATTGCAAGTAGTTGTCCTTGTGCTTGTCGAACCATTCGCGGTTGTTGTTTCGGGCGAGTGCCTTCAAGAACTTCAGGATATTGTCAACATTCATGATTGCAGGACAATTTTTGGTTTTAGGTTAACCCCAAGCCGGGCACCTGTGCTTTTCATTCTAAATAAACTCCACCACCGTTTCCAGTCCAATACCTCTCGATGCCTTAACCAATACTGTTGCATCTTTCAAAGGATGCTGTTTCAGCTCCTCAATAAGCGCGTCCTTCGTTTCGAACAACAATGCATCGGGATACTCTTCTTTTGCTGAACGCATAAGTTTTCCGCAAAGGAGCACACGGTCGAACGATTTCATTTTCAGAAGCTTTCCCACATTTCGATGTTCGAGTTCTGCCTCGTCTTCCAGTTCAAACATATCACCCAATATCAATGCTTTCAAAGGCGCGTTCATCGCTGCCATGTTTTCGATGGCCGCCTTCATGGAACTTGGATTTGCATTGTAGGCATCCAAAATGATTGTATTTCCGCCCTTCCTCAGGAGTTGTGACCGCATATTGCCTGGTTCGTAACCGCGCACCGCTTCATTGGCGCGCACGGCGTCCACGTCGAAGTACTTTCCTACGCATAAGGCGGCCGCGATGTTTTCAAAGTTGTAAGTACCCACCAGGTTGGTCTGCACGTCCTCGCCATTCTCGGCCTTCACTTTAATGAATGGATCGGCGCCCAGGAGCGTGCAATGATAATGGTCACCCGCAGCGGGGTAGAACACCGGATCCTGGAAACGCTTGGCCATGTTGGCAAGAATTTCATTCTGAGAGTTGATAAACACCGTACCATTGTTGGTAATGAGGTGCTGGTACAGTTCGGACTTGGCACGAACGATGTTCTCGAAGCCACCGAATGTTCCAATGTGCGCCTTGCCGATGTTCGTAATCAAGCCATGTGTGGGATTGGCCACCGAGCACAGCAGTGCGATCTCACCCAGGTGATTGGCACCCATTTCCACCACGGCAATTTCTATAGTTTTATCAATGGCCAGGATCGTTAACGGAACACCGATGTGGTTGTTCAGGTTGCCCTTCGTCGCATAAGTCTTGTATTGCGCACTGAGAACCGCGTTAACCAGTTCCTTGCTGGTAGTCTTACCGTTGGAGCCCGTAAGACCGATTACGGGAATTGCAAGCTGATTGCGGTGGTGTCTCGCAAGTTGCTGCAACGCAACCAGGGTATCTTCAACGAATACGCACTGGTCGTTTACCACGTATCGTTCCTCGTCCACAACGACGCAGGCAGCGCCTTTGTCCAACGCCTGTTGCGCGAATTCATTCGCATTAAATTTGTCGCCCTTCAGCGCAAAGAACATCGACCCCGGAGCAATCTTCCGGGTGTCGGTAGATATTCCTGCCGATCGAACGAAGTGACTGTACAACTTGTCTATTTCCATACCTGTCCATTTTTCGACGCGTTAATAGTTATTGTGCGTCCGGAAAAGTATCTTGCAGGCAAGATAACAGCTCGCTTGCGGCCAACGTTATAGCGAGAGGAAAATTTTGCTAGTGCGGCTTATTCAAATCATTATCATGCTGTTCCCGTTGTGCGTGCACGCGCAGTTCACGTATGTGCTGGAGGAAAACATTCCCGTGAGCGATAAGGAGGGTAATCCGCTAAGTATGCCATGGGCCGGCGGTATAAATGCCGCGCACTACAATACCATGGATCTCGATCTCGATGGCAAAGACGACCTCGTCTTATTCGATCGCATGGCCGACAAGGTAATCACCTTCCTGAATCGCGACAACCATTATGTTCCTGCACCTCAATATGAGTCCTCTTTTCCCACTGAAATCACTAACTGGCTCCTGTTGCGTGATGCAAATTGTGATGGACGCAAAGACATTTTTACCGGTGATAATCTGGGAATCAAAGTCTATATCAATGTCACTACCGGCGCCATGCCTGCATGGAAACAACACATCTTCTCCGCAGGGCCTGGCAACACCGGAAGCACGGTCCTGCTATCAAAAGGTTTTAGTGGCAAAGTAAATGTCCAGCTGCAGTTCGATGACCTGCCTGCATTTGTCGATGCCGACGGAGACGGAGACCTCGATTTATTCAACGTACGATTTGTGGGTAACGGCACCGTTGAATATCACCGTAACTTTGGCATGGAGCGCTATGGCACTTGCGACTCGCTTGATTACGAACGGCAAACCCAGACCTGGGGAGGGGTGACCGAATGCAGCTGTGGTGTATTTGCCTTCAATGGCAACCCCTGTCCACCCGCCACCGGCGGCCGCACTGAACACGCAGGCGGCAAAAGCCTGCTCGCCTTCGATGCAAATGGCGACTCAAAGATCGATCTTCTGTTCTCAGAAGCTACCTGCAACAATCTCTATCTGTTGTCCAATTCGGGGACATTGGACAACCCCAAAATCGCCACATCCTCGTCCTTTCCTCCGGGACATCCGGCCAGTTTTCTAATATTTCCGGCCACCTTCTATGAAGATCTTGACTTTGACGGCGTGAAGGACCTGTTGGCAATGCCCAATATTTTTACGAGGACGTATCTGCAAACGGACCTGGCGCATTCCAATTGGTTCTACAAAAACAACGGTACCGATACTGCTCCAAACTTTATTTTTGAGCAGTCCGACTTTCTCCAATCATCGATGATCGATGTGGGCGACAACGCGGTCCCCGCCTTCATCGACTATGACGGTGACGGCGACTTTGATATGATTGTCAGCCGGCATACCTCTTCCGCCATTGCCGCTTCAATTGCGTTGTACGAGAACGTGGGCACAGCCGAAGCGCCTGCCTTTAAGCTTAAAAATGATGATATGTGGGGGTTCTCTGAGCTTTCGTTTTACAACATAAAGATCCAGTTCGCAGATTTTACGAACGATGCGCGGCTGGACCTCGTATTTACAGCCACTCACCTTCAATCCGGATTCACGCGTCTCTACTTCGTACCCGGCACGGGGGATGGCGTGATCGATGTTGGTGGCCAATCGATCCAACAAACGAACGTAGCCATCGGAATTAATGAAAATGTGTATGTGGGTGACGTAGATCGAAATGGTTTGGCGGACTTGCTCATCGGACGCACGAGCGGAGGCCTCGAATACTGGCGAAGCCGGGCAGACGGAAGTCTGGACTTCGATCTGTTCGACAGCAGTTTCCTGGGACTTGGATCCAGCGTGCTGCGTCAGAACCTCGCCTGTACGATCAGTGATCTGGATGGAGATGGAAAAATGGATCTGGTCCTGGGTGATCAAACCGGCACACTTTCGATAGTCTCAAACTTTCGGGAGGCGGGAGATGCCTCGGGCGCCGTTAGCGAACTTGTATTTAACAAAAACACAGAAACCTATGAGCGGTATAATCTGGGCGGGCGTTTGTGGCCAACAACAGCCAATCTTTTTAACAGTACGCGACCGACCCTCGTAGTGGGCAATGTCCTGGGCGGACTTTCAATACTGCGGAACGACGAAGGTCAGGAACTTCCGTCAGAACCCGTCGTCCATGTTTATCCAAACCCGGTCCGGCGCGTGAGCTTTACCGACAAGGAGTTGACGATCAGGACCGATCGTCCGGCCTTTGTGCAGGCTTTCTCTACCCTGGGTCAGGTAATGACCGAGCCCCAGTACCTGCTGGGAAATGAG
>DATHKA010000307.1:0-6973 GCA_035489615.1 Chryseolinea sp.
AATCGGAGAAACTTTTTCCGACGGCCAGCTTCACGTGCGCTTCGTCAACATAGATGTTGTTCGTCGGGTCGAGCCCCAGCCATCCGTAGAAAGGAATGTATGCTTCGACCCACGCATGTGTAGCACCTTCGCCGCGCATGCCGTTTTTCTTCGGACAGATGTAGCCGCTTACGTACCGCGCCGGAATGCCCACGATGCGCAGCATGACAAGCAGGGTGTGTGCAAAATCCTGGCAAACGCCGGATCGAAGTGTCCACACTTCGTCCAGGGTTGTCTCCACCGTGGTAATTCCCTTCTTGTATTCGAAGTTGCGATAGATGTACTCGCAGAAGTCTTTCGCCGTGACATAAGGGGTGCAGTGCTTGCAACGCTCGGCTTCGATGATGTTCTCCATTTCTGATAGTCCGGCAAAGCGCTCTATCCGCAAGTAGTCGATGAACTCCACCTGTTGCTTGAGGGTGCTCAACTCCAGCCATTGAAGTTCTGCCGGCGTTGAATCGTCGGGCACGCGGTGCGGAAAAGTCTCCACGATAAGCCTCGAATCAATGATGAGTTCTTTGTGCGGTTTAGCTTGTGTAAAGGTTCCCACCTGATTGCCAAAGGGATCAAAGTACAGGTCAACGATCGGGTTACCCGTAATGCTGAGCGTTTGCTGAACCACCTGCTGGTACGAGTCCTTGATAGGGTAAAGCATGATCTGGTTAGCGCTGTCGCGTACCGGATTCTCGTATTCGTACTTGGTGATGTGCCTTATCTTGAACTTGGACATGGAGGTAGTATTTAGTATTTAGTATTTAGTATTTAGTCTTGAGTCCTGAGTCCTGAGTCCTGAGTGGGTCCTCAGTATTGGTAGTTATTAGTATATCTCGAACATGGTTTGGAAGCGTTATATCCGTCAATTAGCCAGCAAGGCTTCAAAAATAACACGCACTGATACTTTAAATACTATGGACAACTTACGACTAAATACTAAGGACTCAGGACTTTTCATTTAGCTGTATGCAAAGAAGTGTTGATTCAGGGCAACACCGATTTCGTCGATCTCCGCGATGATCTCCTCGAGGTAGTCGTGCAGTCCGATCTCGTAAACATTTTGCACGCTGGAGTATTGAACCTTGCTGCGCAGTTTGCCGATCATGAACTGTACTTTTTGAAAACCGTCCAGGTTCTTCTCGCTTCGAAGTCGCTCGAAGTTCCGCTCCAGCTGATTCATCGAGTACAGCACCGAACGGGGAAAGTCCGGATTAAACAACACCTGGTCGATGATGTTCCGCGCCTCAAACCCCGATTGATACCGCTTCAGATAAAGGGAGTATCCGGAAATCGACATCAACAGGTATTTCCAGTAGGCCGTGTCGGAAGGTTTGTCCAGATCACCCGACAAGTTGCTGAGTTTGATGTCCAGGATCTCTGCTGATTGAATGGCACGCTCCATGAACTTACCGAGGTTCATGAACTGAAGCCCTTCGCCACGAAACATGGTGATGTCTGTCGTGCCGAAGTAAAGCATGCATTCCTTGATCAGGGCGTCGAGGACGGTAATCGGATCACCATGTTGGATCGCGTACACCAAGCGGTCGCCGCGCACCACATGGTAGAATTCGTTCAGACATTTCCACAGCTCCACCGTGATGTGATCCTGCACGCTGCGTGCGTTTTCCCGGGCGAGGGTAACCATGTTGAAGGTGGAATTCGGATTGACACGATCTACAATCATATACTGAAGCACCTTGCGACTATCATCCTCCAGGCGATCGATTTCCTTTTCGTCCAGGCTTGTGAAAATCCGGAGTACGGGATGCCAGGTGAAGTCCTGCGGTGCATCCTGTGATGAATTGTAATTGATCTTCAGCATCCGGAGGACACTGTCTGTGCGCTCCATATAACGGGCCATCCAATAAAGCGAGTCTGCAACACGGCTAAGCATGTGTTCGGAAAGTTAGGAGAATGATCATTCGGCAAGGACCCAGGTATCTTTGCTACCACCGCCTTGTGACGAGTTCACGACGAGGGATCCCTCTTTGAGGGCCACCCGGGTGAGACCCCCTGGCACAATCTCAATGCCGTTTGGCCCACATAGCGCAAAGGGGCGAAGGTCGACGCGTCGCGGCTGTGCTTTGCCGTTGATGTAGCAGGGTGCGTTGGAGAGACTGATTACCGGCTGCGCGATAAAGGCTCGCGGATCTTTGAGGATCTCTTTCGAATAGTCTGCTATCTCGGCATCGGAAGCGGCATGACCCATGAGCATGCCATAGCCGCCGGAGCCGTTCGTCTTCTTCACCACCATGCTGCTGATATTTTTCAACACATGATCGCGTTCGTCGGGACGTTCCAGCTGATAGGTTGGAACGTTCTTGAGGAGGGGCTCTTCATTGAGGTAATATCGGATCATTTCCGGAACATACACATAAATGGCTTTGTCGTCGGCGACACCATTGCCAATAGCGTTTACGATGGCCACGTTACCCTTGCGATAGGCGGCCAGTATTCCGGACACGCCCAGCACGCTATCGGGGTTAAACACGAGGGGATCGAGGAATTCATCGTCGACGCGGCGGTAGATGACATCAACTTGCTCTAGCCCAGCCGTTGTCCTCATGTATACCTTCTGGTTTTCAACGACGAGATCGCGGCCCTCTACGAGTTCGATTCCCATCAGACGCGCCAGCGTCGTGTGTTCGAAGTAAGCCGAATTATAGATCCCGGGGGTAAGCAAGACCACATTCGGAGAAGAAACCTGTCCGGGCGACAACGACATAAGGTTCTTGTACAGGATGTTCGGATACTGTGTTACCGGCAGGACGTGATTCTTGGGAATGAGGTCGGGAAAAATGCGTTTCGTGATCTCCCGGTTCTCGATCATGTACGATACACCCGAAGGCGTTCGCAGGTTATCTTCCAGCACATAGAAGGTGCCATCGTGGTCGCGTATCAGGTCGATGCCCGCGATGTGCACGTAAATATCGTGGGGAACGTTCACGTTCTGCATCTCACGGAGATAGTGTGGACAGGAGTAGATCAACTCCATGGGCACGATACCATCTTTTATGATGAACTGTTGGTGATAAACGTCCTTGAGGAAGAGATTAAGGGCACGCAGGCGTTGCTTGATACCGCGCTCAATGAAATCCCATTCGGAGGCCGTAATGATTCTCGGTATGATGTCGAAGGGGAAGATTTTCTCTATGCCTTCGCCGCTGGAGTAAACCGTGAAAGTAATGCCCTGCGCCATGAAGAGGCTCTTGGCAAGCTCCTCTTTTTTGCTGAGTTCGTCCGATGGAATGGCGGAAAGGGACTCCAGGACATTTCGATAATGAGACCGGACCGTTTCATTCTGATACATCTCATCCCACGTGTTTGGGGTTAGCTGATACTGACGAAAAAGTTCGGTCGTCTTCATGCGGGGCGGTTTAGGAACGAACTAAAATACCATAGGTGCCGGTTTACACGCAGAATTTAGCGAAATAATTTTTTCGCAATCGTATGTTGTTAAGGTAAAGCAGGGAGGCAAGGATGCCGGGTGGGCGAAGTAGCGGTTCGCGGCTGGATTTTACCTACATGTGTGGCTTTACTGGTGTGCTCGTTTCGCATGTATTGTGGGATAGATCGGGCGTGCGGGTTTGGGGTAAAATAAGGCCGCGAACCGCTGCTTCGCCCACCTTGCGGCATCCTTGCCTGGGCTCGTTGTGAATAGATACGATTGTCAGAAATTATTTGAGGTGGGGAGGGAGGAGAGGATAAGGAGAGAGGGAGCACAGGCATGCATTGCGCAGCTGGCAGGTAAGAATCCAGGCCTGGATACGCCTTGTGATTATACGACGGGCAGCCTTTCCTGTGGTTGTCCCCTCCGTAGTGCAGGGATAGCCGCTGAATGCGCGCGCGTTATCAAGTATCCTAAGACGCGAAAAGGGACGTTAGGTGAGCGGCCTTATTTAACCCTAGATCTGTACCATTTGTCTCCCAACCGATGCCTCACCCATGCGAGCAGGCCAGTTAAGAATGTACACTTAGGTTAAATACAGCCGCGAACCAACGTCCCTTTCGCGTCCACACCCGCCATTAACAGCGCGTGTTCAGTGGCCTATTCGGCCACTACCTTTATCTGAATTTCGTGTTTCACCTCTTTGTGAAGATCGAGGGTTGCTGAGTAAGTACCAATTTGCTTCGGTGTCTCTTTCAGGACAACTCTCTTGCGATCGATGTCGAATCCTTTAGCCTTCAGGGAATCAGCAATCTGCAGGGCAGTTACCGCTCCGAAGATCTTTCCTGATTCACCGGCTTTGGTGCCGACTTCGATCGTGAGATCGCCGATCTTTGCCGCGAGTGCCTCAGCATCCTGCTTGATCTTGGCTGCCTTATGAGCCACCTGGCGTACGTTCTCCGATATCAGCCGTTTGTTCGCGTCGTTCGCGATCAGTGCATAGCCACTGGGGATAAGGTAATTGTTACCATATCCTGGTTTTACCTTAACCGTATCGTTCTTATAACCGAGTCCTGCGACGTCTTGCTTCAAAATTACTTCCATGTTCGTGTGCTGTTATAGTTGAACGATTACTTCAATGAATCACCGACGTAAGGAAGCAACGCGAGGTGTCTTGCGCGCTTAACAGCCGTGGAAACCTTCTTTTGAAACTTCAGGCTCGTACCAGTGAGTCGGCGGGGAAGGATCTTGCCCTGTTCGTTAACGAACTTCAACAGGAAGTCGGGATCCTTATAGTCGATATACTTGATACCATTCTTCTTGAAACGGCAGTACTTAGGTTTAATCTCTGCACGTTTGATGGGTTCATTCATTAGTGTCATCTTGTTGCGCCCTCCTCTTTTTTAACAGGTTTTTGTTCCTTTTTGACCTTGAATTCTCCTTTGCGGCGACGCTCGTTGTAAACGACCGCGTGCTTGTCGAGCACCGTGGTCAGAAAACGCATCACCGACTCATCGCGTCGGTACTCCGTTTCGAGTGCATCGATAGTTGGTCCTTCTGCCGTAAATTCGATGAGGTTGTAGAAGCCAGTCGACTTCTTGTTGATAGGATAAGCGAGCTTGCGGAGTCCCCATTGCTCATTGTTGAGGATCTCTGCATTCGACTTCTTCAACACCTTCACGAATTTTTCGACAGTATCCTTTGCCTGGTCATCAGACAAAACGGGATTTAAAATGAATACCGTCTCGTAATTGTTCATGTTTTGTGTTTTGTTTTTGAGGGGGCAAAGGTATCAAAAAGGCGGTCATTTTAAAATGGTTAATGCCAAATTTCCACCGGATGCCCATATGAGACACGGCGCGCCCATCCCATAACATCGTCCCTTATGGTAATAAGTGTTTTTGATGCGCAGGCAAATGGCTATCTTAAGGTTTTATCATGGCAAACGTTTGCAAGTCCCATTTTCTCCCTTTTTCCGCATTTCTGCTCATATTTTGCATCGGGTGCAGGCAAAACACGGTCGACTTCAGTGCCGAAGTAAAGCCCATCCTCAACAAACATTGCATTAGCTGCCACGGCGGCGTAAAGAGAAATGCCCAGTACAGTCTGCTGTTCCGCCACGAGGCCCTGGACACTGCCGAGTCCGGCAAACGACCCATTGTGCCCGGCGATGCTGCGCACAGTGAACTGATGCGCCGCATCACCAGTACCGATCCCGAGGTGCGCATGCCTTACAAGGAAGTGCCACTGAACAAAGAAGAGATTGACATCCTCAAGCGATGGATAGACCAGGGTGCGCCCTGGGGCGATCATTGGGCCTATCTGCCACCTAAGCCGCCTGCTATTCCCAATCCGACCGTAGCGCTTTCCGCACTGGGTGGCGAAGCCGAACCTGCTTCTTTGATCAATCCCATTGACAATTTCGTGCTGGCCCGCCTGGAAACAGAGAAACTCAAGGCATCAAGACCCGCCGACAAGCCCGAACTGATGCGCCGTGTTTACCTCGACCTGGTAGGTGTTCCGCCATCGGCTGCGGCCGCCAAAGAATTCCTTTCCAGCACAGACCCCGCCGCCTATGAAAAAATGGTAGACACCCTGCTGGCATCGCCCCGCTTCGGCGAAAAGTGGGCGTCGTGGTGGCTCGACATGGCGCGCTATGCCGACACCAAAGGATACGAAAAGGACAACGGACGGTCGATATGGAAGTATCGCGATTGGGTGATCAGTGCCCTGAACCGGGATATGCCATTTGACCAGTTTACCCGCGAACAGCTTGCCGGTGATTTGCTTGAGCACCCTACGGAAGACCAATTGATCGCGACAGCATTTCATCGCAACACCATGAATAACGACGAAGGGGGCACCGACGATGAAGAATTTCGTGTGGCTGCACTGATCGATCGCATCGGTACGACCTGGGAAATATGGCAAAGTACCACCATGGCCTGCGTGCAATGCCATACCCATCCCTACGATCCGTTTGTCCACGAGGACTATTATAAGACGATGGCTTTCTTTAATAATACGCGCGATGAGGATGTTCCCGGCGACTTTCCCAACCTGCGGCAATACACCGTTGAAGATCAGCGGGACGTGAAAAAAATCACCGAGTGGATACGCGCAAAAGGCACTGACCAGCAATCGCAGGCCACCGCCTTCTTTCTCAAGACCCTGGAGCCGAAGTATCATCCGCATGTGTTCGATCAGATAACCAAGGGGTCATTGCTCGATAACAAATGGCTGGGCATTCGGCCTGGCGGCTATGCGCGAATGAAAGGAATTAATCTTACTGGCAAGGAGTCGCTGCTGTTGAACTACTGGTCGGCGGCGGCGGGCGGCACTTTTGCCATTCACCTGGATCATCCGGATGGTGAAGTGATCTTGCAGGGAGAAGTTGAGAAAGGAGATGGCACGCACAGGTACGATTTGAAACCCGCCTCAGGTGTGCACGATTTGTATTTTGCATTCAATAACTCCCGCAGCAGTCCCGATCAGGCCGTGTGTGCCGTCGAGTGGCTGGCCTTTGATCAGGCGATGCCGAAGACTGCTAAC
>DATHKA010000308.1:0-8603 GCA_035489615.1 Chryseolinea sp.
CATTCCTCCGTACACGGCACGCATGGAACTCAACGCACCCGGATTGTCCAGGGCGATACCCACTTGTTGCAACACCGCTTGCGGATCGATCAGGGCTTCAATCCCGACCTTGCAAAATGCCAGGCCCATAATGCCCAGAAATACCTGGGCGACTCTAGTACTTATCTTCATTGTGGTTTTTAGGAGATGTAACGGAAATGGGTTTTGGTGAATAATGATAACTTGTGTCAAAAAGGGGACATTTTACGCCAATGTTTGCACACATGCCTATCATACGGGACATTCTGTACGGAGCCGCACATAGCGGGGCCAACCTCCCCGCTATGTGCCGACAACTGGAAATCACCGTTGCCGACCTAAGCCGTTCAGACCGGGTAGTCGATTTCGAGCAGGCGTATAAGGCTTGGGAAGTGGCACTGGCCGCCACGGGCGACACGGCCTTGGGTCTTCATTTGGGTGCAACGACCACTCCCTCTATACTCGGTATCGTGGGTCACCTCATGCAGAGTTGTGCAACCTTGAGCGATGCTTTCAGGCAGGTGTGCATATACAGTGCCGTAGCAACCGATATGTTTAAATACTCCATGACCCAACGAGATCAGCAAACGATACTCACCTTTTCACCCGCACCGGCATGGACCAGGATCTCGCCAAAAACAGCCAGACAAGCGGTCGACCAGGCAATGGCTGGATGCCTGAATGTATTCTTCCTGTTGTCGGGTCAACATATACGGCCGTTAAACGCAACATTTGCCTTTCGCTCCCCTGCACAACTCGATCCCTATACGCAGGCATTCGGCACGACTTTGCAATTCAACGCCAGGTATCATTCTCTTATTTTCTTACGGCATGATCTACAAGTTCCGCTCTATCAACATGACCGATCGCTGTTCGCGACCTTCGAGGCATTAGCCAAAAAACAACTGCGCATACGCCGGTCAAAAAGCACTTTCCGGGACGAGGTACTGAGTTGTATGCGCTTCGAGTTTGCCCCCCAGGTGCCATCACTCGAAATCATGGCCGCGCGAATGAACCTGTCGTCCCGGACTTTTCAAAGAAAGCTCGCGGCAGAGAGCATGAGTTATCGCGATATGGCTGATCAAGCGTCTAAGGAAATCGCCATGTCGTTGCTTTCTTCGGGCAACATCAGCCTGAAAGACATGGCCCGGCTAATGGGATATAGCGAACCAAGCGCGTTGCGGAGAGCGATAAAGCGCTGGACAAATTCGACGCCGCGAAAATGGAAACTATTTCGGCTGCGGGTACTGCGGTAAATGTGACTGGGGAAGAGTAGGGAGGTGATGGCAGCAATCCCTGGCAACGAAATATTGCATCATGGCAACCAGTGCCAATGCCACGATAACCGATACAGCTTCATTGATTCTGTTTGACATCTCTGAATCTTGTTTTTGCATTCAATCCAGAGACAGGAAACAGGTCAATTGCCACTACCTGCTTCCCAGGAAATTTAACTTGAAGGCTACAGAGGCTTCCCAGCCTATCCAGGCATTGCGCACGCGGCGCTCCGACAGTAGGGCGGCTGCGTCGGAAGCATTGACCTTGTCAACCACCACCACACTGCCACTGACGCCATCACCAATCCCCGACGTGATGACTGTGCGTCTTTGTGTAAACGTGGTGGTTTGGAAAGTATCGTGGGTGGTGTACGACTTATTAATCGTCGGGCCCAACCTGACCACGAAGGTCGGTGTGACAGCATACTGCACCATGAGCTTCATCATATAATGAAGCGTCTTTTCTTTTTCTCTTAGCTCGTTAATTCCTTGCGCATTACGCCACCGGGTTGTCGACGAATGCTGCGACGTGCCTAAACTATAGATCGGTGTGAACGAAAGATTGCGTCCGATGTCAATGGATGTTCCAATTCCATAGCCGCCGTGAAATCTTCCGCTGCTCATCCAGCTCGGCGTAATGACCAAATACGCGCGACGAATACCTGCCTGTAATTCAATGCCCGAAGAATAATCGTTGAGCACAGGGCCTACCGACATGAACCAACCGGTATGTACGTTGTTCGCGCTGATTTTTCTGACTTCCGGGACGGGAATTGTAGTCACTTCAGCGCTCGTAAAGGCTGGTCCAAACGAAGGCAGCAAGCGCTCCACAAAAGCCGGTACCACCAGCCGGTTGCCTGGCGGACTGCCGGAGGCTGGATAGTAGGCCACGACCGCCGGAGTTGCTCTCGCCTTACTCGATCGTCCAAACGGTACACTGCCTGAAGCAAGTGGCTGTTCAGGTTTGGCATCCGTGTGTTGTTTGATCATTACATAGCGACCCAGCATTTTGAACTCGACGCCGAGTTGGGATCCTATCAATGACAAAGTCTCTTCCAATGATTGGCTTTCGACCCGAAGGGTAACGACTTTATTGAGATCTGTCTTATTGGAACTGTAAATGAAACTTACGCCGGCCTCCAAAGAAATATGACGAATGACTTCGTCGAGGCGGGTCGCATTGAACGAACAACTCACCTTCCGCGCTGCAATTGACTGCGCGTGCACTGACATGCCTGTAATCCACAACAACACAACCATGCAGACCCTACAGACATCCCTCGCCCTCAATTGTAAATTGCCTGCCATTTTTAATGACGGTAAGATTGAGCGTTTCCGCTACTAAATTTACAATTTTATCGATATCATCCTTATAGAAATTAGCAGTAAGACGGCAATTTTCCAGGGATTTGCTTTTCAGCTCGAACGTATACGGATAACTGTCTTCGAGATCGCGGATCACCTGGTCGAGCGGAGCGTCGTTGAACACCAGGCGCTGTGTGGCATAGCTATATAAGTTGCCGGCCGGAATGTCCGTTACCGAGATGTTCCCCCCACGCACCCTGCCTGTCAAACCCGTTGTCAGGGTGACGCTATCTACCGGCGAAGTTACCAGCACGCGTCCTTCCCGTACGTGAATCGTCATCACACTGTCGCGCAAAAGCACGTTAAATTCTGTGCCTAACACCTTGATTACCACGTCGTCCACCTCGACAACAAAGGGCCGGCCGGCGTCGCCCGTAACATTGAAAAAAGCCTGGCCACGCGTGAGGCGCACGAGGCGCCTTTCACTGTCAAACTGATCGGGGTATTGAAGTTCACTGTTGCGATGTAAGGTTACGGTCGAGCGGTCCGACAGTTCGACATACCTAAAGCCGTCGGAAGTTGCTGCAATACCCATTGCCGGTTGCGGCGCGGTCGTACTCGCGTGGAATACAAAATAAGCAGAAAGTGCCAGTGCCACCACCGCGGCAGCGATTCCCATCGGCCAAAAGGAGTGAGTGCGGGGCGAACGGACTGATTCAGCCGGAATACTCACGCTGGCCGACACAATGTTCCATGCGTCTGCCTTACCATACCTGGGTTGCTGCACACCTCCCGATTGGCGCCAGGTTGCCTCGAACTGATCATAGTGGGCTCGATTTTCCGGGACATTCAGCCAGTCGGTGACGACCATAGCCTCCTCCGGCCCGGCATCGCCGGTGAGGTAGCGTACGATGAGGTCATCATTGATTTCTATATTGCTCATGCATTGGCCATTTATTCTGTTGAAGCGTCCTTCAGTTCTTCCCGAAGGTACTTGAGGGCCTTACAGATCTGATTCTGTATCGTATTCACCGAGATATTAAGACGTGATGAAATCTCGGGATAGCGCAAGCCATCAAAGCGACTCATCACGAAGATCTTCTTGCATTGCGGCGGAAGGTTGTCTACTGCCTGCCGAACCTTCTCACTCAGTTCCTCCGAAAATACGTCGGGTTCGCTTGAAGCATCAGCGGTTTCCCATTGCGTGAGGGCTCGGTGCTTGGATTTTACGACCCGATGTTCAATCTGATTCAGGCACTGGTTGTAAACCGCTTTGAACAAGTAAGACCTTACTGATTGTCTGATCTCCAAGGTGTCGCGCTTCTCCCACAACTTCATGAAAATCGACTGCACCGTATCTTCAGCCTCAGGCACATCTCGCAGAATTGTGTAGGCATAAGCGCATAACGACTCATAACACGAGTCGAAAACGTGGCGAAAGGCCACTGCATTTCCCTCGCGAATCGCACTGATAATGTCTTCCTCGGGAAGCTCCTGAGTCATCTCTCTCGGTAGTATTCTGTCAAATTTAACGAGTTCTATCCGACGAAGAGACAGCAGCCCCTCTGAAAGCCACTACAGACCAGCGTCTTTTTTTTCAAAAGTCACTTGGCCGGTGTAATCACGATATTGCGGAGGTCGATTGGGCCGTGATCGCCCTGAAAATAAATAGGACCCGGTTCGTCCTCTTTGCTGTCGAGCGCGCCACCCGTGATGCCAGGTATCTCCTGGTTGGAAATTATGGTCTTTCCGTTGGCAACGATGGTCACCATCCGGCCGACCAGCGTAATGTCGTACGTTTGCCATTCTCCGGGCGCCTTCGCTACCATCTCGCTGGGTGTAAGAAATCCGTAAACTGCTCCCAGGTATCCTTTCCAGGGTTCTTTTCCCTGGCTGTCTTCGATTTGTACCTCGTATCTCCCGCGAAGATATACCCCGCTATTACTTCCTTTCTCGTAGCGAAACTCTAAGTGAAGCTTGAAATCGGTAAAGGTTTGGTCGCTTACGAGGTTAGCGCCGGACTTTAGACTTCTCAGCACGCCATTTTCAACAATCCATTGATTCTCACCCGTGGTGTGCCATCCTTTGAGATCCTTGCCGTTAAAAATTTTCACGGGCTTACCCCACTCAGGTTCCCCCGTTCTCTTGAGGGATGGTGCGCGTTCTGCCGTCCAGCTATAGGTCTTGCCGTCGACAAATACCATGGTACCTTTTAGCTTGTTCCCAGACACACTGCCCTCAAAGTCGAGGTTGCGCTCTTCCTTTTCCCACTGGGGCGGGATGGAGAAGCTGAACTTTCCATCGGCGAATTTCACCTCGGATATCGGACGCGCACTTCCCCCGGCATACACGAAACGACCCACCAGCGTCTTGACTCCAGAATGTTCAACTTCGAGCCAAGAGGGAAGAAACTTTCCGTCCTTCTCAATGACGATATCCCACCGACCTTCGATCGGTGCGGGGGTTTCGTGCTGACCATAGGAAAGGAGTGTCACCGAAAGGGCCAGCAGCGTGAAGATTGTGCGACCCCATACTTTTATTGCGGAATTGTGCGGTTGGCTGTTCATAGTCATGTGAAAATAGAGCGGTCAAGTAAGTACTTTTTGTATCGTCAATCAATACAATTGCTACCAAACTCACAATCGCACGCACCTGCGGTCATAGAATGGCGCAACGGTTGAAAAGTATTAACTTCGCCTCAAATCTCAGACTGCATGGCACTCGTGGAATTGATCATGCCTAAAATGGGCGAAAGTATCGTTGAAGCAACAGTCTTGTCATGGCTTAAAAAACCAGGCGACAGGATTGAATTGGAGGAGTCCGTACTGGAAGTAGCGACCGACAAAGTTGACACTGAAATTCCCTCGACACACGCGGGAACGCTGAAGGAGGTCCTGGCCAAAGTCGGCGAAATTATTCAGGTGGGATCCCCCATTGCCATCCTGGAGGCTTCGGCAGAAGAAATCAAGCAGGCTGAGCCGCTTCCGGCAGAAAACGGTGTACACAAAAACGGAAATGCCCCCGCACCCTCACTGCCATTGACAAACGGACAACATATGGTGTCCGACTTTAAGGCGAGCGGCAAATTCTTTTCGCCCCTGGTGAAGAACATTGCGAAGGAAGAGAATATCAGCGTTGCCGAACTGGAGACCATCGCCGGTTCGGGCGCAGAAGGAAGAGTTACCAAGAAGGACATTTTGGACTTTCTTGAGCAACGCAAAGGCGGAATCGTGGTGCCGCCGGCCGCGATGCCAAAAACGGCGTCCACCCCGATCGTTACCAGCGCACCGGCGTCCGTTAACGCAGGCGACGAAATCATTCAGATGGATCGCATGCGCAAGATGATTGCCGACCGCATGGTGGAGTCCAAACGTATTGCACCTCATGTAACTTCGTTCGTCGAAGCCGATGTCAGCAATCTTGTACAATGGCGCAACAAGATGAAGAATGAATTCCAGAAACGTGAGGGAGATGCCCTTACCTTCACACCCATATTTGTTGAAGCGGTTGCCCTGGCAATAAGGGATTATCCGATGATCAACATCCAGGTCGATGGCGACAAGATCATCAAGAAGCGTGACATCAACATCGGCATTGCAGTAGCCCTGCCTTCAGGAAACCTCATCGTACCGGTGATCAGAAATGCTGATCAGCTCAACTTGACCGGCCTGGCAAAGGCAGTGAACGATCTTGTGAAGCGTGCGCGCAATAACAAATTAAAGCCTGACGACCTGGCGGGCGGCACGTTCACCATTTCAAATGTCGGAACATTTGGCAATGTTATGGGCACACCCATCATCATGCAGCCACAAGTGGGAATCATTGCCATCGGTGCCATTCAGAAAAAACCTTCGGTGGTAGAAACACCTTACGGAGATGCCATTGCTATACGACACAAGTGTTTCCTTTCGCACTCTTACGACCATCGCGTTGTGGATGGTGCGCTGGGCGGTAGCGTTGTCCGTCGCGTGGCTGACTACCTGGAGAAGTTTGACATTTCGCGTACCATCTAGGTTCCAAGGTTGAATCGGGTTGCCTGGTCCACGCGACCTGGTGATCACCAACCTCTCCGCCTGATTGCCGCTCCATTAGTTCGAATTATTAACCTACCGCTAAGAATCCATGAAATTTGGAACGAAAGTCGTTCACGCAGGCGTTGAACCCGATCCTTCAACCGGCGCCATCATGACGCCGATTTATCAAACGTCCACATACGTGCAGGATTCTCCCGCACAACATAAGGGCTATGCGTACGCCCGTGGTGCAAACCCCACGCGTAACGCGCTACAGAAGAGCCTGGCTGTACTTGAAAATGGTAAACACGCCATCTGCTTTTCGTCCGGTATGGGGGCTACAGATGCGGTAATTAAATTGCTAAGTCCCGGCGACGAGGTCATCACGAGTCACGATCTGTATGGAGGATCCTATCGGATGTTCCGTCGTGTATTCGAAAAGTTCGGCATTAAGTTTCATTTTACGGACCTGACCGACGTGAACAACATCGGCCCTCTGCTCAACGACAAAACACGACTGCTTTGGTTGGAGACGCCCACCAATCCCCTGATGAATATTATCGACATCAAGGCCTGCGTCGACATCGTGAAGAAAAAAAACGTCATCGTGGCGGTCGATAATACCTTTGCGTCGCCCTATCTGCAGAATCCCCTGGAACTCGGTGCCGACATCGTTATGCACTCCGTTACAAAATATCTGGGGGGCCACTCCGACGTGATCATGGGGGCACTCATTACCAGTAACGACACCTTGTATCAGGAGCTTCATTTCATCATGAATTCATGCGGCGCCGTTCCGGGACCACAGGATTCCTTCCTGGTACTGCGAGGCATCAAAACACTCCACCTTCGCATGGAACGGCATTGCCTGAACGGAAAGCTCGTTGCCGAATTTCTAAAAGCTCATCCCAAAGTGGGCAAGGTGTATTGGCCCGGCTTCAGCGATCATCCTAATCATGCCGTTGCGCGCAAGCAAATGAAAGACTTTGGTGGGATGTTGTCGTTCACATTGAAAGACGACAGCATGGAAACAGCTACAAAGTTCATGAAAGGTGTTCAGCTATTTTCATTGGCCGAATCCCTTGGCGGTGTTGAGTCATTGATAAATCATCCGGCGTCGATGACCCATGCCAGTATACCGAAAGAAGAGCGCGTCAAAAATGGCCTGGTGGATTCACTGATCCGGTTAAGCATTGGAATCGAGGACTCGGAAGATATCCTGGCCGACCTCGAACAAGCATTAAAGAGTCTGTAAGGGCGGCTGTACACGTGGCCACTGATCAACCGTATGAATGACTTGTTTCGTGAATGCGCAGGGATTCCTATTTTTAGGATAGAATCGACTTCATGAATCAAAGCAACCTCCGCCAATTATTTGGCCTCCCCGTAATCGTAGCGGCACTCGGATACTTTGTTGACATTTACGACCTGCTTTTATTCAGCATCGTGCGGCGTACCAGTTTGATTGATCTGGGCGTTCCCGAAGATCAACTATTCTCGCAAGGAGAATTTCTGCTTCGGGTGCAGATGACCGGGCTGCTGGTGGGAGGATTTATCTGGGGCATAATGGGTGACAAGCGCGGCAGACTTTCCGTGCTGTTCGGTTCCATTCTGCTGTATTCACTTGCTAACATAGCCAATGGCTTTGTGACCACAGTAGGGCAATACGCGATGCTTCGATTCATCGCCGGCATCGGTTTGGCTGGTGAGCTGGGTGCCGGCGTTACGCTCGTGTCTGAAACCCTGCCCAGGCATTTGCGCGGATACGGAACGACCATTATCGCGACCGTTGGACTCATGGGCGCTGTATTCGCCAACTACATCGCGAGCACGCGACCGTGGACACAGGCCTTCTTCATAGGCGGTGGCCTTGGCATTATGCTGTTGGTTGCGCGTGTAAGCGTGTTTGAATCCGGAATCTTTCTCCGAACGCGTGAAAAAAAGATACAACGAGGCAACTTCTTCCAGCTGTTCAGGACTAAAGAGCGAT
>DATHKA010000309.1:0-4012 GCA_035489615.1 Chryseolinea sp.
GCTAACCGAATATTTGACATTGTCCTCGCTAGCTTTCAACATAGCAATCGAAGCTATTCCTACGGCCGCAAAAATCACCAGAGGATAAAGCATAGCCTTTAAGACCGTGCTGCGAACCGACTCCAAATTTTCGAGAAAAACCCAAAGAATCGAAGATGGCAATAACGCGAGAAGTATATAGAGTTTGATTTCGTAAAGTCCAACAAAGGCAATACCTAAAAGAAGAAAATGGAAAAAAGAAAACCTATGAAGGATAAATAGGCGATGAATGGCAAAGGTTCCCATTCCGACGGCCCCGAGCGTAAGCGTATCCTTCAACAGTCCCGAGCCCCAAAAAAAAACGGACGGAATAAAAAACATTGCTATAGCTAGCAACACGTGCCTACTTGGATAAGTGTCGTAAAAAGTAGTAAACAAAAGCCACATTCCAACAAAGCTGAAGACCGCGAATAATATGGCTGTCGCCGAGTAGGTTGAGAAGGTAAAAAGATCGAAAATGCTTGCCACTCGAACTACTGCATAAGAGCTCGAATCCTTCCAGAAGGCGATCCTCGAAGCGTACTTATAAATCCCGGTCTCATCTTTGCCGTCTCCAAACACCAGCTTAAACCACTTCAAAGGAGAATCCATAAAAGCCTCCGATATAGGTCGGCTTCCATAGGTATGATAATTAAAGGTATCGCCGCCGTTGTAGTAAAACTGGTAAACCAATCCCACCGCCAAGGCTCCAAGTATTTTGACGGTTAGTGCAGGAATAAAATATACCCGATTAACCTCATCAGTAACCTTAGGTCTTATCAAATAGGCAACCGCATAAATGATGACGATCCAAACCGGTGTAACAATCAAGTCGCGTGCTTCCACAGGCCCAAGTTAGTCATTCCCCCGCTCCATCCTCTTCAGCCTCCTCTTCGCGTCTTTCCACGCCTCGTCCTTTCTATCCGCCTGCTTTGTCACTTCCTTAAACCACTTCCGTGCCTCAGTATGATTTCCCTCTCGCTCGGCAATCTCCCCCAGCGCAATCATTGAAAAAAGATAATACCCGGAGTCTTCCGCCTTCACCTCCTCAGCATACTTCATTCCCGCCTTGTAATACAACTTAGCCTCCTCGTACTTCTTCCTCGCCTCGTAGATCTGCCCCAAAAAGAACGCAGCATACCGGCCACTGGTAGCCTCGTAACCAACCTGGCTGCTGTCAATCCGGCTTATTATCGCCTTGCACACCGGCTCCGCCTCGGTAAACTTCCCCTGATAATACAACATGCGGGCATAGTACCGATGAAAATAGGGGTTGTCCGGGTACGTCTCGTGCAAATATTCACTCAACTGAAACGCCCTTGGCTGGTCGTTTTCATAACTGTTCAATATCCGCATCAGCCATACCATCGCCTCCGTTCGCGTGTAAAACGCGTTGTAGGAAACTTCTTTCAGTTGCTGCAGACCCAGCGCCTTGTCACCCTTCCGAAAAAACCATAACACAGGCTTCAGCGCAGGATAATTCTCCGGTACCCAAACAGAAAAGTAGTTATACAACGCATCACCAAACAGCAACTCGGGACTCAGCCCGTCTTTTGTCTTGCTGGCTTCCAGGTAGTTGATCGCACTCTTGCCTACCGCAGCTGCCTTAACCCAGCTCTTCCGCTCTTCATCGGCGTACAGCCTTCCCTTGAATCCATATGCGGCGGCGAGGAAAAACGCGGACTCAATTTTATACGCGGGAAAATCATCGTACAACCGCTCCCCCACGCGAATGGTAGAATCCATATACGCCAAAAACACCTCATCGTGTGAGGTGTCGTTTGTGTTAGGCATGATCTTCCACCACTCAATGAGGCCCATTAGAAAATACGGGAGCGGGTGCCAGCCGTACTCCGACCGAAGGTACCGGAACTGGTACTCTGCCTGAGGAAATTTGAAGTTATACAGGTCGTTCAGTGCCTGCTGGCATTCTAGCTGAATGTGCAGATCCGACAACAAAATGATCGTTGTATCTTTTTTGAACAGCTGTTGTGCCTTTGCCGGCAAAGGCGCGACCCATAACAGAACGAGAATGGCAATCAAAGCCAAAGGTCGTGCTGCCATCGGGTAAACAGGCAGGAACTTCGAATCGCCGTCAATTGCTACGCGTACGCCTGAATTGTCGAATGTCTGTCTTTGGATTAAATGCCGAAGCGTCATAAACTTGCCACAATGCGCTGCTTTCAACTCGCTATGATAGGTCATGGAACACGAAACTAAGTCATTCTTCGGTGCCGACAAAAGGTTACTCTTTGTGTTGCTATGCCTCATTACGCTCCTTTTGCTGTACGTCAAAATCACGCTGATCGAAAACGAAACCGCCGCCTTCGAATTTCTCCAGGACAGGCCCGAGGGCGCAATCCTCCGGATCCTTAACGCGGTGAAATTCTTTTCCATCCCCTTCGTCTACCTTTGGAAGTTCACCGTGATTGCTTTTGTGATCTGGGTCGGCTGCTTTATGTTCGGCTACCGCGTCACCTATACGCAATGCTGGGGTGTGGTGATCGGCGCGGAATACATTTTTCTCATCCCCGAGGTACTCAAGATCACCTGGTTCATGACGGTGCAAACGGACCCAACGTTGGGTGACATCAGTGCTTTTTATCCGCTATCCCTGATGCATTTCTTCGATTATGAGTCCCTTGACAAACGGTGGGCATACCCGCTTCGTGCGCTGAACGTGTTCGAAATTGTGTACTGGTACGCGCTGGTGGAAGGAATCAACCACTTTGCCAGGAAGGATAAGAAGTACGTGTGGACGATCGTGCTCTGCTCGTATGTGCTGCTGTTCTTTATTTGGTTGGGGTTCTATGTGATTGTGTACAAGTAGTGGTAAAGTTGGTATGGCAGCCAGGTGATTAAATCCAGGACACACGGAGATCACGGATTTTTTGAGGTCCTGTAAGGTTTAAAGATGGTTGTGATTTGATGCATAGCGGCGTCGTTTCAGGGACTTTTTTTTGGAAATGTTGTGCTTCGACGGATGGCTCGGGCAGAGGCATTCGAGGGTGCTGTCGAAAGAGGGTGCTGTCGACGCACGCGTCGAAAAATCTTCGGGAATGGATCGAAATATGGCAAGCCAGTCTGAAAAATGGCAGGAAAGCCGTGGATACATAACCGTAACGATTCGCCGGCGATGGTCTAATTTCGGCCATGATCAACGAACAGATTACCGATAGGATAATTGCTGCCGCGCTTCGGATTCACAGTGCCCTTGGACCAGGATTACTCGAGTCGGCATATCGGGAATTCTTGTTTTATGAACTCGAGCTCGATGGTTGGTCCGTTGAAAAAGAAAAATCACTACCGGTTGTTTATAAAGGTAAACGAGTAGATCATGGATATCGCTTAGATCTTCTAGTTCAAAACACGGTGGTTGTTGAGCTTAAAACCGTCGAATTATTGCTGCGCATCCACCACCAGCAATTACTTACCTACCTTAGGCTCGGGAATTTTAAGACGGGCCTTTTGATCAATTTTCACGCTGCCCACCTGAAGGATGGCCTGAAACGAATATCAAATTAGCCCTGCAAGCGCCACATTTTCGACGCGTGCGTCGAAAGCACCCTCTTTCGACAGCACCCTCGAATGCCTCTGCCCGAGTCATCCATCGAAGCATAAACATTTTCCAAAAAAAACCGCCCTTGAAACGACGCGCTATGCATCAAATCACAACCACCTTTTGACCTTACACAACCTCAAAAAATCCGTGATTTCTCCGTGTGTCCTGGATTTCTCTTTCAAATTTCTACAGCTTAAAATCAGCGCTATCATTCAAAGACAGGTCCAATCACATAAACCCAATTAGAAATACGCCTTCACCTCCTCACAAACCCGCTGCACCTGCCCCTCACTCATCCCCACCCACATGGGCAGGCTAAGCACTTCCGTCGCGAGGCGTTCGGTTATCGGATAAGATCCCTTTCGATAACCAAGGCCCTCGTAAGCCTTCTGCAGGTGAGGCGGGATCGGATAATGAATCATGGTCTGGATG
>DATHKA010000310.1:0-11422 GCA_035489615.1 Chryseolinea sp.
CGGGAGGCTGGACGAACATCGCGCATGACCTCAAGGAACTGCTGAAGCGCGTCAAGCACATTCAGACCATGGTACACCCAAACTAGTACGCTGTAGCAAAAACCCTCAATAATGCATATTCAAATGAAAATATATTCTGCAAAGGCGTACTAGTACGCCGTAGCAAAATCCCAATAAATGCATATTCAAATGAAAATATATTCTGCAAAGGCGTACTAGATTGTTCACTATGACACCCATCAATACTGCTTTGTTATCGTACGGAATGTCCGGAGAAATCTTCCACGCGCCGCTCATTGCTGCCCATGCGGGATTCAGGCTTTCGAAGATCGTACAGCGCAAAGCCGCTACCGCCCAACGCCGGTATCCATCCGCCGAGGTAGTCAACAGCATCGACGACGTACTTCGCGATGATAACATTGAATTGGTTGTGGTAAACACGCCAAATGAGACCCATTATGATTTTACGGTACGGGTACTGGAAGCGGGTAAGCATGCTGTCGTGGAAAAACCATTTTCCGTAACTGCCAGCGAGGCTGATAAACTGATAGCGCTTGCGCAAAAGCAAAACCGCGTGCTTACTGTTTTTCAAAACCGCCGCTGGGACGGCGATTTCCTTACGTTGAAGCAAGTTGTTGCGCAGAAACTCCTGGGGAAGATCGTGGAGTTCGAACTCCATTACGACCGGTTTAGAAACTACATTGAAGCCAACACATGGAAGGAGGAAACGGCACCGGGTACGGGAATCTTATACAACCTGGGATCGCATATGCTGGATCAGGTGTTGGTACTGTTCGGTATGCCCCAGGAAGTCGATGCGCGTCTGGGCGTGCAGCGCCCGGGAGGGCGGGTTGACGATTTTTATGACATTCGCTTACAATACAACGGCTTCCATGTGATCGTCAAATCGAGCTATCTTGTGCGCGAGTCGATGCCGCGATACATCCTGCACGGTACCGAGGGTTCATTTGTCAAGTTTGGCATCGACCCGCAGGAGCAGGCACTCAAGGATGGGCGACTTCCCGGCTCTGCAGGATGGGGTCAGGAACAAGCTTCGCTCTGGGGCAAAATCAACACTTCCATAGGGGGACTGCACGTTACAGGAACCGTGGAAACAATGCAGGGAAATTACCTGTCCTATTATAACAATGTGTTCGAGGTGATCAGGAATCAGGCGGCATTGGTCGTTAAACCGGAAGAGTCGCGGGACGT
The DNA here is from genome assembly GCA_035489615.1 of Chryseolinea sp. GTDB lineage: Bacteria > Bacteroidota > Bacteroidia > Cytophagales > Cyclobacteriaceae > Chryseolinea. The sequence goes on from DATHKA010000310.1 coordinate 1,213, forward strand.
AATCCGATTAATAGAAGCGTGTACTGAGAGCAATAACAGGCGCGCAGCGATAAAACTTTAAATACAATTCTGAATATCGAGTAGCTGTCATGAGCAATAAAGTTGTCACGATTGGTGAGATAATGATGCGGCTTTCCACCCCGGGATTTACACGCTTCGTTCAGGCGGATAGCATGGACGTTGTGTATGCAGGGTCCGAGGCGAATGTAGCGGTATCGCTCAGTCTGTTCGGCATATCAGCGGCACATGTAACGCGATTCCCAGACAATGACCTGGGAAAAGCGGCCACGCATGCGTTGGAGCGTTACGGTGTTGACGTGACTCACATTGCCTATGGCAGCGAGAGAATTGGCGTCTATTTCCTCGAAAATGGCGCCATGCAGCGACCGTCTCGCATCATTTATGATCGTTTTAATTCGGCCTTTGCGCATATCGCGCCCGAACATGTTGACTGGGATAAAATTCTTGACGGCGTGGCGTGGTTTCACTACACGGGTATTACCCCGGCTATTTCGCAAGGAGCGGCCGATGTCTGCCTGGAGGGTGCGAAGAAGGCACGCGCCAGAGGGATCACGGTATCGGGCGACATTAACTACCGGCGCAATCTGTGGCAATACGGTAAGTCCGCACGCGATGTAATGCCTGCGTTGATTGAGCAGACGGACATCATTGTAGCAGGTGTGACGGATTTCGAAAACTGCGCCGGCATCAAGGGAGCCGATTACGTCGATATGTGCCGGAAAGCGATGGAGGCCTTTCCAAATATTAAGAAAATCACTTCAACCAATAGAGAGTCCGTTAGCTCGTCGCATAACCGCATGGGTGCGCAACTTTGGGATGGACATAAGTTATATACATCGCGCGGGTACGATCTCACACACATTGTTGATCGGGTGGGCACGGGCGATGCGTACATGGCGGGACTAATCTACGGCTGGCTCCAAAAAAAGGGCGATCAGCAGACTCTGGAGTTTGCTATTGCCGCCTGCGCGCTGAAACATTCTGTCCCGGGGGATGTCAATTTGGTAACGGTGGCAGAAGTGGAAGCGCTTCAGTCAGGTGAGAACGTCGGAAAATTATTGAGATAGGATAACGCAAATCATGAATTTCACAAACGAACAGATCGTGCGCACAATGAAATCAACGGGTGTGGTCCCGTTGTTCACGCACGACGACGCCGAAGAGGCAAAACAGGTACTGCAGGCTGCTTATAATGGCGGCATTCGCGTATTCGAGTTTACTAACCGACGAAAGAACTCTTTCGAGGTTTTTGTTCAACTGCTTCAATACGCGAAACAGTACCCTGACCTGATGTTGGGTATCGGTACCGTTATGGATGCTGTTACAGCCAAGCGGTTCATTGAAGCGGGCGCTCATTTTATTATTGCGCCCATTCTGAAAGTTGATATGGGTGAAGTGTGCCGCGCCTATGACCGTCCCTGGTTGCCTGGCTGTGCAACACTTACTGAAATAGTTACAGCTCGCGATCACGGCGCCCAGATCATTAAAGTGTTTCCGGGTTCGGTGCTGGGACCGGGTTTTGTCTCGGCGATCATGCCGGTTGTTCCGGATATACAGTTGATGATCACGGGCGGTGTAGAACCGAATGAACAAAGTCTTGCCTCCTGGTTTAACGCAGGTGCCGCTTGCGTCGGTCTGGGGTCACTGCTTTTCACGAAAGAAATTATGCAAAACAGAGACTGGCCGGCATTGACCGAAAAAGTGAAAAACGTGCTGGCTCTGACTAAGAAAGTGAGGGGCCAATAGCGCCGTTACCCGGAGGCAAGTCAAGTGGAATAGGCTATGACCTAGCACATTTGCGCAGGTCACCTTAAATTCTTCGTCACCCCATCAGTAAAACGTAAAAGTTGTGGAAATAAAAAAGGAGTCACCAGGGCATTATCGATGGGTCGTATGCGCATTGCTGTTTTTTGCGACAACCATCAACTATATAGACCGCCAGGTGATTGGTTTGCTGAAACCCACCCTTGAACAGGAGTACAACTGGTCGGAATCAGATTATGCGAACATAGTTATGGCATTCAGTGCCGCTTATGCGTTGGGTCTGCTCCTGTTTGGCAGGATTGTGGATAAGATCGGCACCAAACTTGGCTATACCATTTCCGTACTCTTCTGGAGTATCGCTGCCATGCTTCATGCAGGCGTGCAGTCGACGCTTGGATTCGGAGCGGTACGCGCATTCCTGGGGATCAGCGAGGCGGGCAATTTCCCAACGGCGATCAAGGCCACGGCTGAATGGTTTCCAAAGCGCGAGCGTGCACTGGCGACAGGAATATTCAATTCGGGAACCAATATCGGTGCCGTGATCGCGCCAGTAGTCGTACCGTGGATGTTGGGCAACTTTGGCTGGCGCCCCGCATTTCTCTGGACGGGTGCCATTGGATTCCTCTGGCTGATTTTCTGGTGGATCTTCTACGAAATTCCCCAGCGGCAGAAACGCCTTTCAAAGGCCGAATATGACCTCATCCACAGCGACAGCGAAACACAGGAGGACCTTTCAAGAACGAAAGAAAGTGTTCCCTGGCTAAAGCTCCTCGGCATCCGTCAGACCTATGCATTTGTTTTTGGAAAGTTGCTCACCGATCCCATCTGGTGGTTCTTTTTATTCTGGCTCCCGTCTTATTTCGCGGAGGCCTACAACATCGACCTGAAGAAGCCTAACCTTCAGCTCGTGATCGTATATACGGCGACCACTATAGGTAGCGTTGGCGGTGGCTACCTGTCTTCGTACCTCATCAGGAAGGGTTGGCTTGTATTCAAAGCGCGTAAGGTTTCGATGCTGCTTTTTGCCTTTTGTGTAACTCCCATTATGCTGGCGCCCAATGCGGGTAACGTATGGGTTGCGGTCGGTCTGATCAGTCTCGCTGCGGCTGCGCATCAGGCCTGGAGTGCAAATATTTTCACAACGGTTTCCGACATGTTTCCGAAACACGCCGTGAGTTCGGTGGTGGGGATCGGGGGAATGGCAGGGTCAATCGGAGGCATGCTCTTTCCTTTGCTCGTGGGCAGCCTGCTGGATCACTATAAGGCGCTTGGCCACATCGTTACCGGATACAATATCCTGTTCGTCATCTGCGGGTTTGGTTATCTGATCGCGTGGGTCACCATGCATTTCCTCGCGCCGCGAATGGAACGCGTCAGACTGTAGGACCGGGAACACGCGAGCCTTGAGATCGCATCAGGTTATATGGCATCAGGACCTTTCTCCCCGGTTCTGACACGGATCACTTGTTCTAATGGCATAATGAATATTTTGCCGCTTCCGACGAGTCCTCCATCGTTTGCCTTGGTAGCGGCCAGTATAGCATTGCAGGTCGGGTCAACAAAGTTGTCGTTCACGGCAATCTCGAGACGGATGTTGGGAACGAGATTGGGGATGACCACTTGGCCGCGATAAATTTCTTCAGTTTCTTCGCGCTTAGCCCGACCGTGTCCGGATACGTGATTTACCGTGATGCGCGTGATGCCAGCGTCGATGAGGGCTTCCCTTACCTGGTCCAGCTGATTTTCGCGAATGATGGCTATGATAAGTTTCATCTTGTCTAAACTTAGTTGGGGTTGGTCATGCCGTAGCCACGCTCGCCGTGGTAGTGATTGTCGAGACCGCGCATTTCGGCCTCGGCAGTAGAACGCAAAGGAACGATCTTATTGAGAATAAAAAGAATGACTAAAGTGCCCAATCCGGCATACACAATGGCGATGGCAACCGCCAAAGCCTGAACACCCAGTTGCTGCATAACGGACCAGCTACCGGCTGCCTCGGCCGCCTCGTTCATCCAGGACTCGCGAATGAAAAAGGTTAAGAAAATGGCACCCACTATACCGCCCACGCCATGGATTCCAAAGGCATCAAGCGTATCGTCGTAATGGAACTTTTCTTTCAGCAGGATGGCCACGTAGCAAATGATCGTTGCCAGCACACCCAACGCCAGCGCGCCGGCAGGCTGCACCACGCCTGCAGCGGGAGTTATAGCCACGAGCCCAGCCAGCACACCGCTGGCAAATCCAAGCGCTGTCGCTTTGCCGCGGTGCAGCCCCTCAATCGCAATCCAGGCTAAGGACCCGGCGGCGGCGGCAACCTGCGTGGCTGTAAGGGCCTGCGCCGTGCTCAATCCGCTGGCAATACTGCTTCCTGCATTGAAGCCGAACCAACCCACCCACAGGAGACCTGCACCGATCATGGTCATGACCAGGTTGTTAGGCCGCATGGGCAAATGCGGGAAAGATTTTCTGGCGCCAAGGTATATGGCGGCTACCAAACCGCTTACGCCTGCAGAGATATGCACCACCGTGCCCCCGGCAAAATCGATGGCTCCCCTTGCACCCAGATTAAACAGGAATCCATCACTGGCCCAAACCCAATGGCAAAGGGGATTGTAAATCAACAGTCCCCAGAGGGCAATGAAGATGCAGTAACTCTTGAAAGAAACACGCTCAGCAAACGCCCCGGCGATGAGTGCGGGAGTAATGATGGCGAATTTTGCCTGGAACATTGAAAATACATATTCGGGAATACCCGCTGCCATGATGGTCTCGTCAATACCCGACAACAGGAAATAGTCGGAGTTCCATCCAATCCATCCTCCTAACACGTTGGGGCCGAACGCCATTGAGTAGCCGCAAACCACCCACAGAATGGTCATGATTCCCATAGCGGCAAAGCTGTGCATCATCGTACCCAACACGTTCTTCGTGCGCACAAGTCCGCCGTAAAACATCGCCAATCCAGGAATCATGAGCAGAACCAGCGCTGCCGATGTTAGCATCCAGGCCGTCGCGCCGGAATCGATTTGTGGAGTTGCGTCTTGTGCCATCAAGGTCACTGGCGCAGCAATCAACATGAGGAAAACAGGCAGTACGCGTCGCGTAAGTTTCATGGGGTTCCTGTCGGTTTAGTTAAAGTTCAGTGGGCGTAAATTAAAGTACTTTGAAACGTATAAGCAATATGGTTAATTGAGCAATGTGGGATTAAACAGGCCATCGAATAAAAGAATGGCCGGGAGCGCAGCACGCGCTTCGCGATGGCTTCCGGATGTGTTTAAAGAAGAGAAACTATACGTGATTATGAGTGATTCGTCGTCTCAGTTTGTCAGAGTTTCGTTCTCCGATATGGTGGAGCGTTTCCGCAGTACGTTGTTAAAGGTCGGCTTTGAAGAATCAAAGGCAAATGACTGTGCCACCATCTTTGCAACTAATAGTCTTGAAGGCATTTACACACATGGTGTTAACCGTTTTCCTCGCTTCGTGGAGTATGTGAGGGCGGGGCATATTAATCCAGATGCCGTCCCCACGTGCAAGGCCCGTTCGGGTTCAATCGAACAGTGGGATGGACGGCTTGGTCCCGGACCCCTGAATGCGATCCAGGCTGTGGACCGTGCCGTCGAAATCGCCCGGCAACAGGGTATGGGTTGCGTAGCACTGGGCAACACCAACCACTGGATGCGCGGAGGAACCTACGGCTGGCGAGCGGCACACAAGGGCTGCATATTTATCGGATGGTCAAATACGACCGCCAACATGCCCGCATGGGGAGCGCGCGATCCGAAGCTTGGAAACAATCCGATCGTCATTGCCGTACCTTATGGCAACGAAGCCATCGTACTCGACATGGCTATGTCACAGTATTCTTTTGGTGCGTTGGACTATTACATAAAGAAGGGACAGCAGCTACCAGTCCCCGGCGGCTATGCCAACGATGGCAAACTCACTACCGATCCTGATAAGATCCGGGACTCGCAGCGCATTCTGCCGATCGGTTACTGGAAAGGAGCGGGGCTCTCCCTATTGCTGGATATTGTGGTTACCCTGCTTTCGGGTGGCCAGTCCGTTGCGCAGATATCGCGGCAACCGGCAGAGACGGGACTCTCACAGTTGTTTCTGGCCATCGATGTAAGTCGGCTTCCTGATTTTCCAGGAATTGACCACGCCATCAGCATGATCCTCGATGATTATCATCAATCCATTCCCGATGGGTCGTCACCGATCCTATACCCCGGCGAGCGGGTGGTTGCCACCCGGAATGAGAATATGGCGCAGGGAATTCCTGTGCTGAAATCGCTGTGGGAAAACATTACGGCGCTATAGGATAGGGGATCTTATAGTCGATGTGACTATAAGACTACAGCCGTATTATTCGTACCTCAGCGTAGTGGCCGGATTGCTGCGCGCTGCGCGGTACGTTTGCGTACTCACCGTCACCAACGCTATGGCTATTGCTCCCAGCGCCGAGAGAAGGTAAACGATCACATTCATATCAATGTGGTAAGCAAACCCCTTCAGCCACTCATTCATAAAGTACCACGCCACCGGCCAGGCGATGACATTGGAGACTACAATAAGAATCACAATTTCGCGCGATAGCAAGCCAAGAATACTGGGAATGGAGGCGCCCATTACTTTTCGGATCCCAATTTCTTTGACCCGCTGGGCTGCGTTGAACGTCGCTAGTCCAAACAAGCCGAGGCAAGCGATGAGAATGGCCAGCCCGGCGAAGACAATAAAGAGCTGACTTTGCTTTTGTTCTGACTCGTACAGGTTTTTATATTGCATGCTGAGAAAATCGTATTCGAAGGGACGATTGGGCATAAACTCGCGCCAGATGCGTCCGATGGCTTCAATGCCCGCCTGGGTATTGTTTCCGGCGAGCTTCACGGAGAGGCGCCCAAAGAACTGACCTTTCTGAAACACCAGGGGTACGATAGGTTCGTGCAGTGATTCAAAGTGAAAATCCTTCACCACGCCGATCACCTTCCCCTTGACACCGCCATAGTGAAATTCCTTGTCGACGATGTTTTCGTTCGTCAGGCCCAGCATCTTTACGGCCGACTCGTTCAATATGAAGGAGGCGGAATCATCGCTAACCCGTGCCTTGGAGAAGTCTCTGCCGGAAGCAAAGCCGATTTGATAGGTATCGAAGAACTCATGGTCAATGCTGATGTTTTTGAGTACAACGCCGCTTTCTGAGAGGCTGTCGCCCTTCTGCACGCGCGCTGAACCTTGAGAATCCAATAGGCGTCCCGTTGGAATCCGCGAAGACCTTCCGGCGTTCTTGATGGCGGCGTCTTTGGTGAGCTCATTGTAAAAAGCTTCATAGCCTGAAGCCACTTCAGGATAGTATCGCAGGGTCACCACCTGTTCTTTTTCATAACCCAGCTCGCGTCCATTCAGGAACTTGAGCTGGCTCAGGGTTATGGCGGTAGCGATGATAAGTATGATCGATACGGCGAACTGCGCAACAACCAGTGATTTACGCAGTAATCCTTTCCCCTTGAGCGAGCCCTGCTGCCCTTTCAGAATGAGCGCCGGTTTAAACCCGGACAGCACAAATGCCGGATAAATGCCTGCTAATAGCCCCACCGTTATGGCAAAGCCTACGAGTAGCAGCAGCAGTTTGTAGTCGGTCAGCAGATTCAGCTCAATCGACTTACCTGTGAACATGTTCAGCCAGCCTATCGACACCAGGCTAAAGACCAACGCCAGTATCAGCGCCAAACAGGCTATGAGCACCGATTCGCTGAGGTATTGGTTGACCAGCTGGCTCTTGAATGCACCCACGACCTTCCGGAGTCCGACCTCTTTCGCCCGTTTCGACGCCCGCGCCGTAGACAGGTTCACAAAGTTAAAGCAGGCGATGAGAATAATGAATACTGCGATCACAGCCATCATGTATACGTTATTGATATTGCCGTTAGCTTCGTGCTCCGAATCGAGATGCGAATGCAAGTGGATGTCGGTGACCTTCTGCAGGAATAGCGTTGTCCATGTCGACGCCTTAGGTTCTGCCGGGTCTTCGGGCAGCATGTGCCGGTCAAGAAATGCCGGGAATTGTTTCTCGATGGCCTGGACGTCTATCGGCTGCGTTGTCAATACGTAAGTAGCGAAAGAGTTGTTTCCCCAATTGGTTTCGAGTCTGCGGCGACCATAAATCGTGGTGTCGTTAAGGGTCGAGAACGAAGCAAATATTTCAGGGTGAAAATGCGACTGCTTTGGGAAATCCTTGAAAACACCGCTCACTACCAGATTGTATTGTCCGTTCAACCTCAATGACTTGCCGATCGGATTCTCGTTGCCGAAGTATTTGCGCGCTGTTTTTTCCGAAAGTAACAGGCCGAGCGGTTCAGCGAGAATTTTTGCGGGATCGCCTTCAACCATGGGAATGGTAAATATTTTGAACAGTTCCGGTTCTGCGAAGAAGAAATTGTCCTCATAAAAAGCCTTCTTCTCTTCAGCACCATCCTGGTAGGCCATCGTTATGCGGCTGTTGAGTGTCCGGGCCACTTCCTCAAATTCACCGAAATCGTTCTTCAGTAGCGGCCCGAACGGCGGGGCTACGTGACCGAGATGCAGATTGACGGACCCATCCTTGGAGAGGAAGTTTCGCGTCACCCGATACATGCGATCGGCGTTTTCGTTGTATCGATCGTAGGCCAGTTCATCCTGAATGAACAGGGAAATCAACAACGCGCACGTCATGGCCAGCGCCAATCCGAAGATGTTAATAAACGCACTAAGCTTATTGCGGACTATGGCGCGGAACGCCACTGTAAAGTAGTTCTTGAGCATACGTAACCGTGAAGTTTTGGAAACATTTAACCTTTTGATTCAAAGATCGTGCGACGCACAAATCACTGATTTTCAGCATTCGATCCACAAAATTCGTACTAAGGTGTCCGATTTTGTTCAGTGCGCGACCGGATTGGGTCGCCACGAGCGAGTTGAAGGTACCAAAAATTTGTTCTGTTTTCCGCTTGCTGGCGCCCGTTCCGGTGAGAACTGAAACGCGCAAAATGTTTTACATTGCGCTGTTTCACCAGGCACAGCAATTCGTTTTCTGCCCATGGCTACTCAGGTCGACGATAAGAAAGTATTCTCACTGCTTGAGGTGACAAGCAGCGTCCGCAAGACTATTTCGGACCGTTATCAGCGCACGTTTTGGGTGAAAGCCGAGATGAACAAGCTGAATTATTATTCCTATTCGGGACACTGTTATCCTGAGCTGGTGGAAAAGAACAACGGCAAGGTAGTGGCGCAATTGCGCGCCAGCCTGTGGAAGGATGATTTCGTCAGGTCCAATGCAAAATTCCTCCAGACCCTGGGTGAACCATTAAAAGATGGTATCGCCATTCTCTTTGAGGCAAGCATCAGCTTTGACCCCGTCCACGGCTTAAGCCTGCGCATCGTCGATATCGATCCCGTCTTCTCACTGGGGGTGTTGGAAAGAGAGCGGCTGGAGTCGATCGCTCGCCTAAAGGCGTTGGGAATATTTGACAGAAACAAGCAATTGCCTTTTCCGGTCGTTCCCAAACGAATCGCCGTGATCTCGGTAGAGACGAGCAAGGGCTATTCCGATTTCATGAAAGTTATCGAAACCAATCCCTGGGGTTATCGCTTTTCTTGTTTTCTCTTCACCGCATTGTTACAGGGCGACCGTTCCGTTGATTCGATCCTGATTCAACTGCAACGGGTCCGAAAGGTTTTGCACCACTTCGATTTGGTTGTCGTTATTCGCGGCGGTGGGGGCGATGTAGGATTGTCGTCATACAACAATTTCCGGCTGGCTGCCGAAGTAGCCCGTTTTCCGCTTCCGGTGATGACGGGTATCGGGCATTCCACCAATGAGACCGTGACCGAGATGGTTGCCCACCGGAACGCTATCACACCAACTGAACTGGCTGATTTCCTCATTCAACGATTGCACGAATTTGCTGAACCGGTAAATCGCGCCTCCGAACTGATCGCAGATCGTGCGCGGCGTGTGCTGCTCGACGAATCGCGTTATTTTGACCAGGCCGTTCGCGCTTTTCGACACGGAACTACCAACGCACTGACTACCCGTAAACGCGAGTTGCAAGGGTTGGCCAAGGGGATTTCGCAGAGTGCGGTGTTTACAATCCGGCGTACCGGCGATCAATGCGACCGCGCAGCCGACGCTTTGCGGCGAACCTTCCTTGGCTTGTTGCAGCGTCAGCGCGTTGAACTGACCGGCCTCGAGAAGACTGTAGGGGTGATGGATCCTCTGCACGTGCTGCGACGGGGTTTCACGATAAGTATGGTAAACGGCAAGGTGGTACAAAGTGTTGAAGACTTACAGGCAGGGGATCGTCTGGTGACAAGAGCGGCGGATGGCTCTATTACCAGCGAAGTGATTTCAAAAAGCAAGCACACATGAGCGAACAACAGAACTATACAG
>DATHKA010000311.1:0-25242 GCA_035489615.1 Chryseolinea sp.
TGCCATAACTGAAGTAGATTTTTGGGAACGTCAGGCCAGCGCGCTGCTTAAAATTGTACCCGTTAAAATTCCCGTGGTGGCCGATGACGCCCCAAGTGTTTCAGAGTTGTGCTACGTGGACAAACTTGATATGCTGTTGATGGTGCTGTCAAGCGAACACACCAGCAACGCTTACGACGATGGTATTATTGGCAACAGTTACATCGGCTGGATTGAAAACATTACTGGCAAGATGCAAGCCCCGATTCTCACAATCGATCAAATCGTAAGTTTAACATCTGTCCATCGCGACTTCAATAATGAAAAGGTTGAGGGGTTGTGTGTTGAGACCGTAAATGGCATGGAGCTTACCCTGCATCTCGTGTCGGACAACGACAATGGCGAAAGCAAACTCTTCAAAATTGGTATGACGTTAACCCGTTAACGAAACTCTTTACCTGTGTAAAGAGTTTTGCTTTTAATCATCATGAGGCCGAAAGTACCTTTTCAGTTAGTTTGTGGGTGCTTCGACGCTACGCGCCGATAGCTAGTTTGTATATGCCGGAAAACACGGCAGCATCGAAGCACTCAAGATTTAGTCGCACGCTCCATGACCCCGGATTAAACACCTGCGAAGTGATGCTCGTTCCATCCAAACGTTATTTGAAAAACCAATTTTTGAAAACGGGGTACGCCCGCCAATCTCAAAGGCTCCATTGGCTCCGCGTGTTGTGGATTTCTCTTTGCGCCCCTGTGAAGCATCTTTTTTTGTGTACTTTAGTCGATCTGCTACGGGTGTATTGGCCCAAAGATGACGTACTCAACGCAGGGTACTGCGGCTATGCGAAATTTCACCCGACCATATTTCTTTATCGCACTTTGCCTCTGTCCAATTTGGCTATGCGCGCAAGCTCAGCCCGACACGGTCAAGTCTTCATTGGCGAAGAAGGCTCTCAAAATGGGAATGGGATACATCACCACCGGTAAGAAGGATACGGTAAGAAACGAAACGAGTGTCGACATCAACAAAGTTTACGCGGGCAAGATCATCCGTCACATTTACCTCGAGCATATCGATTTTGAACGGTCTATCTACGATAGCACCAAACGAACCAAAAAAATTATCGCCGACCTGGCCAATGCCCTTCACGGAACTACTAAACCAGGCATTGTGCAGCAGCATCTGTTTATCAAAAAGGATCAACCCCTGAATCCCGATATGTTGTCGGACAATGAGCGATATATTCGCGATCTTGACTTTATCCTGGATTGCCGGATCGTAGTTGTTCCCTTGCCGGATCAACCCGATTCCGTTGACGTTTCGGTTATCACCAAAGATGTGTTCAGCTTGGGTGTACGAATCGGTGGCACTATCCCCACGGCACCGCTCATCGGTATCTACGACGCCAACCTCGCCGGACTGGGCCAACGCCTGGAACTTACCGGCGTGTTCGATGGTGAAAAAAATCCCACATTTACATCGGCCGCCTACTACCGGAAGAGCAGCGTATTTGGAAGCCTGGCCAATATCGAGCTGGGGTACACGCAGCTCAACACGGCCATTAGTTATGGAGAGGAATGGGAATACGCGTACTACGTCCGGGCTACACGACCCTTGGTATCTCCCTATTCGCGAATAGCCGGAGGATTTGAGTTTAGCAACAATTGGTCGCACAACATCGATCAGGAACCAGACTCCACATTCCTCAAATATGGTTACAAGGTATCTGATGTCTGGATGGGCTATAACTTTGGTGTGAAGCGCAAAGCCGGGGATCGAAACCGGATCTTTTTGGCCGGGCGCTTTTTTGACGGGTCGTATCTGGACAGACCCGACCAGGTAGAATATGATGACGAAGTAAAATACAATAGTGCGAGTGGCTACCTCACCGAGCTCACGTTTTACAGGCAGGACTTCTACCGAACGCGATATGTGTTTGGGTTCGGACGAACGGAAGATGTTCCTTATGGTCTATCACTCGCCTTTACCATGGGCTACCTCGATCAGGTAGGCGTCGAGCGCCCGTACACCGCAGTCAAGTTTCGCTATGCGGTTGCCAACCGAAAAGGTAATTTCTACAATTTCAATCTCCAGGCGGGAACCTACATCCGTTCGGGAAAACTGGAAGACGGTGTGCTCAATGGCACCGTTTCCTACTTCACACGAGCCTTAAACGCCGGCAACAGTAAGGTCAGGGGACTTATATCGGCCAGTTACGCGGCGCTCTTGGCTCAGGACCTTCTGCCGTCAATGCAGATTACCCGAACGGACCTGCCCACCTTTTCGGCCGACAGCGTTTGGGGAAATCACAAAGCCTTTATACGCATCGAACCAACCGTATATACACCGTGGCAGTTGCTGGGATTCCGGTTTGCACCGTTTGTGGGCGTGATCGCGGGTTGGCTCGACTGCCTGACATGTCCGACCAGAGATACCAACTTCTACGAATTTTCTGCCGGAGCCCGCACGCGGAATGAAAGCTTGATTTTCGGAACCATGGAAGTCAGGCTTAGTTATATACCGCCCACGGATGTCACTTCTGGTAAGTTCTCGTTCGGATTCAAGCAAAGGCTCACGGTAAAGAATACAGGAAGCTATGTGCGACCACCATCGCTCGTCCAATACTAAGGTCCTTCAGGCCAGGCAACCATAGCTGAGTTGATCTTCACAATTCCGATTGGTCAATCCCATCCAACTCCTTTGTGATACTCGCCACGATTGTATCTACCTGTTTGGTCTCATGCTCAACTTTTTCAAAAAACCAGAGATAGTTTAAATCTGTTTTCAGTTTGGATACTTGAATTAATCCCAAAATTCTGGCAATCGGCCCCCTTACGTGATGGGCATTGGAGTAAGCGTATTTTAAGATCTTTTCATTTTGAAGTTTAATGCTCGCGGTCTTTTTCAAAACCATATCCTCCAGGTGATGATTGATCTCGTTTAACTTTTCCTGACTTGCCAGGAGTTCTTCATTCTGTGATTGAATTTCCTCGTTTTGAGCTTTGATCTGTTCGGATTGGAGCTTTAATTTCAACAACATTTTTCTATTCACTTCATCATTGTAGGTGATGATCGATTGGAATGTAAAGCAACCCACGCTGACGATACAGTAGCCTACGAGCGTTCTCATTCCCATGAGAACCGATTCCTGCCCTGGCAGCTCGTGCTGATCAATGCCTAGTCCGAACTGTGAAAAGATCCGGTCGAAGAAGAGCAAGGAAATTAAAGTTGGCAAAATGCCCAGGATGAGCAAGTGTGGTTTTCGCTTATCAAGTAGCAGGTAGGGTATAAAACTGATGGCTACCAAATGAATTCTGGCACTATCATAACTCGCCTGCTCGATCGATGTCATCGCCGTCATCAGCGAGATATAGGCATACCATATAAAACATACGGAAAAGTAACACAGCAGCAGACGGCTCGCGGTCGTAAAGCCACTCCTGTTAAGGACAATCGGGCATGCGAAGAATAGTATTCCAACGCTAAGAAGTCGAAGGTTCATGCCTCCGGGAATGTGTCCAAAAACCAGGCGCCTGCCAGTAAATAGCAAAATCAAACAGGCGCATAGTAACAATGAAATGTAGTTTGTCAGAAGAATCCCACGCTTCTTTTGGTATTCATCAGCATCCAGTAAACCGCTACGGGCGATGTTTCTTAACCAACTCATCTTTTAGTCATCGTTAATGGAACGTAGCCCTACTTCCCATATCGCAGGCGCGAATCAGGAGGGGGTCAACACTTCGCAATATATTGAAGATAACAATTGCCGGCTTAATCTCGGTGTCGAACGGTTCGGTTCATGGAATTCGTTTCTAACGGACTGACCGGAGTGTGGCGCCGCTGGAAAACGTCGCAGGCAATGTCAGCGAAGTAGGTGGTCAGATTCCTCTTGACAGGTAATTCAGCTGCGCACGTCGGGGACTTCAGATGGACTGAGCTCAAATCGCTTTAGAAATACGGCATACTCCGGAATAGCCAAAAGGTGTTTATTATCGGGCCACACATTAAAGCATTGCAGGAGAAATGCGTCGTGCCGTTCATAGGCTTCGTAGATGTACCGCATGGCTTCGTCATTCTTACCCATGGCCGCCGATGCCATGGCCAGCAATGATGGCAGTACGTGGCCGGTTTTTGATCTTAACAGCAATTCGTGATAAATGCTCTCCGCCTCTTTCCATTGTTGCGCTTCAACAAAATTTTGTAGCAAGGAATTGAGCGCCCACGCATGTCTACCGGAAACTTCCAGGGCATGGTTATAAGCATCCGTGGCCTTTTTGTGACTCCCTGACCAGTGGTAGCAATTTCCCAAAGTATACCACGGCAAAAATGCGTCCGGCTGAAATTCAACCGCTTTCAAGGCTGCTGCTATGCCACTGATGTCGTTAGCGCGGGCGTCAACCATTCCTAAAATACAATACGCGTAGGCAGACAGTGGATCGCTTTCAATCGAAATCTTCGCTTGTTCCATCGCCGCCGAATGGTCCGTCCGGATACTTTGCAAGTAAAACAGGCTGTACCACGATCGGGCTTGCAAGTACCTGGGATTAAGTTCAAGCGCCTTCAGGTATTCACGCTCTGCTTTTTCCCAGTTGCGTTCGTACAACAACGCAATCGTGCCTAACGCACCATGCGATTCTGCCAGGTCAGGACCCGTTTCCATGGCACGATTGGCAGCATGAAGTGCCTTCGGCCACACCTCTTCCGGCGGTATAAAACTATGGAAGCAAAGCATGGAGTACGTGTCGGTCAGACCCGCCCAGGCCAGCGCGTAATTCGAATCAACTTTCAGCGCTGCCTCAAAACACCGCTGCGCGTCGAACAATTCAATCCCTCTCTTGTAATACAACGATCTTCCTTTGAGATACAGCTGGTAGGCTTCCACGTTGTGCGTTTGGACGCGCTCAATGATCTTATCCCCGGAATCATATAAGGTTACTTTGAGTTTGTCGGCTATAACTTTGGCGATCTCATCCTGAATGGCAAAGACATCGTGAATTTCCCGGTCGTACTTTTCAGACCAAAGGTGGAATCCCGTTGATGCTTCTACCAATTGCGCGGTGATCCGAATGAGATTTCCGGAGTTCCTGATACTTCCTTCGAGAATGTGATCCACATTCAACTTTTCGGCAATGGTGCGGAGATCCTCGTTCTTGTTCTTGAAGCTGAATGAGGAAGTCCGACCGGCCACGTTGAGGCCCGGTATCTTTACCAGCATGTTGATGATCTCTTCGGATATACCATCACTAAAATACTCCTGTTCAACATCGCGGCTCATGTTCGTAAACGGGAGGACGGCGATGGATTTTTGTCGTGTGTTAATTTTCAATTCCATTGAAGTCGGTGCCATCGCTTCCGCTTCTGAAGAATTCGTCAATCTTGAAATGATCTCACCAATGGCGTTGGCTAGTTTGTTGATTTGATTTCGATAGAACAGTGGCTTATGATTGTCGAACGGTCTCTCCTCCCGATCACGCAAGGGACGGTTAACGCCAGGTGCCGTAAAGGTGAAATCAACGCTGCGTAAGGGTCCTACTTCTTTTTCCAACAAGGTTTTGTCGGCCTGTTCAATGTCATGAATGCAGACGGGAATCACCCGACTGGCCACATTGCCCGTACTTAGCCGAACCTTCAGTCCCAGCGCATCTTCACTAGCTTGCTTAAGAAACGGAAGAAATTCCCTGCTCCACGCATAACTCTTCACGTCGCAATAGGTCTTTGAAACGATGGGGATGAAGATCAGACATTTGAGTTTCTCCTGGATGGAATCATCCACCTGGTGTGTTTCCAACAAACCATCACGCGGGTTTGCATCAAAGTATACGGACACATCTTCCTTAGACGTGGCCGCCAGCTCCCTTTGCAAGTTGTTCACAAAGTCCGTTACCCATCCATCGTACTGGTCATCTTTCTGACGATAGCTGATAAATATGTCATAAGAAAAATCACGGACAATAGATGGCATTGAGCAATACTAAGGTTGAATATTCTGATTTACGCTGAAGAAATTATGAGGATCGTATTTCGATTTGATCTTCCTCAGCTTCTCGTAGTTACCGCCATACGACGCTTTTACACGCTCCTGTCCTTCATCCATCATGAAATTCACATACGCGCCACCCGAAGAAAACGGATGAAGTGCTTCATAGTATCCCTTTGCCCAGGTGGCCAGCTTGTCTTTGCTCGATGGATCAGTATCAACTCCCACCATTACCTGCGCCCAATTCGCATCGCGATAAGCGAAAGCGGTATCTTCACTCTTCTTATTGTGCGCTGCGCCATTGATCGGATACAGATGCATCGTGGATTGAGGCGTGGGTAGCTGATTCCCGTGCTTGATATTCAATTGAATCGATTCGTCCGACAGTTCCTTTACAAAGTCAGCCTTCCAATACCATTGCATTCCCTTAGGAAACAACGGATCAAACAGCCCTTGCAGGCTCGCGTAGGGAATAGGGCCGACATAGTCCAGGGCGGGCGTTTTGAAAGTACGAAAAACATCAACGGCTTTTGTCGCGCTTTTTTCATCACCCACGTTACACCAAATCAGCCCACACATTTTTTTCAAGTGAAGATCTGCCGGGAAAATGGGAACTGGTGGGACGGTGAGTAGAGCAAAATAACAGTATGCTTCGTTAGGCGCCGTGAGGATATAGTCGCGATAGAATTTCATCATCTCCTCGGCATCGGCAATGTGCCATAGCATCGGTCCGCCATAGACGATCCCGGCATCATGCAATTTGAATAGGAATGACGTGACGACGCCAAAGTTTCCACCACCACCCCGAATCGCCCAGAACAGGTCGGAATTTTCATTTTCGCTGGCCGTTACCAGTTTACCATTCGCCAACACGATATCTACTTCCAGCAAACTATCGATGGATAACCCGTAGGCGCGCGACAAGTGACCGACGCCGCCTCCTAGCGTAAGTCCCGAGATCCCGGTAGTCGAGAAAATCCCACTAGGCACGGCCTTTCCAAAAGGTTGAGTGGCATGATCCAGGTCGCCCAGGAATACGCCACCTTCAGCACGCACTGTATTTGTTTTTACATCCACGCGTATACCCTTCATCAGCGACAGGTCGATAACCAGTCCATCGTCGCACACTCCCAGGCCACCTGCATTATGTCCCCCACTCCTGATGGCCGTTAATATTTTGTGATCCCTTCCAAAGTTGACGCAAGCAATTACATCGGCTATGTCGCGACATTTGACAATGGCGCCCGGCTTTCGGTCGATCATACCATTGTATACCTGGCGTTCATCCTCATAAGTGGGGTCGCCCCTCATAATAACCTGACCGCGAACGGAGCTTTTGAAGTTCTGAAAGGTTGCTTCCTCTACCTGCTGCATGATGGGATTTTCAAGTGTGATAGTTTCCATGTGCCTGGGTTTGTTTGGTTAGACATGTGTAGTGAACCACAGCCGCTGCCGCGATCATTGAACCCAAACTTGCCAAGATTAATGTCCCCCTTCCACCAGCAGCTATTCAAAGAATAACACAAACTGTTCAAATGTCTCAGACATATTGCCTGGCGGCAACTTCAGAGGGCATGCAGCCGAACTTGTCGGCGAAACATTTAGAAAAATAGGAAGGGTTGTTGTAGCCCACTTCGAGAGCGACTTCGGATATATTCCCCACGCGTCGTTTCAGCAGTGTGACGGCTTTCTCCATGCGGATATCGCGCAAAAAATCATTGGGCGCACGACCGGTGAGGGAAGTAACTTTGCGATACAGCTGAGGTCTGCTGATGCCAATGTCTTTACACAGGCTTTCAATATTGTAGTTGTTATTAGAGAGATTTTGCTCAGCGTAATCCAGCAGCTCGGAAACAAATAACTCATCAGCGCTATTCAGGGTCTTAATTGGAAAAGATGAATCGAGACCTTCGTGGCAGAGCTCCTTAACCAGGGATGAAATCAGTATTTGATTATCCTGCGCCGTTTGAATCAGACGTCGTGCGAGCTTGATGGCCCGGGTGAAAAATTCTCCATCCTCGGTGACCGGCTGATCACAGCTGATGCCAATTTTAAAAACAAGTTTTGGATGAAGTGGATCAGGCAGCAGCATGCTTTGAATTTGATGACCACATTTAACGGCGTCAGTAGCGTCATGAAATACCGCGATGATGCTGTCGTCGGCGGGCCACTTGACTTCTCTTCCGTTGTGCTTTCTGACACTGTCCAATACCCGCTGCTTGGCTCCCGGGGGAATTTCCAGGCTTTGCAAGTCGGATGAGTGAGCTGAGCCTGCCAAACTGCGAATGGTAGTAGAGAGGATACTCCGGTAGCCCATATCGAGGCTATCGTCTCCATTTTTTACCAGGCCAAGTTCGAGCTTATGATTTTCGCCCATGAACACTTTGTATGTTCCAGGGTCCACCTCGGTAATAGCGCACGCAAGATTGCCGTGTGCCATTTGATGCACCATCTCACAGGTCTTCGCATCGGGACCTTCGGTTAGGCAGAAGACAGCGCCGTCCCTTTGGTTTACCCAGAATTGAAGATACTTTACTCCGTACTGTTCCTGGATGGCCACATCGGCCATGTGCGCGTTCACCACGTCATCAAGCGAGATGTTTGGAATTTTGTGAAAATCCATGAAAAGCGGCATACGGAAATCGGGACGTTTGGCTTAGGAAGATAGCGATTTTTCCGGAGATGTGGACTCCATCTAAATCTCGTTCGCCCTTCAACCCGTCTATGTCGACATCAGCCGATTCTACATCATTCAGTTCATTTCAATTCCTGCTTTTGAAAACGATCGCTTGAGCAAATGCGCCTAGCCTGCCAGGACTCAGGCCAGCAGTAAAATGCGCCTTCACCAAATTATAAATTAAAATGCTTGTCAAGTTAATTACGCCAATTGCTTCAATTCAGACTTTGTAACCAATTTACCAAGCGCACCGAATTCATGCAACGTGCCAAACGCTTCAAGGCGAATTGACTGATCGATTCCTCCTACGCCAACAGGTTCGAAGCCATTGTCCTTAATCAGTTCTTCTATCTTACCATTGATATGCTCGTCGCTCGCTGCATAAAATAGCACGGCGCGCTCTGGTTTTTGGTACGCAGCACTGGCTAACGAAGCCGCTCCCAATGTACCCAGTGCCTTGGCAAGGACAGCGCCCTTCGGAAGTAAACCGGAGATGATCTGTCCTGCCGATTCATCGTTGCCAATAATCTTCTTAAAACCACCGTTGCCGTCGGGGGCAATAGGATTGGAAGGATCCACGATGATCTTACCCTGTAGCTCCGTTGCGTACTTTGCCAGCAGCTCTTTGAGGGTGTTGAACCACACGGCCATCACAATGATGTCAGCCTCACGGATAGCAACCAGTACTTCGGCGGCTTTAGCAAGGCTTCCCAACTGCTCCGCCAGTGCCGTGGCATCTTTCAGCTTATGACTGGCAACTATAACTTCACGATTTCCCTTGACCAGGTTTGAAGCCACTATTCTTCCGATGTTTCCAAGGCCGATTATCGCCACTCTTGATTTGCTCGTTGACATATACTTTTTCGTTTTGGTTGATGATTCGTTTTGTTCGTACAAAGCAACATCAAGCGGTGAATCCACACCAATGACCTGGTTTAAGAAAAAGCATTGATCTAGTTTAAGACGATCTGTCGCCTTTGGCTCTCCGGCCGCGTATGCGGCTCAGGAATTCGGGTGTAATGCCCAGGTAAGCAGCGATTTGCACCTGGGAAAGACGACCAAGCAGGTGGGGATAGGTCTCCATGAACAATTGATACCGTTCCTCCGCAGTTGAGCTGAACAACTGGCCCATACGTTGTTGCTGAAGCATAAAATGATTCTCCAGGAGCACCCGGAAAATCCTGTCAAACTTGGGTGCCTTGATGTAAAGATCGATCAGGTCTGCGTGATTAATCCGCAGCACGAGCGTGTCTTCGAGGGCATCGATGTCGAGCTGTGCTGGCTGCTTTTTGTGGAAACTGGTCAGGTCAAGTATCCAGTAATTCTCCGTTCCGAACTGAAGGATATGATACACGCCATCGGCACCAACCTTGTAGAGCCTCAGACAACCCCGGACTACGAAGTTGAAGTACTCACATACATCACCATGTTGCAAAACGAATTGTCTTTTCAAAAAGAGATGGGGATGAAACTTCGACTGGATCAGTTCCTTTTCGTCCGCATTCAATACTATGAGCCGATGAAAATACTCCAATAAAGGCTGGATTGAATTCAGTTGACTATCCTCCATGGTTCTCAAGACGCAATGAAGACATAAATTAAGAAAAATATTTTTTCCGCCGTGCCAATGCGCTGACCTATAGTCCCAACCATGCTCTTGGCCAATAAAATCATGGCTGGATCTGGTGGGCCTCACATTCAACCAACGGTGCCGAAAAGGGCAAGTGAACTGGATCCAGACCCGAATCAAACCGCCTGCAATTCATCCGGCGACTCTATTGAACGAACAACGCCAACGGATGCAACGCCGTGGCTACGCTCTTCTTTGCTACCGAAACAACCCATAAATTGAATCACCGAACCCGTTAAACTATCCTGTTGTCCGACATTTTTTTAACTAATGGTATCTCTCCTCACGAAGTAGTTAGTGCTCTAATTCGTTGTTAATAACACATGACCCCCCCTTAGCCCCAATGGAAAATATGAAAAGGCCCTTTCTTGCTGTCCTTTTGGCGCTATTGTATGCCCAGGCAGCGTACTGTCAATCCTTGCAGGTCGAACTGGGTCCCGTGGTTGACCCTAAGGAGATGCAAAAGGAGCTTGACCTACCCAGGATCGGACCACTCGCTCCTTTTAGAAGTTTTTCATACTCCACCAGTTTATTCTTCGATCCATCACAGAAGAAAACATATAGCGGCTTCGGCTTTCAGGGCAAATCATTCTACTTCGGCGTACTGGAAAACTATCTGAAGTATTCGGGAGTCAAGAAGCTTACGGCCGAGAACATCAATGAAGAAGTAAGCCTTAACGCCTTCATTGTGCTGAATAAGAAAATGTACATCCTGTATAGCCTGAAATATCCGAAACAGGACGGATTCTCGGCGTATGTGAATGAAGTCAGTCCCGACATGATTGTCCTGGGAAGTCCGATTGCTTTACACAGCTTTAAGGACCTCGACAAATACGGCATGAATGTCTTCGTTTCCTCCTCGGAGGACAAGAAATACATTCTTATTACGAGAATACTGAATACCAAGTCGAAAGAAACTCAAAAGCTGGAGTGCAAGGTTATCGACGATTCTTTTTCGGAGGTTTGGTATACGCGCGTCGAAACAGAAAGTACAGACAAAGAGCTTACTGTTCAATCGGTAAAGGTTGATGGCGTCGGAAACATGCACGCATTGGTCGAATTTGATAGCAAGAAGATCAATAAGCCAGTCGTGTATTCATACTTCTGGAAGGCGAAGGCCCTTAAAATATTCGAACCCGGACTACCCACAGGAGTAAACTTTGGCACCAGACTGGAGCTCTTGAAAGGCACGGACCCCTATATCGTTGGGCTCAATGACGAACAAAAGCAAGTCAAGTATTTTGTCGACCGGATCAATATGCAGTCTCAGACGCTTGAGAAATTGGGATCGCAGCTGATGCCCGAAGACTTCCGCAAGCTATCGAATTTCAGGGTGTTCGAGACCAAACACTGGGGCGTGATGGACATTGTCATGCTGGACAACGATGCGATCGTTGCCTCTATCGAGGCAATCGTGGTCGACTCTAAGTACGGACAACACCACAGTTATAATGCCTACGTATATGCGTTCCGCAAAGACGGATCGCAGATCTGGTCACGCATCATTCAGAAAAAACAAATTACGTTGCCAGGGTTTGCAGGACACATGCTGATTCCTGCCAAAGACCAGGTATTTGTCGTGTACAACGACCTCGCGGAGAACCTTCCAAAAGATCCAGACGTAACTAAAGTATCTCCTCTCTATGCGAAGAATCCTATGCCAGTGGCTCAAAAGATTGATGCCTCCGGAAAGGCGACCAAGTTTCCGTTAACCAAAGCGAAGGACTTTGAAGATTATGCGTTGAATTTTCGCGCATTAGCTAAGATAGAAAAGGGCCTTTACTTTAACACCACCATTAAGAGAAACGGCATGTACTCGTTTGATTCGCGGAATGCCACGATAAAGGTGGTGGATTGAGGGCAGTGGGAGTTGGTGGAGTTGGCGTTGTTGGCTGGCGTAGTTGGCGCAAGTCTTCGTAGTTGCGTAGTTGGCGCAAGTCTTCCAAAGCAATCATGGGGTTGGTAGGTCATCGGCGGGAGACTTGTGCATACACTCATCGGAGTGATGAACCAATACAGTCTTCAGACTGACGTGAAGTTCAAGCCAGTCTGAAGACTGTATTGGGGTTCACCTCCAGGAAAACATTGGCACAAGTCTCCCGCCAAAGGCCTGCTAATTTGACATTCAAATAGGAAGACTTGCGCCAGCGGCTGCCAGCGGCTTTGCAAAACAGCCGTAACTACTTCACGTCACTATTTCAAAAACATTTACTTCACTGATACCGGAACCTCCAGGTTCTCCCACTTCAATACGAAACCGCTCTTGTCAACTGCATAAAGAAGCTTTTCATTGAATGCGTTTGATTTCTTTGGCTTGGCCTTAACCGTAAGCGCATCCTTCGCGCGGTCAAGATTTGGTTCTCCGCTTCTCTTAATGCCCCACTGTCCGGTCTCGGTATTAAAAATAAAGGTCCATTCATTTTCACCGGCGATGGCGAACAAGCTGTACTTACCGGCAGGAAGCTTCTTGCCCTGGATCGTCAACTCGCTGTCGGTTTCGAAGATGGTGGCCTCATTTGCCCCAGCACGCCATACTTGTCCGTAAGGCACAAGGTCGCCCCAAACTTTTCTTCCTTTGACAGAAGGGCTACTGTATGAAATGGTAACATTGGCCTTTCCAATTTTGCCAGTGGCAGTGGCCGGAGGACTCGGCCTGGATGCCTTGTCGTCTTGCGCAAATACAGGCGATGTCAAAAGAACGGAACACAAAAATGTCGCTACTAAAGCGATTGCGGATTTTGTTCTCATATAGAAGTTAATTAGTTAGTTAAATGTCCACATCAAACTGACCGGAACGTGACTTCGAATGCGCCTGGTTGTTCACCCCCGCTTTCGATTACCTGCATCGAGGCAATTCGATCCCGCTATTTGGGGCGTCCCGCCACAAGGTCACGGTCCGGCGATTAGCAAACATGGCCGAAGGAAACAACGGCACGTAGGTAAGTATATTTACTAAACTTTCCTTGCCTGCGCAATAGTTTGAGTGCTGGCCGGTAAAAAGAATCTCGTGCGGAGGCGTTAAACAAAGGCACACCATTACGTCTTCGCACGGGAAGAATTGTACCTGATCCGAAAGAATCCCGACGCGGCCAGGACAAATATAATCGAGCCGATCACCATGACAACTCCGTTATATGCTGACGCGAGTCCGAGTGCGAAAATTCCCAGTCCCACTGCCGCGGCTGCAATAGTGATCACTGTAACACCGAAAACATTCTGTGATTCGGCTGCAACATGGGCAGGTGCTCCTGCTTTTTGCACCGACTGGTTTGCCTGAAACTGTAACGCCTCCGGTGATTCGTGTCCCGATGAATAGTAATAGTATTCAAATAAAGCGAGCACCAGTAGCGGCAACCCTACCCCTACCAGCGTCTCCATTGATCGGTCTAACTTCAGGCCGATCAGGGTCGGCGCAATGACTTTAAAGAAGAGACTGACCGACAAAGCGATGATCGTCGTGGTGATCACCGACATGGCCGTTTGTCGTTTGGAATATAATGACCAAATGATCGGCGCGAACAAAGCGCCGCCAGCAATTGCCGCTATGCTCAACACGACCTCTACAATTCCACCAGCCAGCGGCACCAGTAACGCCAGGCCTATTGTACCGGCGCCAAATAGCAGCGTAAACACGCGCGCCATCAAAATTTGCTCTTGATCCGTGGCCGCCGGACGAAGCACGCTGCGATACACATCCTGGGCAAATACGGTCGCTGCCAGGTTGATGGTTGTATTCGCCTTGCTCGACGTGGCGGAAATCATTCCCGACAACACCAAACCGATCAGTCCGGCAGGAAGCACCTGCTGGCACAACATCATGTACGCGCCTTCGGGCTCAAGTCCCTGCAAGTTGGGATTAATGATGCGATAGATCATTGGCGGCAACATCCAGATGACCGGGCTTATGAAATAGAGCGTCGTGAACAGATACGCGACCTTCTTAGCATTGCGCTCGGAAGACACGCTGGTGTAACGCTGTACATATGCCCAATTGCCGCCAATATAAACTGTTTGATACCCGACAAAGGCCAGCATGAAGATGGATGTATAGTCGTCGTTGAAGGGTTCGAAGAAATGCTCCGGCGCTTTATTGAAGAACCCCTGGACGCCACCAATCTGTCCGAAGGCCGCGGGGATCACAATTAGCACGGCCGCCATAAGGATGATAAATTGCACCACATCCGTCACGAGCACGGCCCACAATCCACCTGCCGCGGTATACAATACGATCAGTACACCTATAGCGATAATACAGGAGTTGAGTGAAAACGGTGTGGCTACGTATACCATCTTGCCCACGGGATACAGCACGGCTGCCGTATTCACGAGGCTTAGTATGAGCATGAGGTACGTATAAAATTGTTGTGCCTTTACACCGAAGCGCCTGCCGATGTACTCTGCGGCAGTGCGCGTTCCGGTCCGCTTCCACTTCGCTGCTATGAACGTCGCTACCAGCAGGCCGCTGATCGCCATCGTAAGTTGAATCATGTTCGCCACCACACCGTGCTTGTAGGCGATTGATCCCCATACCACGAACGTTCCAGCCGAGAAGTAGCTGATGAATAAAGAAAGACCGTTGATCCACCATGGGGTTTCACCACCTGCTTCGAAGAAGGCCTGCGCACTCTTGCTGCCCACTCGCGTAAACGCAAGGCCGATTGCAAAGATGAGCAGCGCAAAAACAATCATCACAATAAAATCCAGCTGATTCATGCGCGCATAGTATTAGAACGAGAAAATTACGGAGGGAATGATGATGTTAAAGGTCAATCGCATACACATTGATTCCGTATGGCGCAACCGTGATGTCGAGTGATGAACTTTGCGACGTCTCAATTGACTTGTTTTGGGCCAGGTCCGTTATCTTCTTCACGCTGGCGTCTGGACGAATAGCAGTGACCTGGATATGCAGCATATCCGACAAAGACTCGTTCCGGTCATTCATCACGATGGCATAGAGGCGATTACCCGACGGTGACTGTGCCATGATGC
Organism: Chryseolinea sp.; assembly: GCA_035489615.1. Lineage (GTDB taxonomy): Bacteria > Bacteroidota > Bacteroidia > Cytophagales > Cyclobacteriaceae > Chryseolinea. The sequence continues at coordinate 15,257 of DATHKA010000311.1, forward strand.
ACTCGAGGTTTGGATTCTTCAATTGAAACAATTCTTCACGAATGATAAGCATAGCGGGTTCGTTGTAAATTTTGCCTTGACCGAACCCATAACTTTGATGCGGTCCCACCTTCGGGGTCACAAATCCGCGCGGAAAAATTACCTGGTCGTTCGAACGGAGTTGGGCTTCTGCCATGAGGTAATCGGTGATCCAACCTATTTGCCACCACGCGTGATGTGGATATGGCCCTGAACCCTTGTTCATCGCCCGCCAATAATAAGAAGCCACGCTTGTAGATGGCTCAACAAACGCATCTCTTCCAATGGCGCCAGCACGGGCCATATCGAGCAGCAGGGAATCGCCGGTCAGCTGAAACATCCGGACGAACAATCCAGCGTGACTCGCCAGTTGTATGGGTCCATTTCGTTGCGCCGAGCCCATAATGCCGCCGTGCTCGAAGCTAAGACCTGACTGCGCGATCTCCCAGTCTTCGCGGTTGATGCCATTTACAGTTTTCATTTCCCTTGTGGGTATAGGGTGCGTGTAGACAGACGTTGTGTAGAAGCGGGCTGCTGCGATGGCAGCTTCCTTATAAAGCTCTTTGTGTGTGATGTCGTATAAATCCAATAGTGCCTGGGCTGTTTGAGCCGTTGCAAAATCCGGTGCATAACGCGCGTCGCCGCATACACCCAGAAAATGTCCCTGATTCACACCCTCCTTGATAAGCCATTCCGCTCCGCGTTCGGCAGCCATAAGATACCTTTTATCTTTCAGGATGCGATGCGCGACGATGAGTCCGTAAAACGTTGGACGAAGATCCTGGATATCTTTGAAGAGTGGCTCATGTGTATCCTGGTCGTACGCCACCTCCCAACCGCCATCGTCTTTTTGCCAGATCAGCAACAATTCCGCGCCAAGTCTCAAACGCTCACGCAATACTTTATTATCCGGTTCGAACAACAGGATGTTGCCATCGTCGAGCATGGTATAATAGGTGAGACTGATCGGTTCAACGAATGTTCCCCACTCCTCCACGAACAGCTTGCGCTTAGCCAGGTAATATTGCCCCATCGCCGCACCTTGAAAGAATCCCGGCTTGACCTGTTGCTGTGCCAACTTGAAGTTGTACGCATAAGGCAGCACATTGCTCATCAATTTTGCATCGTTGGTAGCATGCGCCAGCATCCACATTGCGCCGTAGTCGGAGTTTTTCATAGCATCGCGTTGTGAACCCACGACGCCTCCTAAATAGGATTGTCCACCGATCTTCAGGCCCTGAAAAGATTCGATGTTCCAAAGTGAGGTCTTTGGATCAAGCAGGTAATGATGCATGGCCTCGACACGACTCGTGAGCGATTGCTTGTTGGCGCGAAGGGCGAGGCCTTTTTTGAACTGATAAATATCATTGATCGCATGATGCAAACTATTGTACCAGTTGCCGTTCCTTACGCTGTAGCGGAATTCGTACGTGATGGTGTCGCCAGCCTCGAGCCTGGAGCGCGGCTCACCCAGCACAGGATAGAACAGACTGGGCGATAACTCTGCCTCGCGGTTCTTATGCGATACCCCAATATTCCACTTCTCGTGGGTGTTCGTGTCCTTTTGCCACGGATCTCGTCCAAGTCCCGGCGCAGCAATGATTGCCAACGATATGCTATCGTGGGTGTCTATAATGGACGTGAGTGTACTTACACAACGCTCGCGATATACGGCTGGTAGCTCCGGTACGCCCTGACCATAGGCATACGCCAACACAAAATCTTTCTGAATCTTGTCGCCCTGAAAATAGCCCGGCACGGTTGCCCAGGCGAGGTCATTTTCTTCGATGGTTACCGGCCCTGGAGAACCGAGTGAATAATAGCCGGCTTTCTTAACAATGGCTTGTTGGCGGACAACAATGTCTGTAGGATATGCCCGGTCCATCGTCCAGGTGGCGGTCACACTAGCCCATTTATTGTCTGCCTTGAATACGATCTCGTCTTCCGATTTCACATCTGCCTCAGTGGGATAAAAGAATATCTCCTGCCCTGCCGTATTCAACGAAACCGGTTCGGTAGCTTCCTTCCATATATCCTGCTGATAGTGATAAGCCTTTTCAGGAAACTGCACGCTAGTGTTCGTCTCAAATATCCTCGACGTACTGTCCGGCCTGCCTTCACTATAAAGCAACGTGTACTTCCCCGCCGGCGCACCAACCGATTTCCAGGCGTTACCCTTTTGTACTTCCAGTGCCGACACTGCCCAACCCTCGTCCCGCTTTTTCCAACTTATCTTCAATTGTTCGTTCCGCAGCGTTACTTCATTTTGACATGCCATCACTATGAATGCCAAAACCGCTATCGTTATGTGATTTGTTTGTTTCATGGTTGTGCGTCGTTGTCTGGCGATGTGGGATCCCTATGAGATCCCTTATGTCCCTTTGTAAATTATTTGTAGCACAATATTTCGAAAATTGCCGCTGGTACGTCGGCCGAAGGGTGTTCGACCTCAATGGTGAGGCTCTGGGTTCTCAATGGTTTTTCCAGACGGATCGTGTTTATGGTTTGGTAATTGTTCCTCTCCTCATGCACCACGTTACCTTGATCGTCGCGAATCTTATAGGTTCGTACACAGAACGGCATCACATTCTCCGGATGGCCCATCAACACCGTCTCCATCGGGTGATCCAGGTCCGTGTCGAACTTCAGTACGATAGTATTGATCGATTCGGCGATGGGCCACATCACCTGCACGGCTGGACTCGCATCTGTTGGATCAGCCACCCACGCATTAGATTGACCAGTAGGTCGCGTTACACCATTGATCAGGTTACGGACACTAAAAGACGTGAGTGGCTCACTGATCTTGATCGCGACGTTCTCACCTGCCGGTCTTCGCTGGGGGCACCAGAATTCAAAAGCGTCGATCCCGATGTCATCAGGCGGCTCCTGCTTTCCATAGTTCGACACGGCTTCGTTCACCTGGTTGTACACCGATAATATACCCGTCACACGCTTCGATGTGAAATGCAATTTAATGTCCGGATTCTTCCTGAACAGGATAAAGCAGTATTGCGCCGCAGTAAGCTCGGCCTCAAATTCAAGCCTTACACAATTCCTTCCCACGGCAATGGGGATGCTGAGTGCTTTCAAAAGTACATCAGGCGTGTAGGTATTCACACGGCTGCAAATGCGCAATTCAACATCCAGCGTTGTAGCCCTATCCGATTGCGCATGCACCGTGAACTGCGGCACGCGCCCCTGCGGCAATGGCAGCATTTGTGCTACCGCTGGATCCAACACCTTTAACAGGCCCCCCTCCTGAAGTTCGCTAAGGCGAAGCTCGCTTGATGCGGATAGCGTTGCTGCACGGACGAGGTCATCGGAGTCAAGCAATGCCAGACCCGGAATGTGTTGCCCGGCGGCCATCAGTTTTTGTTGCAGGCGCTTCATATGTTTTTCTGTGCCCAGGGAAGCGGGTAATACATTGAGCTCCCGGCAAAGCGCCGCCGCCATGCCCACCGCTTGCCCGCCGTAGGCACTCGTTCCCATAACACGCGACGAACCGAAGGCCACGTGAGTGACGCTAATAATGCGTCCCGCGATAAACAGGTTCTTGATATTCTTGCTATAGTAACTGCGATAGGGAATCTGGTAAATGCCTTTGCCATGCCACTGGTTGCACCCCGGTTTTTCACTGAACACCCCATCGGCCGGGTGCAGGTCGATGGACCAGCCGCCGAATGCAACGGCATCGCTATGCGTACGTTGTTCTACGATGTCCTGCTGTGTGAGCAGATAGTCGCCGATAAAACGGCGGCTCTCTCTCTTACCCGGAATCGTACCCACCCATTCGAGGGTAAGGTTCTGTGCCTCCGGAAACTGTCCGGAGTTCTTGATGTGATTCCACACGCCATAGATCACCCGCCACAATTCCCATTTGATCGTTTCCGTTTCATGCACGGTGTCGAGCCTGCCACCATACTCAATCCACCAAAGGTTGCATCCAAATTCGCGCGTATTGAACTTCCGGTAGCGTGGTATCTGCGTGATGTCATTCAGTGCAAACGACGGCGGAACAAAGTTCACTGGCTTCCCGGTATCTTTACTGTAAAAGTAAAGTGAATGACCGAGCAGCTCGCCGTACTCCTGTGAAGGCGCAAACTTTTCACCGAATTCCCCGCGCGATTCTGCGCCCATGCGAAACGCCGCGCCGGAAAGAAAGCCCAACACACCATCGCCGGATGCGTCACAAAATAACGGCGCCTTCAATAAATACTCTACGGAGTTCTGACTGCAAAACGCCTTTACCGAACCGACGATATCAGCAGAAGATTTTTCGACTTCGATCACGGCGGTATTCAACAACAACGTAATGTTCGGTTCGCTCACAACCTTGTCGAGCACAACAGTGTCGAATATCACCGCATTGCCCTCCGGGTTTCGATACATGTTCTCGACCAGGATCTCATCGATCACGCCGCCTTCACGGGCCCAGCGATTGTTATTTCCCATGTGCGACGTGGCACCAAGCACCCAGAGTCGCACCTCGCTGGACGAATTTCCGCCCAACACCGGCCGATCCTGCACCAACGTAACTTTGATGCCGGCCCGCGCAGCGGTAATGGCACAGCACGTTCCCGACAGTCCACCACCAACCACCACGAGGTCGGAAGAAATTATCTTTTGTTTGAATGATCGCGATGTTGTTTCCTCTGCTATAATCATGGCCACGTAAGTCTTTAACGTTGAATAGTTGTTTTCAGCACGGTGAATCCACCGGGCTTGATGAGACGCACCTCTCCACTTGATGCATCGCTGGTGAACGTCTTGCTCTCTCCAGGCTTCAATTCAGCAATCTCAAAGGATTGTCCTCCGCACTGCAACTGGTAATGACGAAGTGTGTATCGCGGAAAATCGTTGCGCCCGGTAACTGTGATGGAGGTTTTGCCAGAAGCATCTTTGCCAAATGAAATGGTCGCGGGAGAGAACTCCTCCTGCCATTTGATGTACATGTCGCGGGTCTTACGTTCTGGCGACACAAGTCCCCACGGACGATATCCGTTGGGATTGGTCCCGGGGAAACGGCTTTGATAATCGTTAAAGGTCCAGATAGATGCACCAATGAGAAAATCACATTGTCTGAAATCCTGCATGGCCTTCGCAAGATGATTGACACGATCCTGTTCGGTCTTCACCGCGTCGGTACGCACGCCAAATTCGCTGACATAAACCGGCTTGTCAGGGTAGAGTTCGTGAATGTGCTTCAAATGTTTGAGGTGATCGCCATAAATGTTGGCGCTCACGAAGTCGACATATTGTGATGCCTCCTCGTCGGGGACTTTAATGAAGTCACGCCAAACAATCATACTGGCAAATGTGTATAGTCGCGAGGGATCGAGCTTTCGGCCGAATGCGATCATGTCTTTCGTCCATGTCTTCCCTTCCGGTGTCTGAGACTGATACTCGTTGCCCACGCTCCAGGCAATCACCGACGGATGGTTCCAATCGCGTTCCATTAATTCCGTGAATTGCGCTTCAAACTTGGCGCGCATCGTGGGATCGCTCATCTGCTTCGGCGTCATCTGCCAGTTGCCGGGTTCGGCAATGATGAGCAAGCCATGAGCATCGGCCCAATCGAGCAACTGGGTGGATACGGGATAGTGACTGATGCGCGACAACTCCATGCCCCCGGATTTAATAAGTGTAAGGTCTTTGTCCAGTACCTCGGCGGGATCCGTCGAGCCATGACCGGGATAGTCCATCGGGCGATTGCACCCACCCATGCGAATGGGCTCGCCATTCAACAACAGGCTGGAACCCTTCACCTCCACCTTGCGAATACCAAACAATGAACCCGAGGTATCGGTTTGATAAAATACTTCAGCCTTGTATAGAGTGGGTTCATCGTGGTTCCAAAGCTTCACATCCTTTGCCGCCAAAGTGGCTTCCATGTAATAGCTAGTGATGCCGTCGGCAACGGCTGGCGTCCCTTTCGCTTTAAATTTGACCGGTACAACAGCGTTGTCACGCGTGATGCGTATGGCGGGCACGTGAGCACCGGGGCTTGAACCTGCACCGCCTGACTTTACCGTCACCACGCCGGTGGACGTGCCGGACACATCCACACGGATATTCAACTTCGCCGTTTTCTTCGCGAGGTCGGGATCGGTTTCGATCTTCATGCTTTTTACGTAAACCTCCGGACGAATAATCAAATGCACTTCACGATTAATGCCGCCGTAGTTGATCCACGGATACACCTGTCCGACATTGTCATTCTCGAATGCCACACCGGTCTTCGCCCCGGGTATCGTCGTAGTATCCCAGGCATTGTTTACCTTCACCGCAAGGGTGTTCTCACCACTCAAAAAACTGGTCACATCAACTTCGAACGGCGTGTATCCGCCCTCGTGTTCGGCTGCTTTCTTTCCGTTCACATACACCGCCGACTTATAGAATACAGCCTCGAATCGAAGAAATGCCTTGTATCCAGTCGGTAGCGACTTTTGCGTGAATGAACGTACGTACCACGCTGTTCCGGTGTACAGCTGGTAACGAGGGTCGATCGAAAAACAATGGGGGACTGTGACCTTGTCCCAACGCCCTCTCGGAAATACCGGCGTATACCAATCTCGTTGTTCACCAATGTCCAGGGGATCCAGGGCAAATTGCCATTCGCCGTGCAGCGATACTTTCGTCGCGTGTTGAGCGCAGACGACGTTCGTCAAGAATAAAAGAATCAGGTATAAATACAGTTGCTTCATCGTATCTCCAAAATTTAAGTGCCTGGAAGTGGAAGTGGGGATATGCCAGAACCCAGGCATATCCCGTTCCCTCCAACCGTCATAACCAAATCGAAAATCTCGTTATTGTATACTATTTCCACGGATCGTTCTGTACCAGCAAGGTATTGGCATTTAATTCATCCTGCGGAATGGGGAAATATTTGTTCTTTGGCTGAGGCGTACGCACCGGATAGTAGTCGCTCACAGCCAGCGGGATCACGTCAATGAATGTATCGGTCCGCGTCAGATCATACCAGCGATCGCCCTCGGCGAAAAACTCCCACGACCGCTCCCGGAGTACTGCATTCACGAAGGCATCGGCACTTAGTCCAGGCGTAAGGTCCGTCAGTCCGGCACGGTCGCGTACAGCCTTGATGTAACTGTAGGCCAGTGCTGTCGCCCCGTTCAAATGGGCTTCTGCTTCTGCAGCGAGCAGGTAGACGTCGGCCACGCGGAAGATAGGAATGTTATTGATGTTTCCGGACGTACTCACCGGGTCCATGTACTTCTTAACCAACACGCCCTTTGGCGTAATGGGGGTAATGTTCTTTTGCGCGACACTAGCCCCTGCGTTGTTCACATACGTGGTGTCCAACAAGAGCCTGCGCTTGTCGATCGGATCGAATGAATTGTAGAACGACTGGTACGCGAAGAACGATCCGAAGGTAGTCAAGCCGTATGGCTTCGACGCGCTGCCGGCAGGACCACACAAACCGACCATCTGGTGGCTGCGCGCACTCGTGGAGCCTGACACAGAAGTATTCGACTCCGACTCGAAAGCGAAGATATTCTCAATGCGTGCCAGGTCCTCTTTGTTAATGTCGTAAACATCGAGCACGTTCGGCATGAGCTTCAGATAAGCATTTGTCAACACGGCTTGTGCATTCTGCAATGCCTTGGCCCAGTCTTCGTTGTATATTGCCGCCTTGGCATACAATGCGAGGGCGGCTTCTTTCGACGCTCTTCCCTTTACCAGCGAGGCGGTGTGCGCAGGCAGTAACGGCACGGCTACATCAAGATCGGCATAGATCTGCTTATACACATCGGCCATCGTACTCTTTGACACGTACGCATTGGTCAGCACATCGCTTGGCAATGTCTTCACGATCACATCGCCGAAGTTCTTTGTCGCCGTCCAGTGGTAGTAGGCACGAAGAAAGTAAGCTTCTCCAATGATTTCATTCTTGCGTGTGGCATCCATGCTCACTTCGGGAACTTTCGCGATCACCCAGTTGGCCTTCTCGATGCCGTCGTAACACGATTGCCATATCTGCTGCGGCGACTCGAACAACCGTCCGGCTGTACGCTGAGCTGTGTAGTTTACATCATAGGTAAACAACGTGAGTGTGTTGCGGGATACGGCGACCCGCGGATAGGTTTGGTCGGCACTCATGTCGGAGACGAGCACCGCTGCCGGACCACTGTACAAATCGGCAATCGGGTCGTACGCCGCCGTGATCGCGGCCTCGGCATCTGACGCCGTTTTGTAAAAGTTCGACGTATAGATTGAAGAGTATACTTCCTCCTCCAGGTCACATGAAACTACCAGGCTGAGCAAACAGGCTATTGGCAATATGTATTTGATGCGTTGCATAGATGAGATCAATAAGGTCTGTTAGAAGGTGATTTGAATTCCGCCAAGTACGGAGCGCGCAGAAGGATATACGAGATTGTCAATACCAATCGAGGTATTAGAACCGGCATAGGTATTCACCTCGGGATCGTAGCCCGAATAGTTTGTAATCGTGAACAGGTTGTTCGTGCTCACGTAGATGCGCGCGCTATTGATTCCTTTAATGGCGGGCAAGCGGTAGCCCAGCGTGATGTTCCGGCAGCGCATATACGAGCCGTCTTCCACAAATCGATCGGTGATCGGCAGCCGGCCTCCCTGCAACGGACTCGCATATTCGTTGTTAGGGTTATCGGGGGTCCAGTGATCCACCACACCTACGAGCAGGTTGCGTTGTCCCAGGGGATTCTCGAACGACGCGCGGCTCACATTGTAGATGTCGTTGCCATAGGTGGCACTCAGGAAGATTCCCAGGTCAAAGTTCTTGTATGACAGATTCGTGGACAAGCCAGCGATGAATTTCGGATTCGGGTCGCCGGTGATTACCTGGTCGGCCGACGTGATCTGGCCGTCGCCATTGTAATCCAATACTTTCGTTCCACCAGTGCGGCCATCCGATCCCGGAACAATGGTTTCGCCCGTCTGATAGATGCCATCGAACAAATAGGTTTTGAAAAGACCCAACGGTTCGCCTACCTTCAGTATCGTGTAGGTGGTGATAAAACGCTCCAGTGTGGTACCGCCGTCGATGTCGGTCACTTCGTTCCGGTTCGCACTGTAGTTGATGTTCGCGCTCCATTTAAAATCGCCACGATCGATCAGCCTTGCGCCCAGCGACAGTTCAATCCCCTTGTTCTCGATGCCGCCGAGGTTGCTCAGCATGCCAACGCTGTAACCCGAAGAAAGCGGCAGCGTCATCTCATACAGTAGGTCCTTGGTCGTCTTCTTGTAGACATCGACCGTAAAGTTGAACCGGTCGTCGAGGAAGCTCACATCCAGACCGATGTTTGTCTGCAGCGACTTTTCCCAGCGAAGGTCGGGATTGGAAATGCCCGCGGGGTTGATGCCCTTCGAGTACGCGTGATTGAATTGATAGTCGCTGGCGGCAGCAGTGGTTTGCAATGACAACGCCTTGTACGGATCGATGGCACCCGCGTTGCCCGTGAGACCGTAGCTTGCGCGAAGCTTCAGGTCACTCAGGAACGTCGCCCCCTGCATAAAGCCCTCATCGATGATGCGCCATGCGCCCGATACGGCGGGGAAGAATCCATACTTGTGATTCGCACCGAACTTGCTGGAACCGTCTACCCGTGCCGTTACGTCGAGAAAGTATTTATCTTTGAAACCATAGTTGATACGTCCCAGATAAGAGTCGAGACGCTCCTTTGTGCGCTCGCTGCTCGTCGAAACTGTATTGGCAATCTGCAGTGCTTCGTTCGTCGTTGCATCATTCGGAAATCCATTGCCGTTGATGGTATTCCGATCATAGTCGGACACCTGCGTCGCGAACACGCCCGTGAACTTTAACGAGTGTTTCTCGGCAATCATTTTCGAATAGGTGAGGATGCTTTCATGCAATAACACGAAGCTGTTTTTGTTCTCCTTTTGTGCGCTACCCGAAGTCGCGTTCTGATCCTTCGTGGCGATGATCGATCGCGGCGAGTAATAAT
>DATHKA010000312.1:0-7553 GCA_035489615.1 Chryseolinea sp.
GCAGTTCCTGGAATATGCCTGGGAATGGCGCAACAAATATGGGGGCATCATTCTGCAGCAGCTGAAGAAACTGGGCGCCTCGTGCGATTGGGACCGCACCACGTTCACGATGGATCCCGATTACTATGAGGCGGTGATCGACGTATTCATCGATCTCTATCGAAAGGGCAATATCTATCGCGGCCTGCGAATGGTGAACTGGGATCCAGCTGGGAAAACGGCGTTGTCGGACGATGAAGTGATTCATCGGGAAGTGCAGTCGAAGCTGTACTACATCAAATATCCCATCGCGGGCAGTGACAACGAGTTCGTAGTGATCGCCACCGTGCGACCGGAGACGATCATGGCCGACACGGCGATCTGTATCAATCCCAACGATACACGCTACACGCATCTCAGGGGAAAGAAGGCAAGAATTCCCCTCATCGATCGTGAGATACCCATCATTGAAGATGATTACGTCACCATGGATTTCGGTACCGGCTGCCTGAAGGTTACGCCGGCACACGATATGAATGATAATGAACTGGGCAAAAAGCATAACCTTCCCGTTATAGACATACTGAATGAGGACGGAACATTGAATGCCGAGGCCAGGATCTTCGTGGGAGACGACCGGTTCGTGGCACGCAAGAAGGTTGTCAAAGAACTTGAGGCAAAGGGCTACCTGCAAAAAGCGGAAGATTATACCAGCACAGTTGGCTTCTCCGAGCGCACTGACGCGGTGATCGAGCCAAGGCTATCGCTTCAGTGGTTCCTGAAGATGAAAGACATCACGGTACCAGCGCATCACAACGTGATGAACGATTACATTCAGTTGATTCCGGCCAAGTTCAAGAACACCTACAACCACTGGATGTCGAATGTACGCGACTGGTGTATTTCGCGGCAGTTGTGGTGGGGACATCGCATTCCGGCATGGTACGATGCGGATGGCCACTACGTTGTTGCCAAAACGGCCGGGGAAGCCATGGCTTTGTATAAAAAAGACAAGCCGGAAAGCACGGCATCGTCGCTTACGCAAGACAGTGATGTGATGGACACCTGGTTCTCCAGCTGGCTCTGGCCGATGGCGGTATTTGATACGACAATATTCCGCGATGGAAACAAAGGCAATGCGGACCTGAACTACTTCTATCCCACCAACGATCTCGTTACTGCGCCTGAGATCCTCTTCTTCTGGGTAGCCCGGATGATCATCGCGGGTTATGAATACCGCGGCGAGAAACCGTTCAGCAATGTCTACCTCACAGGCATTGTTCGCGACGACCTCGGCAGGAAGATGTCGAAGCAGCTGGGAAACTCCCCTAACCCGCTTGACCTGATCGCGCAATACGGCGCTGACGGCGTAAGGGCCGGCATGCTGTTCAGTTCTCCCGCTGGCAATGATCTTCTCTACGCTGAAAAACTGGTCGAGCAGGGCCGCAACTTTGCCAATAAGATCTGGAACGCGTTCAGACTCGTACAGGGGTGGCAGGTGGATGAAAGCCTTGAGCAAACGGAAGACAACATTACCGCCGCGGCATGGTTCGAAGAACGGCTGACGATGTCCATCAACGAGCTCGAAGACCACTTCTCGAAGTTCCGCATATCGGACGCCCTACATACTGTTTACAAGCTTATCTGGAGCGACTTCTGTGCCTGGTATCTCGAAATGGTGAAGCCCGAATTTGGCAAGCCCGTCGACAAGATCACCCACGAGCAAACAGTCTCTTTCTTCAAGACCCTTTTAAAGGTCCTGCATCCTTTCATGCCTTTCATTTCGGAGGAGTTATGGAGCCATCTGCGCGACAAAACGGACGCTGCGTGCATCATCGTTGCACCCTGGCCACAAGCCAAACCTGCCACGCATAAGTTTGTCGAAGAAAGTGAACAGGCATTCCTCGTGGTCAAAGAGATCCGCGACTTCAGAAACAAGAAGGGCATATCTCCGAAAGAAACACTGACCCTTCATTGCACCGCGAATCCATTTCCATACTTCGGTGGATTGGTTCGAAGGCTCACCAACATCAACGAGTTCCAGGTAAACGCCGACAAACCGGCGGGATCCACCTTGATGGCCGGTACAATGGAATTCATTGTTCCGCTCACGATAGCCGTTGACGTAGACAAAGAACGCGAGTCCATCGAAAAGGAACTGGCATACCTGCGCGGTTTCATGGACAGCGTGGATAAGAAATTGCTGAACGAAAAGTTCGTCTCAAGCGCGCCGCCCAAAGTCATTGAAAATGAGCGGAAGAAAAAAGCGGATGCGGAGTTGAAGACAAAGATGTTGGAGGAGAGTTTGAATAAATTGACAATTGACAATTAACAATTGACAATTGACAATTCGAGTGGGGCCTGTCGGCCCCGTGCCTATACAGCCAAGTCACTCGTTTAATGCATTCGTTGATTGGTCGCTTTTTAATCCTGAGGCCTCTGCGTCCTTATAGACCTATGCCCCGAAAGGGGCTCCATAATTGTCAATTGTAAATTCTCAATTGTCAATTGTATCAAAATCTCGCCGCCATCAGCAATTCAATACTCTTATGTTTGAGCCCGAACTTGCGTGCCACGTGCTCGTTCGTCAGCCCGCCCTTGTACGTATACACGCCCTTCATGAACCACTTGTGGGAAAAGATCATCGCTTCAACGCCGCCTTCTTCTGCTGCGCGGAGGATGGTTGGGGTGAAAATATTGCTCAATGCGTTGGCTGCCGTGTGGGCCACCCGTGACGCGACATTGGGTACGCAGTAGTGAATCACACCGTGCTTCCGGAACACCGGCTTGCTCAGCGTTGTCGGTTCCGATGTTTCGATGCATCCACCCTGGTCGATGCTCAAATCGATGATCATCGAATCCTGCTTCATCCGACTTACCATTTCTTCGGTAATCACGTGACGGGGCCTTCCCTTTTCAGCCCGCAAGGCACCGATCACCACATCGGCAGTTTTCAGCGTTTCTCCGAGCGTAACGGTGTCGATAGTGGACGTATAGATCTGTTGACTGAGTAAATGCTTAATGCGGCGGAGCTTGTACAAATGATTGTCAAATACCTGCACTTCCGCTCCAAGACCCAAGGCTGCCCGAACGGCGTATTCGGCAACGGTGCCTGCGCCCACAATCACCACTTTCGTGGGTGGCACACCTGTGATACCGCCCAAAATAACGCCTTTCCCGCTGTTGGCAGTGCTCAGATACTCGGACGCGATGCCCATGATGGTGCTGCCGGCGATCTCGCTCATCGCTCGAACGATGGGCATCCCTCCCACTTTGTCCTCGATGAACTCGTACGCAAGGGCCGTGATCTTCTTTTTCATCATAGCCTGGAGGCTTTCCACTTTCAGCTGGCCAATTTGCAAGGCCGAAATAAGCGTTTGTCCTCCGTGCATAAGCTCGATCTCTTCCATTGTGGGGGGTTCGATCTTCAGGATAACATCGGCCTGATACAACTCCTGCTGCGAATACACAATCTTGGCACCCGCATCACTGAACTGCTGGTCTGAAAACTTCGAGCCAATGCCGGCGGAGTTCTCGACCCACACATCGTGGCCGTTGTTAACCAGCAGCGCCACAGCGTCCGGCGTCAGACTAATTCTATTCTCCTGAAGCGATATTTCCCTGGGCAAGCCAATAAAGAAAGCGTGCCTGCGCTTCCGGACTTCCAGCGTTTGTTCCTGTGGTGTCATGCTGGCCTTCGCCAGTGCCTCAAATCCTGTTTTCTTCTTCTCCGTCATGGACTGTAATGACTATAGTTCGATGTGTGCTGTCGGTTGCCTGAAGGGTTACACTGCCGTACGTCGCCGGGATAAGAGAAGGAATTTTCTCGGGCCATTCGATAAAACACGGACTGCCGGAATAAAAATATTCGTCCGCGCCGATGTCATACGCCTCGGCCTCCGTCCGGATTCTGTAAAAATCGAAATGATAGATACTGCCGTTGGCTCCTGCTTCATACTGATTGACAATGGAAAAAGTCGGGCTGCTCATTGTCTCCGTCACCCCCAGGACGGCACCGACCGCCTTTATCAGGGTAGTTTTTCCTGCACCCATGTCGCCCTTGAACAGCCAGATGCGATATTTCGAAGCGAACTTCGAGATCGCCTCGGCTACGACATCCAGGTCCCCCAGCGTGATGCCGGTAAAGACCTGCTGCCCGGGGTCAGGATGCATTCTTCGAAGTTAAGAAAATTAGTGGAATGATGATCTCTTCCATGCTCACACCGCCATGCTGAAAGGTATCCTTGTAAAAATTCACGTAATAGTTGTAGTTGTTCGGATAGGCGAAGAATTGGTCCTCGATGGCGAACACGTAGCTGGAGGATACGTTCAACTTGGGTAGAAAAAGCTTCTCCGGCCGTTGTACGTTCATGATCTTGTCGCCCTCATAACCCAGATTTTTGCCCTGCTTGTAGCGAAGGTTGCTGTTCACGCTCCGGTCTCCGATGATCTTGAAAGGGCGCTTCACCCGAATCGTTCCATGGTCAGTCGTAATGATAACTTTAACATCCTTTTCGGCAATCTTTCTCATGATGTCGATCAGGGGCGAATGCAGGAACCAGCTCTTGGTAATTGACCGGTAGGCTGACTCGTCGGGCGCCAGTTCGCGCACCATCGCCATGTCGGTGCGCGCGTGCGACAACATGTCGACAAAATTATACACGATCACGTTAAGATCATTCTGAAAGAGATTGTTCACAGTGTCCACGAGGTTGCGGCCCTCTTCGAGGTTCTTGATCTTGTGGTACGAAGTCTTGATGTTCAAATTGTTCCGACGCAGCTGCTTCGTCAGGAACTCGTCTTCAAAATTATTCTTGCCTTCATCTTCGTCTTCTCCTACCCACAGGTCCGGGTGCGTCTTGGCCATTTCTGAAGGAAGCTGACCGGAAAAAATTGCGTTGCGTGCGTATGCCGTAGTCGTTGGCAATATCGAGTAATACGTTTCCTCGTGATTGACATTGAAGTATTCTGTAAGGACCGGCTCAATCGTCTTCCACTGATCGAAACGCAGGTTGTCGATCAGGATCATGAACACCGGCTTCTTACCCAACTCGGGAAACACTTTCCGCTTCATCAACTGATGAGACAACAACGGCTTTTCAGCCTTCGGATCATTCAGCCAAGACTCATAATTTCGCATAATGAATTTCGCGAAGTTCGCATTGGCTTCGGTTTGCTGCATGTTCAGGACATCGCCCATTTCTTCATTGTCCTTGTGATCCATTTCCAGATCCCAGAACACGAGCTTCTTGTAGATGTCCGCCCATTGTTCGTGATTCATTCTATCCTGGAACGCCATGCTGATCTTTCGGAAGTCCTGCTGATAGTTCAGGTTGGTCTTTTCAATCACCAATCGCTTGTTGTCGAGAATCTTTTTCACGGACAATAGGATCTGACTAGGATTCAGCGGCTTGATCAGGTAGTCGGCGATCTTGGATCCGATCGCTTCTTCCATGATATGCTCCTCCTCGTTCTTCGTGATCATCACTACGGGGAGGTTGGGCTTGTTATTCTTGATCTGGGTGAGCGCTTCCAGTCCCGACATCCCAGGCATGTTCTCGTCCAGAAATACTACATCGAAATGTTTGTCGTCACTCAACTCGACCGCTTCGGTACCATTGTTCACCGGAGTGATATCGTACCCTCGTTGTTCGAGGAAAAGAATATGGGGCTTCAACAAATCAATCTCATCGTCAGCCCATAAAATGCTATATCTTTGCATATTCTGTTTTTTGCGAAATTAATCATTAAATCCCGACGATGTCCGACAATTTCGGAATAGCTGTAACCTATGACGTTCATAAGGCCCGCCGAGCAACCGACCCGAAATGAACAAGAAGAAGATCATTAACGATCCGGTGTACGGTTTTATTACGTTACAGAGCGAATTGATTTTCGAAATTATCTCTCACCGCTATTTTCAACGTCTGCGCCATATCAAGCAACTCGGCCTTACCGACTATGTGTACCCAGGCGCGTTGCATACCCGATTCCAGCATGCCTTGGGCGCGTTGCATCTGATGGGCAAAGCGTTGGATATTCTACGCAGCAAGGGTGTCGAGATCTCCGACGATGAATATGAGGCGTCGCAAGTGGCCATCCTGCTTCACGACGTTGGACACGGGCCATTCTCGCACGCACTCGAAGACAGCCTGCTTCACAACATTAGTCACGAAAGCCTGTCCTACCTGTTCATAGACAAACTCAATGCCGACTTTGAAGGCGCCCTGGACCTGACCTTGCGCATTTTCCGTAATAGTTATTCCAGGAAGTTTTTTCACGAACTCGTTTCGAGTCAACTCGACATCGACCGCCTCGACTATTTGAAGCGCGACAGCTTTTTTACCGGCGTTCTCGAAGGAAACGTTGGCGTGGATCGCATATTGGCAATGCTGAATGTTAGCGGCGACAATCTGGTGGTGGAGCACAAAGGTATTTACAGCATCGAAGATTTTCTTAACGCACGGCGGGTCATGTATTGGCAAGTTTATCTGCATAAAACAACCGTCAGCGCCGAACGCATGCTGGTGAATCTGATCCGGCGCGCGCAGGTATTGATGAGGGCAGGCGAACAGCTGACTGCGAGCGATGCCCTTACCGCGTTCCTGATGAAGGAGATCAGTTTGAACGATCTGCGTGAAAATCCGGCGATTCTTGATCTGTTTGGTCAGCTGGACGACAACGATATCTGGGGTGCCATCAAAGTCTGGAAGAATCATTCGGACAATATTCTTTCGCTTTTGTCGGGCATGATGATCGAGCGTCGCTTATTCAGGATTCGTCTCAGCGCAGAGCCCATTCGGAAGAATCAGGTCGAAGGGATACGCGACGGCGTCATGAAGCATTTTAAGTTGTTGCGCTCAGAAGTGCCTTACCTTTTCTCGCACGGAACTGTATCGAACGAAGCGTACGCCGAAGGCAAAGAGATCAACATCATGATGCATAACGGCGACGTGATCGACATTGCGCAGGCATCTGATCTTCCTCACATTAAAGCGCTCAGTAAAATCGTAAAAAAAAACTATCTGTGCTGGCCCAAAAATGTATCTTTGTAGTCATACGTTTCAGGCAATCGTCGTTCAGTTGGCATGGTTATGCATCGATATTAGGACGTCCCAGCTGCAGGCAGATTGGCTTCACCTAACAACCTTGTAAATGGAATTTACTGTCAATCAACTCGCGAGCATTCTATCTGGTCAGGTGAAGGGTGATGGATCCGAGAAAATTACGATGCTTGCCAAGATTCAGGATGCAAAAAAGGGTCAGATATCTTTTCTCTCCAATCCTAAGTACGAACAATTTATCTACACCACGCAGGCCTCGGCGGTTATCGTGAGCAAGGATTTTGTTCCCCGTCGGGAATTGAGCGCAACGCTTATACTGGTCGACGATCCCTACATCAGCTTTACGCGACTGTTGGAGGAATATCATAAGCTGATCAGCTTCCAGAAATCAGGCGTCGAACAGCCATCGTTTATGGGGGAGACATCCGTTATCGGAAAGGGATTTTACCGGGGGGCATTCTCTTACATCGGCAACAATGTGAAGATCGGCGACAACGTGAAGATATATCC
>DATHKA010000313.1:0-15102 GCA_035489615.1 Chryseolinea sp.
CTTCAGTATTGATCGGGCGGTGGAACTTATAATTATTGGCTCTCTCCTCCTTTGTCGCAATTGACCCCCGTTTTTGGCTGTATCTGACCGCGTCTAAACAGGCGCTTTCGCTAATCTTGTATAGTAAAAAAACAGCAACACAATACATTATGGCACAACCCGTATATCCCTGTCTTTGGTTTGATGGTCAAGCCAAGACGGCCGCAGACTTCTATTGTTCTGTCTTTAAGAATTCAAAAATCCTCAGTGAGAATCCCGTTGTCGTGATGTTCGAATTGAACGGAGGTAAGTTCATGGCTCTCAACGGTGGTCCGCAGCACAAGCCCACACATGCGACGTCATTCGTGATAGGATGCGACACGCAGAAAGAGATCGATCATTATTGGGACGCGCTGAGCGGCGAGGGTGGGCAGGAGGATCAGTGCGGCTGGGTACGCGACAAGTTCGGCTACTCGTGGCAAATCGTGCCTTCGAAATTGGGTGAATGGATGACAGAACCAGCGAGGGCGCAACGGGTAATGAACGCGATTTTAAAGATGAAAAAATTGGATTTTGACCAGCTGAAGGATGCCTAGAGTAGTCGGAATTGGCTGATTCAGGGTGGATTTTCGCTACCCTGGTAGTCAGGGGCAAATATCCAGATTTCAATATTTGCAGATATTGAAATCTGGTTTACATTTGCACTCCCAAAGAATTCCAGGCGGGATTTTGGAGGATTTAGGGAGCTTAGCTCAGCTGGTTCAGAGCATCTGCCTTACAAGCAGAGGGTCGGGGGTTCGAACCCCTCAGCTCCCACATTGATAATCAGGCAGTTACAGAGAGTAACTGCTTTTTTTATGTTCGAACTTTGACAGCTTCTAGAATTTATCGATTGAATACCTAAGCCGATCAAATCGGCCAAATTTGACCCCTTTTAAGGCATTCAAATTTGGAGCAGGCACTTTGGCCTTAACTAAGCAATCATTCAAGGCCCTAGCGAGCTTGCAGATTTGGTAAATAGGGCTTCAGATTTTAGCCACGTGCAAAGTTTATACAGATCATGAAATAAGACTGGGCACCGTGAAAGAGAAGAGCTGTCGCCTCTAAGGCGTTGGATGGAACAACGAGATAGAGTTATTTCGGAAATTGTCCAGACGCGTGAATCAATTGAAGAGGAGTTCAGAAAGATACTTGGCGTCTACCAAATAGAAATATTTGATTGCTCCTTCGGCATGGCCGTAGTTTGCAACACCCTCGCCCTCTAGTAATTCGAAATTACCCGGAATTGAAAACTCGCCCAGGTATCTTAGTTTGTTATTTCTCGGTAATGCAAGTGCTGCCCTTGCTTGATTCTTGTCAATGATCAACTCTGTAGTGTGAAAATGGTCAAATAGGTCACCATTCGTTTGAGTGTGCCACCGGTAGGCGATCGTCGGTTCTTGTCACTCATAAATTGTGATACCCGAGTTCTTTATGTCTCTCGGTAAAGCTTCAAGTATGCGACTAAAGCAAGGGGAGCGTGAACTTTGGATTGATCAGAATTGGCATAAATTCATTTTTTCTGTTTCGTAATTCTACGTGATTGATTGTATTTTTAATTAAGGTCAGAACGAACTAGCCGTGCCTAAATGAATGCATTGTCCAAGGTTGTGCCTGTTGCTTTAATTGCTTTTGCTTGCTTCAGGGAAGTCTATGCACAAGGCCGTGCGGCATTTCAATTAACCGCGACTGTTGAAAACGATTTTCTTGCTCCGTACAATAGAGATGAAAACTATACTGGCGCGGCAAAGGTAGAGGTGTCAACACCAGAGTGGTATCCTGCAAAATTCCCTTTCATCAAGTTTGACGGGTCTACAAACATTCAACGGCTCGCCATAGGCGCTACAGCCTATACGCCGCAAGACCTCGAAAGCGAAGCAATCGTCGTTGGAGATCGACCGTACGCAAGTTTTGCCTTCCTCGATTTTGGAAACGACTCTTATGATTTAGAGCATTCACGCCTTTTCCAATCAGATGTCTTTATCGGGTTTATGGGGACTCGCGGACCCGGTAATGCCCAAGCATATATTCATCGAAAACATTGGTTTGGGACCGACCGACCAATTCCTAAAGGGTGGGACAATCAAATTGGATATTCGAGAAGTTTCGCTATTAACTATAACACCCGATTTCAGCAATCAGTGTTTCATACAGCGAGTAGGGGCGATGGATTTGTGATGCTCGAAGCAGCCGCAGTGGCAGAGGCTGATATTGGAACCTATATGATGAACCTTCAAGGTGGAATCAGGTTAAACCTCTTCAATATTCATCCGAGTCCACTCTTAAACGTGGCAACAGTGATGCCAACCATAGCTCCTCTAGGAGGCACAAAGTTTCGGTTTAACATGTTTCTTGAGCCCCAAATAAGATTGGCAGGGTATAACGCTACTCTAGAAGGGCTTTTGTTTAATGATCATTCTACTTATACCATTAGTCATAGTCAAGTCAAACGCATTCTTTTTGAATTCGCATCAGGCTTTAATCTACTAGTAGCTGATCAGTATCTTTTGAGGTTCGCGATTACTGGACGAAGTCGGGAGTTTGGGGAGGGCAAACCATTTCATTGGTGGGGCAGTCTTACCTTTGCGTATTCGCCCCGCCGCTGGTATTCTGAAGAAAATTGAAGGCGTCTGTAATAGTACAATTGTACTACTCTATCCTCTTGCGTTAGTGAATATGGTGTATCTTCCTTCAACGAAGAATACCTTTTTTCAACTTGAAAAACATCACGTTGAAGACCATATATGAATGCAATGACCTATATCGCGAGTTACGCAATAGGTCGGCAAGTACTGACGGCCACTAGAATAAGACCCCTCGCATATGTGTACTAAAGCGGTTTATAATAATTCCTATCCTCGGTTCTATGACTATCATGTTGCAATCATGTTAGCGGTTGCTTTAACGATGATGTGTGATGTATGCCCAGGGCAAGGAACTCTTAGTCAGGTTGAGATCGATGCAAAAAAGGCGGCAGTAGAAGGTGCTAAAAACATGACTGAGGTTGGAGAAAAATTTGTTGATAATGTTGTCCCGAAATCAGATCCGGCCGACATAACAGGTTCCGAATTGGACAAATTCTTTGCAACGATGAGGGAAAACTACCTCGCAGTGAGACAGGCAAAACTCTCTGTTTCAAGACGCATTAGGGGTATAAGGGCTGCTCAGAATGCAGGCATAAAAAAAATCAAAATTGCCTATGACAATGACATTTACCGCCTCACCAATCAAAATAAGACCGATGCGGAAATTGATGAAGAACTTAGAGAGCTGAAGGCGCGTTTGCCTGACATTGTTTTTCAATTCCGCACTATGGGAAACAGCGAATATCGTATCGCCTATGATCGATGGGATACGAAAACCGTTAAATTTCTTCCAGCGCGAAACGCTCGCATAGCTCAGCTGTATTACAATGAATTAAAGAATGATCAATTCTTGACTTTCTTAAGAAGCCAATTTTTGGCGTTCAACGATGATTACGGAGCATTGTCCAGCGAACTTGTGGCGGGCTACTTAGGACCGTTCCGCACTAGTCTCTCTACGGCAATTACTAAGGCGAAGGAAGTGAAGATAGAAGACGGTGAACTTGAAGGCAAGACGCCCGAACAGATCCAGGCGTTGGTAAATGAGAACTATCAAGAAAACCTGTCAAACAGTACCCTTGCAAATGTCGTTGCTGGCGGCGGGCTGTTGGGCTTAAAGGCACAGTATCCCTTGATAGATGTCAGCAAACTGTGGACGGATTGGATAAAATTTGACAACGAGCTTGTTGGAACATTCTCAGGGCAGTTTGATGCGGCCGGAACTGAAACTCCTGAGAATAAGACCAGCCTTTGGGGTTCTTATGGGATTGAAAATACCGTATACATTCCTGTGCCAGATTTTATCGGGGACAAGGCAACGCAGGCATTTGGCATCTTCGCGCAATACAATATAAGACACGTATCTGGTTCAGGAACATTTGAAAACTCATTAGGAATTGAGAAGGGCTTTTGGATGTCCGAGTTCAAGGCTGGCCTGTTTTACAGTGGAATACAAATCACGTACAAGTACTTAAATTTTTCGAACAAAACCCTGGACGGACAGTATCAGAACAGTTTCGCGATAACCTATGCGCCGCAGAAAAGTAAAGAAAAATGAAAAAAACCATTGTGTTCCTGTAGAAACCTCGAATGCCACTTTTCACAAGTAGCTTCGTTTTTTAATTGGCCATTCGAACACAATTGCTGTCAACCTAGGATTTGGTTCATTGTGATTATCCTTCTTATTTTGAGGATAAAATCAATTATTAGAGTAAATAGCCGACCGAGCGTGAAGACGACTGTATTAATTGACGATGATGTCGACGACCTGATTTTCATGACAGAGGCTTGAGTCACTTTGATCCTAAAATAAAATGCAGAAGGGTACCATTGCAATGATCTCTACATACATGGATGATGGATTAAAGAAGAGTTTGTTGCAGAAAGAGGCAAACTCAGCGGTTCAAAAAACCGTGCGCATGCGGATCACTACAACACCTCTCCAAATCATTAACTAACTTGGCATCAACAAAGACCCAATACATGAAAACCACATCTGCTTTCCTGTTTGCTTTCCTTGCCTCTTGTCAGGTATTCGCTCAACATTCTTTGGAGAAACTATGGTTAAGCGACTCAACGCTCAATCACCCCGAGTCTGCCCTGCTTGATACGAAAGCTAAAATCCTTTACGTGTCAAACATTGGCCCGTTTGATTCACAAGGAACAGGTTCGATCAGTAAAGTCGGACTTGACGGCAAGATTATCAAAAATGACTGGGTGACCGGACTGACTGCGACGAAAGGTCTTGGCCAGTACAAGGATAAGCTTTTCGCCGCTGAAAATAGTGCTGTTGTTGTTATTGATATTACTTCTGGAAAAATTCTGAGCCGCATTCCTGTTGACGGGTCGCAAATGCTAAATGATATCACAGTTGATCAGAAAGGTGTGGTGTATGTGAGCGACTCAAAGACAGGCAAAGTGCATAAGATTGAAAATGGCAAACCTTCTTTGTTTATGGAAAACATGAACAATATAAATGGCCTTCTTGCTCTCGGCACCGACCTGTACATTCTTGCAGGGACCACCATCCACAAATCCGACGCAAATAAAAAACTGACAACAATAGCAGAAGGTCTCGAAGGCGGACTTGATGGAATTGAAATGGTAGCACCAAATGAATTCCTCGTCACGGGTTGGGAAGGTACCATATACTACGTCAAATCAGACGGTTCCAAACAAAGCCTCCTGGACACCCGGACACAAAAAATCAACGCCGCAGACCTGGGCTATGATCCGAAAACAAAAACCTTGTACATCCCACAAATGATGAGCAACTCACTTTGCGCGTATAAGTTGAAGTAAAAGAGATGACAATAAGATGGTTAAATCGAGTTGCTTTTACTTAAGCGTCTTTAAGAGCTATTGATTCATGTCCCTGCTGAACCGCTACGTACACCCACGTTATACGTCCGGCAGAGGGATGGATCTCTTTGTAAGCATGACCTCATATTCGTCAGCCTGCAACCCATATCCTCTGAATTCAGCAACGCTCGGAAGCTTACCTGTCCTTTTGTTCCCTCGTAATCAACTTGTTTCCAAGTACCTTCTGAATGATCATCTCACGATGATTTCGACCGATGGGAACCCGACCGTTTTTTATGAATAACTCATGACCCTCAAGTCCATCTATCTTGTTTAGCGACACGATGAATGACTTGTGCGTACGAACAAACATATTGGCATCAAGTCTCTCCTCTAAATTCTTGAGTGTTAATAAGGTTGTATATCGCCCTTTCGTTGTATGAATCACGACATAGTTTTGTAATCCTTCGATGAAGAGAATCTCATCGTACACTATTTTCTCAAATTTATTCCCGCACTTAATAAAGAAATATCCTTCCTTGTCAGTGGCAGCAGAACGGTCTGACTTTGCATCAACCAGGAGTTTAAAATAATCTCTCGCCTTATAAGCGGATGACATAAACCTTTCAAACGTGATTGGCTTCACCATGTAATCCAGGACGTTTAGTTGAAAACTTTCCAATGCGAAGTTGGGGAAAGCCGTGGTGATGATCACCATGGGTGGGTTTGAAGTCGCTTTCAAAAAATCGATGCCGCTCATTTTAGGCATATGGATATCAAGAAAAATCAAATCGATCGGCTGCTTATCGAGTAATGAAATTAATTGAACCGGATTTTCACTGAAACCCACCAAATTCAAAAATTCAACTTGACCCACATAGTCGGCCATTCCTTCCTGGGCGAGGCGTTCGTCGTCTACAATAGCACAATTAATCATATACTAAGCGGGTTGAAGATTAGAGTCGTTAAATTCTCCGTAAGCCATTTCACTTAATTTCAGGTCGAGTGTAACATCAAACCTACTGGTTTGATCATCGATTTTGAGGTTGTAGCAGTTTTCATAAACGAGGTCGAGCCTACGCCTTACATTAACAAGACCAATACCGCCATTCCGGGGAAATCCATTGCCTTCGTTTTTTGCCTTGCTGTTACTCACGGCCAGGTTAAGTTTCGTATCGATCACGCGCATCGTGACCGAGATCCATTCGTCACCTTGCGAATTCATCGAAACATGCTTGAATGCATTCTCAACAAACGTCATCAGCACAAATGGAGCTACTGCGAGATGGCCGGTCATTGAATCTTCAATTTCCACAGACACTTGAATGCGGGAACCGTGTCGTAGTTTTTCCAGTTCGATGTAATTGTTCAGGTAGCTCAGTTCTTTTGAAAGCGGTATTAAATGGTCGTTGCATTCGTAAAGCTGATGTCTCAACAATTCTGAAAACTTAGCAAGAGATGCAGAGGCCTTACTTGGATTTTTATGGATAAGAAAAAATATTGAATTGATGCTGTTAAAGAGAAAATGCGGATTGAACTGTTGCTTGAGTAGCTTCAATTCTGATTCCAGCTTATCCTGCTTCAATTGCTGATGGACACGTTCCGCATGAAACCAGTTTTTTGTTAATTTAATAGTCATTGCAAGTGTCATACTCGCAAAAGCTGAAGGTAAGGCATAACCCATGAAGTAATAAAAACAATTTGCCCCATTGCCATAGAGATCCCCAAGGCCCCTACCGGTGACGAAGGAGCCAAAATAGTAGCCTCCCACGATGCACACTGCTGTCACGACAACCGTCGAGGCGAGCAACGAAAAATAGATTCCAAACCTGCGCTTCTCCAAAAAGCGCGGCATGAGAAAATAAAGATTAAAGTACACGGCCAAACATTCGAATACCACGTAAAAAATATACTTAATGCTGTAAGGGGCGTATAAAATATTACTGGCTGCTTTGATTGGATTAGCGAACGTTACCGACACCCACAGGTAATGATAAATACACCAGAAGGGAACATGATAAAGCTTCCAGCGATAGAATTTACTATTGATTAATGTTTGATACGTCATCGCTTTAATTTCAGAAATCCTTATGTCAAAGGGTCGATCCGTTCCCAAAGTAACTCGCAATTTGCATTTCCTGGCCACCGGTCCACCAACGGCGGGTCATAATTGACCAACAGCACCATTTGATGAGATAACGGCAAAAAGAGACATCCGATCACAACCGGTTGTCGAATTCTCTATCCAACCACTCCATTGGTCAAATCCTTCCTACAGATCATCCCACGCGACCTTTTCGTCACCCCACCAGCCGTTTCTTGGAAGAAAACATTATGAAACAACTCTTATTTATAACCGGACTATTTATTGGATTAACTGAGAATCTGACGGGCCAAAACCTGCCGACCCGCTGGGACGAACTCGTTGCAAGCGATTGGGCAAAAGCATTAATAGACTCCGACTCGACGTGCATACTGCCAATCGGCGTACTGGAAAAACATGGACCTCATGCACCGATCGGAACAGATTTGATTCGCGTAAGAGAATATGCACTTCGCGCCACTAAAGCAGAGTATGCCGTGGTGTTCCCGGACTACTTCTATGGTCAGATCAATGAAGCGAAGCATCAACCCGGCGCGTTTGCCTTGCCCGCAAGAGTGATGTGGGATCTGCTCGAAGCAACGTGTGATGAGATAGCGCGGAATGGTTTCAAAAAGATACTGATTGTGAACGGCCATGGAGGCAACCCGGAGTTCTTGCATTTCTTTATGCAAACCAGACTCGAAAAGCGCAGGGACTATGCTGTTTTCCTGTTTGAAGAAAGAGAAGCTGATCCGGAGTTTGTACAACAAGTGGCAAAACTCACAACGACCGATCTACGCAACGGGGATCATGCCGGGAGTATTGAAACTTCAGACATCCTTTATCCCAGACCCGATCTGGTTAAACTTGACAGAGCCAAAAATGAATCAGGACAACGGCTTAACAGGCTTTCCCTGAAGAACGTGTATACACCCATTGGATGGTATGCTGGATACCCTAATCATTATGATGGAGATGGATCCAAGGCATCGAAAGAACTTGGCAAACTCACCGTCGAGCACGTCGTGTCTTCACTGGCCCAGGTGCTGAAAGTGATCAAAGAGGACCGTAAGACCCTTGCCCTTCAAAAGGAATTTTATGACCGTGTAGACGCTAAATGACGATGAGAATCTACACAACTTTTTTATTGATACTTGCTGTACAGGTTGCATCTGCACAAGTGTCTGGTAAGGTGACAGACGAAAGCGGAAGTCCAGTTCCTTTTGCAACCGTGGTGTTACTGATTGCTGCTGATAGTGCGATGGCCGGAGGCGCGATGACCGCCGCCGACGGGTCATATCGCGTCGAAGGGGTTCGTGCCGGCACCTTCGTTCAACGGATTAGCAGTGTTGGCTACAAAACCTGGACATCATCGGTCCTCACCTGGACCGATGATAACGGAAACGTCAGCGCAAATATCAACGTGAACCTCGGAGTACAGGTTCTCCATCCTGACACCCAGCAACTAGGCGAAGTACAGGTGAACGCTAAAAGGCAACTAATTGAAAATCGTACGGATGGTGTTGTCATCAATGTAGAGAATAGCGTCATGACAAAAGGCAGCACAGCGTTACAACTTCTTGAACGATCTCCCGGAGTGAAAATAGATCTGCAAAACAACACGATGGAGCTGAATGGAAAAAACGGCGTCATGGTGATGCTCAATAATAAATTGATACGCATGCCAGTAGAACAGTTGGTATCGTTTCTTCAGGGTATGAGCGCAAACGATATTGTCAAGATTGAACTGCTCACTACGCCGCCTTCCGGTTTTGATGCTGAAGGAAGCGCGGGCCTGATCAATATTGTAACACGCAAGCCATCCAAATTGGGTACGACAGGCTCCATTGTCCTTTCGGGCGGAGCAGGGTATAAAGAAAAAGCAATGATTGGTATCAACCTCAATCGTGTGAAAGACAAAACAACACTTTATGGATCGTACACATTTTCCCGCGACCGGTCATCAAATTACTTTTACGCTATCGGCAGCGAGTTGGAGCCGATGCTCGGTGGGTATGCCGCATCGGAATTTATGTCGAGGGCAACCGCTGCGCAAAACAGTCACAACGCTTTAGCTGGACTGGATTTACAACTATCACAAAAGACGAAGGCCGGTATAAGCGGAAATTTTAACTCAAGCGTTTCCGCCATCCGTATGCACAACGACGGCCACTACCTCGTCGAGAACGATTCCGTCTACACGCTGACGGCTGAATCGAACAGTAAAAATAAATGGAGCAGTATTATAGCCAACGGCTACATCGAACATCAACTTAGTGATCACAGGACCATTAACGTTGACCTCGATTTCCTCCACTACGACAATGATTATCCAACTGAAGCTTCGAATTCATTTCTAAGCAGTACGGGGCGTCAGGCCGGTGCAAACGATACGCTCTTTTCACCACTGTCAAAGGCCATCTCCAGGACAGCTATTAATGTTGGCGTTGCAAAAGCCGATCATAAGCACACCCTAAACAACGATTGGAAATTTATGACAGGGATAAAAGGAACCTTCACACAAACTACGGGCAGGTCCGCCATATCGAATCTGGTAGAGGGGAGTTATGTCACACGGCCAGCATCAATCAACAATATGCGCATGCACGAACAGGTCGCCGCAGTTTACGCCTCCCTTGAAGGTCAGGTCGATGCGTCACTGCATTTCACCGGGGGGCTACGCTACGAATACTCCGATACGCAGATCGAAGACGCAGTCACCAGCGAAACGACCGCCAATCGCAGACTCAGTAAATTGTTCCCATCCCTGACTATATCAAAAGAACTAAATTCCAAAACCCGGCTTAACTTTTCTTATTCTAAACGCATCAGTCGACCAACGTATCGCGACCTGACTTCATTTGTTACTCCAAATGGGCCAACATCGGTCAACACGGGCAATCCACTTCTCAAACCAACGATCACACAAAGCGTCAATCTGGGTTTTCAATACAGCGGGTACAATTTCTCAGTTTTGCTAAGCCGGGATGAATATCCAATTGCGCGCAATCAGATTGTTTATACGGAAGACAAAACACAGATGGCCGTGTCACCACAGAACCTTACGTTTCAAAACAATCTCACATTTCAAACAAGCATTCCCATTCATATCGGCAACTGGTGGGACATGACTTACACCGCGGTGGGTGGCTGGAGGAAGTTTTCTCTCAATTATACGCCCGTCCCGGCAACAAGGACATACTTCGCGTACACAGGGCAGATCATGCAGACTTTTCGACTCCCGGCTGCACTAGCGATCGAAATTTCCGGATATTATAATTCGAATGGCTACAACGGCTCTCGCAAGACCGTGGGATTCGGTGTTTTAAACGCCGGGATCAAGAAAGATTTTAACAAGGGAGGTACGCTGCAACTAGCTTTCACCGATATATTTCGTTCAGGCGCCATAAAAAGTTATTTTGGCAAATTAACCGAGGAAGCGTTTGATCTGAGAACCCAGGTCGCCTTTCATCCCGAGTCGAGCATCTACCACACCGTCAGACTAACCTATAGCAAAACATTTGGTGTATCTGTAAAACCGAATCAACGAAAAGGAAACACGGGGTCACAATCGGAACGCGATCGAATCGAAAACTAGCGGGGTCGCAAGATGGACACGTAATTTTTGACGGATTCTTCGAATGGTAATATCCAGAAGCAAAATAATAACTAGTGGTAACAGAATATCGAAAGTTCGTGCCCACTGGATTGGGGGATTGATTTAATCTTTCCCCTTATTTTTGTTGGGCGCGCGATGTCGATGATGTGAGCCTGACCTACAATAACTACTTCAACCTGTTGATCGACATGCAGCTGGGCGATAAGGCACAGTTGCTCTATCTGCTCTCCTTTGTTAACGGAGCATTCGTGAATTCAATAGGTTCGATCCTTCCGTCGACTGCTCAGCGGTCATCGCTATGGCGGCAGCTTCTCTTCGCGTTGATTTAGAAAATTTCTTATTAGCGTCAAGACCTCATCAAAATGAGTGTCCAGTACATCGTGCCCTCCGTCTAAAACATGGATTTGCGCTTCGGGCAAGTCACGCTTATAACAAGGAACTTCTTTCACTGAGAAAAAGATTTCATATTTTCCCCATATCACAAGAGCTGATGGTTGGTGATCGCGAAAATACTTCTGGTAAACAGGAAACATTTCCAGGTGAGTTTTGAAATCACAATTTAATTCAAACTGCCTTTCGATGTTGCCTGGTCTTTTCAGAAATTCCCAGTCAACCATCCACAGTTCCGGACTTACCCTTGCCAATATTTCTTCGGGAAGTCCACCAAAGTATTGATTTTTTATACCTTCTGCGCTTAAGAATTTAATAAGCTTTTTCTTTTTTTCGGATGTCGGGTTGTACCAATAGTCAATATATTCGTCCCATTCCGGACCCATACCTTCACGATGTGCATTGCCACTCTGAACAATTATACCCGAAATTTTTTCAGGGTGATTTAGGCATAAATGAAGCCCGATAGGTGCACCATAATCATGGAGATAAATAAAGAACTTATGTAAATTTATTGTTTCGGTGAATTTGTTTATCAAAGCTGACAGGTTCCCAAATGTATAGTCAAAACTATCTGGTACGGGAAATTCGCTGAAGCCAAAACCTGGATAATCCGGAGCGACCAGGTGATACTGATCCGACATGGCAATCATCAAATTCTTGAAAGCTATCGATGACGTCGGGAATCCATGTAAAAGCAGTACAGATGGATTCTTTTCATCTCCAGCCTCCCGGTAGAAAAGTTCAATCTCATCAACCTTGATGGTTCTGTTATAGATTTGCCTTGACATACTATTTAAATTTGCCTGAAAAAATTACTGATTCAATCAGAAAGTTCCTGTAATTATTCAAAAAGACAATTCTCATGTTGAAATTGTTCTGAAATGTTTTCCTTTTACATTGAAATGATTATAGTTTGGACTTGTCCTTGTTTTTTTAACGATGAAGCAAAATTAAGAAGCTGGTCATAGTCGGCCAGCAGACCTTGCACGCTATGAAGCCGAGTATTTTATACACCTCTGTTCGAAGCTATGCACTGCCGCTCGGGACAAAAATGTTTGGACGGTGGACATAAAGGATATTGTATGTCGAGAAAATTGGAACCAATGCGTAGTTTGCACAGTCATAGAACCAAGCTATGGATGTACTGCAAACCAAAAGACTCAATCTGCGATTTTATGAAACTTCTGACGCGGATTTTATCCTTCGCCTCCTGAACGAGCCCTCCTTTCACAGGAACATCGGCGATCGGAAAGTGCGTACCACGGAGGATGCGGTCAATTACATTAACTTAAGGCTTGCGCCCAGTTATTCAAACAACGGGTACGGACTCTATATGGTAGAGAAGCTGGACGGAACGCCAATCGGAATGTGCGGACTCGTGAAGAGAGATCCCAACGACGATCCTGATGTTGGCTTCGCGTTCATTCCTGAGACATGGCAACAAGGATATGCGTTCGAAGCGGCAAGCGCTGTAGTGGACTATGCCAGGAACATTTTGAAAATAAAGAGAATATTGGGAATTACTATTCCGGATAACATAGCGTCTATCAAAACTTTGCAGAAGTTGGGATTACAATATTTAAAGAATGATGTCGCCAAAGAGACCAACGAAGCCATCTGCGTCTATGAACTTCTGCTTTAAACTTCTCTTCTTCTTTAAATTTCTTGAGGAATACGACTAATTACAATTAGTTGACAAAAGCAACTAATTGCCCCGTAGCTCAACGAGCAGCTCGCTTTACGAATTTGCCAGCTCAACTTGCGACCGTCAGATGTCAAATGACTATATTTCGATTGGGTTACATAGAAACCTTTCTCTTTGATTTGTGGCAACTTTTTCATTAATGTCAGGAATTAACCCGGGTTAAGAGTTTTTGCGAAACACTTTTGAAAAACGCCTGGGTTTTTGCTTGTGCAGTTTTAGGATAAGCCCTGTGAGTTAGTTCGCATTGCGTGACAATTCTGGCGCGTACCTTGCGGTTTATTACGGACGCTTTGCTTTAAACACATAAATATGGTGGATTCTATCAGTAAACGATTGATCCTTGTCTCCAACCGACTTCCTTTTCAATTGGTTGAGAAAGACGGCGAAATAGCGCTTAAACAGAGCGATGGTGGTCTGGTCACTGCGTTAAAGGGCTACTTTGAGCAGGAGGCAGGAGATGTAGACCAGTCGAGAAACGCCGAGCAGTTTGGTGAGAAAATCTGGGTGGGTTCTGCCGATTTTCCCGAAAAACGATGGAATAAGTATCTTCAGAAGCCCGCTCCGCAATCATTTCACATCGACGCGCTCTTTATCAACCCCAAATCGTACAACAAGTACTACAACGGCTTTTGCAACGCCACACTGTGGCCTTTATTCCACTACTTTCCGTCTTATGTGGTCTACGATGAAACTTTTTTTGAGGAGTATGAAAAGGTAAACCAGCTTTTCGCCAATCATATTATTGATCTTGTTCGGCCTGGTGACACCATCTGGATACACGATTACCAACTTTTTCTGGTGCCGCAAATGATTCGGGAGCGCATTCCTGATGCGACAATTGGATTCTTCCTTCATATTCCTTTTCCATCGTTCGAAGTATTCCGACTCCTGCACAGGCCGTGGAAGGAAAAGATTATCCGCGGCATACTCGGTGCTGACCTGGTTGGATTTCACACGCACGAGTACGTTCAGCATTTCCTCAAGGCTGTGCGTATGGTGACAGGATACGATCACCACTATCGCGTTATTGAGCACGACAACAGACTAACCAAAGCGGAACTGTACCCGCTTGGCGTCGATTACGACAAATTCAACGGATCGGGTAAGCGCGAAGACGTTACCGCGGTGAAAGAGACTATCGTAAAAAACTTTCCCGACAAAAAGATCATATTCTCAGTTGATCGCCTCGACTACACGAAGGGCATTACGCACCGGTTGTCCGGCTACGAGCAATTTCTCGAGAATTATCCCGAGTGGCGTGAAAACGTTGTATTTATCCTTGTTGTTGTGCCCTCACGACAGATCATTTCAAAGTACAACGAGCGCCTTAAGCTAATTGAAGAACAGGTGGGTAGCTTGAATGGCAAGTTCTCCACGTTGTCGTGGCAGCCGGTTATCTACCGGTATAGTTCATTGGATTTTACCGAGCTGTGTGCGCTCTATGAGGCGGCGAATGTGGGGCTGATCACGCCCCTGCGCGACGGCATGAACCTGGTTGCCAAAGAATATGTAGCCAGTAGCCCTGATCACGGTGTACTGATTCTGAGTGAACTGGCGGGCGCGGCGATCGAGATGGGCGAAGCCATATTGGTCAATCCCCTCGACGCGTCGGAAACGGCAGAAGCGATTAACCAGGCACTTACCATGCCTGTGCTGGAACAAAAGCGACGGCTGTCAGTAATGCGCAAGCGCCTCCAGGAATATGACGTGCTTGCGTGGGTTAGCGATTTTCTCGGGCAACTTTCAGATATCAAGTCGCAACAGCAGCAAGAGCACAGCAAGTACCTCTCGCCGGACATGCGAAAGAATCTTGTACATGCTTATCAGAAGGCGCGCCATCGCAGTTTGTTGCTGGACTACGACGGTACGCTGGTGCCTTTCGCCCGTAATCCGCGAGAAG
>DATHKA010000314.1:0-3381 GCA_035489615.1 Chryseolinea sp.
AGGTTGAAGATGTGGAGAATCTGTGGGCGGGAATAGACAAACTGGATGTTTCAGAAGATGACAAGAAAAAGGTAAAGGCTTCCATGGGTCAAATGATTAATGAGTCGTCGTTCAGAAACGGACTTGGACAAGCATTCCTGACCTATGCCGGCAAGCCGGTCCAGGCAAAGGAAACATGGACGACAGAGAGCGGACTACCGGCAGATTTCCCGGTCCGGGCCGATAACACCTGGTTTATAGAAAGTGTTTCCGGCGGCCATGCCCTGGTGAATGGCGAAGGAATTTTTAAGACAACGGATAAGAGCAAAATTGTAACGCTGCCGGGCGACATGAAAGCCAAGGTGGACCTCTCAGGTAGCCAGAAAGTGAAAGGCACGACAACCATCAAGACCGGCCTTCCGGAGAATGTAGCCGTTGACGTTAAACTTTCCGGAACTATTCTGGTGCTTGCCGGCGGGATGCTTCCTATGGATGTCGAAGTGCCAATCTCCATCGAAACGCATACCGACTATACGTTCTCAAAAAAATAGAAGCTCAAAAAAGCGATCGGGGAAGATCGGCACGCACAACGAAGAGCATTTCACGACGTCGTTTCAGTTTCCCGAACCATCTTCAGGATATCGTCGACGTACTCGCGAGAATTTGCCAACCGTGGTACTTTGTTCTGTCCTCCAAGCTTTCCTCTTTTCTTCATCCACCGGTAAAACGTGCCCTCGTCCACGCTGTGCACACGCGGTGCGATGAGGGCGAGATTGTGAGCGCGTTTGGCGTCATAGTCAGAGTTTATCTCGCGGAGCGAACTGTCGAGAACACTGGAGAATTCTTCCAGGTTTTGGGGAGGAATCTTGAACTCTATGACCCACTCATGGCTTCCCTTCTTACCCTCGTCCAGGTATATCGGTCCTACAGTAAAATTGTCTATTACGGCACCCGTGTGATCACACGCACGCGTAATGGCTGCTTCCGCATTTTCTACGATTACTTCTTCTCCAAAAGCGTTTATAAAGTGCTTGGTACGCCCCGATATCTTGATGCGATAGGGAAACTTGGAGGTGAATTTGATGGTGTCGCCGATGTTATAGCGCCACAAACCTGAGTTGGTCGTGATCACCATGGCATAGTTCTTATCTAGCTCTACATCTCGCAGACTTATCGTACGAGGATTGTCCGAATCAATATATTCCGTGGGAATGAACTCGTAGAAAATGCCATAGTCCAGCATAAGCAAGAGCTCATCGGAGTCTTTCTGATCTTGAATTCCAAAGAAGCCTTCACTGGCATTGTAAGTTTCCCAATACATCATCCTGTCTGAGGGGATCAGTGACTGAAAAACGGAACGATAAGGTGCAAACGAGACGGCGCCGTGAAAGAACACCTCCAGATTCGGCCACACCTCCAGAATGTTTTTCTTGTTTTCAAGCTCCACAATTTTCTGGATCAGGAGGATGGTCCATGTGGGCACCCCAGCAATGTTCGTCACATTTTCTTTGGCCGTTTCCCGGGCAAGTTTCTCAAGCTTCTCCTCCCAGTTGTCCATGAGCGCCGTTTCGAGCCGGGGAGTCCGAATAAACTGCGCCCACGGTGGCAGGTTTTGCATGATCACTGCCGACACGTCACCATAATAGGAAGTCGCGGTTGGGTCCAGCTCATTGATCTGATGACTTCCGCCGACAGCAACTCCTTTTCCATTAAAAAGCCGTGCGTCCGGACAGTTGTTTACATAGATGGATAGAAGGTCTTTGCCACCCTTAAAATGACAGTCCTCCAGGGCCTCCTGCGATACAGGAATAAATTTGCTCCGGGCATTGGTTGTCCCTGATGATTTGGAGAACCATTTTATTTCGGATGGCCAGAGTATGTTTTGTTCTCCGCGCATCATTCGCTCAATGTGAGGAAACACTTTCTCGTAAGTCTGCACAGGAACGCGTTCCTTGAACTGCTCATAGGAGCTGATACTGGCAAAGTCGTAAGCGAGGCCAAACTCCGTCGACCTGGCCGTAAGGATCAACTTCCGGAACAATTCATCCTGAACTTCAATGGGATATTTCATGAATAGCTCAATCTGATGAATGCGTTTCTGCATTACCCAAGTCAGAATAGAGTTAATAAGTCCCATGTTATGCTGATGAATATCAAAAGTAGCAAAGAGTCCTTGATGTGGTTACGTGATGGTTATTAAACCTCATAAATTTCAGATGGCCTCCGAGGGATCCTGCCATTTATCAACGCGGTTAATAATCTTGGACCGTCGTAATTCAAAATTTTGACCCAGGTAGACCTTTCTAACCTGCGGATCGCTGGCAAGCTCTTCAGCCGTACCGGCCTTGAATAGTTTGCCATCAACCATCAAATAGGCACGATCGGTGATCGAAAGCGTTTCATCAACATTGTGATCCGTGATCAATATGCCGATGTTCCGGTTTCTCAGGCGTGCAATAATGGATTGAATCTCTTCAACCGCAATAGGATCGACTCCAGCAAAAGGTTCATCAAGCAGTACGAATTTTGGGTCCACAGCCAACGCACGGGCGATCTCCGTGCGTCGTCGTTCGCCGCCAGACAGAGACATGCCGAAGTTCTTGCGCACCTTGTGAAGGCTGAACTCGTCAATCAGTTCATCTACCTTGTCTTTGCGCTGCTGTTTGGTGGTCTTCCGCATTTCCAAAACGGAGAGAATATTCTCTTCAACAGTAAGTTTTCGGAATACCGACGCTTCCTGAGCAAGATATCCTATCCCACGACGTGCCCGCTGATACAGCGGAAGAGGAGTGATTTCCTCGTCATCAATGAAGATCTTTCCTTCATTAGGTTTTATCAGACCCACAATCATGTAAAACGATGTTGTCTTGCCGGCGCCATTGGGCCCCAACAAGCCGACGATCTCGCCTTGTTTTACGTGCACAGACACATCGTTCACAACGGTTCGTGTCTTGTATTTCTTAATAAGATTTTCCGCACGTAAAATCATGCATCAGAATTTAATGTCTTTTATTCTCAATTGTATTGAAGTCACTCCGTTGTAAACATTTTCTTCAAGTGTGAAAGCCATTCGGAAACGACCCCCTTCCGCGAGTTTCGAATAATGCTCACTCAGTTCAAAACCTACCGCCTGAAAGACATTGTTGTTGTTGTCTTGCCCGGCGAGAAACTTGATGTGTCGATCTTTGAACGACGACAAGGAGTTAAAGACGTAAACGTTGCTCGCCTCAAACACAGGTTTGGGATTCTCCGGACCGAACGGTGACATCTGCTTAAGGATGGAGATGAACTTGGGCGCGATCAGGTCGAATGGAATGGATACATCCATTTCTACCACAGGAGTCAACATGTCTTCCGTGATCATCGACGAAACCACTTGTTCGAATTTCTGCTGAAATAATT
>DATHKA010000315.1:0-4024 GCA_035489615.1 Chryseolinea sp.
CGCAGTACTTGTCGCCCGGGCAAACTCCGGCGTTTCGGTAATCGTAACGCGCACATCAGAGGGCATTGAAATGATCTTCTTATCAATCAAGAATTGCCGGATGCCTTCCGCGTTCTTTCGGGCATCGGGTATCAGGTTGGCCGCCGAAGAATGATCTTTCTTCAGGTCATTAAACACCTCGATGGTCTTCTTTTCAGGGTCGATCTTCCTGGCAACCTTCACAAACTGTTCCTGTTCACTGCGCATTAAAGCCTGGCAGTTTCTGAGTATTTCTTCCGGCGATGTCGCCAGCCGTTCGTTGTACAAAAGCATTTTCACGTAGTTGGCCCGACCAATAGCGTAGCGGTTGTGCGCTTTCGGCAGCTTCTCTTTTTCCAGCCAGGTTGCGTAGTCACGAAATGCCTGCACGCTCAACAGGTTGCTTTCGCCGAAAGCCTTGCGAAGCGAATCATTCTTTACAGCAGCAAAGGCCTCTTTAAGTTGTTTCTCCATAAAGGATGCCGCACCGTTAGCGATCTGTATCGCCGTTTCGATATGCGGTAGTGCCAGGGAGTCGTCAAGGTTTTCACGGGCTTGTGTCAATAACGCCGGCGTCATCCGTTGCATCTGATCGACGAAGCGCATGCGTTTTTCAAGGGGCGCAAAGTCACGGGTTATGTACAAACTCATATCGGGACTCATCGCGTAGAGTAGCGGACTGGTCTGATATTGACGCAGGTCCTCAAATCCAAAGAGCTCTTGCTTGATTGCGGCGTGTAGAATTTTGAAATCCATCTTCATGCGTAGTGACAGCGCCGTCGTGTCGAAGCCGGACATCTGCTGATCGAATGATTTGAGCCGCGCCACTTCGGCATCAAGTGCCGCTTTGCTCACGTCGACCAACTGTCCATCGTATTCGTGAATGCCCAGGTACGTCGCAACACGCGGGCGAGCCTTTAAGAAGCCTGCGATATAATCGTCGGCCAGCTTTGCAAATGACGAATCGGATGAACCAATTTCCGTGGTGACTTTGACCTCGCGCTGACAACCGCAGAGGGTGATCATAGCCAGGAGGAATATTGCGGTATTGCGCATGAGTGACGGTTTTGATTGGTTTAGATAAGGTCTTCCCCCTAATACAGGGAGGCGATGAAGATAGAAATAAATCTAACATCCCGCGCTTTGCCAAATGAAACGCGATGTGGGGATAATAAAAAGGGCTGATGCTCTTTCGAGTCACCAGCCCCGGCTCCGTACAAGTAATATCTTTGTTGCGTCTGGCAAGCCCTGTTCGTCCGTGTGTTCAGTTGAACGTGGATAACCTGGCAGGCGTGACGGGCAAAGCCGTTTGCGCACAAGATCGTTCAAACAGCGTAAAGATAGCTCAAAATTCCGATCAATGTGTCCAAAGTACGCATTGATTTGACACCAGTAAATGGACACTTTGCAGAAGCATTCCTGATCTCCAGGCCTGCTGACAACTACACGGCCCCCCTGCGAGAGCGTATCCGGCCTTTTTTAATGCGCCTTTCCGAGCGTCAGGTCTTTCACTTGCCCATTCTTCATGGCGAAGTACAAGATCACAAAGAAGCAAAGAGCCGGCACAAGGTACGATACCTGAATGTTGGTGATATCTGATACGCGGCCCATGATCACAGGGAATACCGCACCTCCCACAATGGACATGATCAGCAGCGACGAACCTTGTTTGGTCTTAGCTCCGAGGTCGCGAATGCTCAGGGCAAATATGGTGGGAAACATGATCGACATAAAGAATTCGACACCAATAAGTGCATATATGGAAAACATTCCTTTAAGAAGGACCACGGCGAGCAACAACAGCACATTCACAGCGCTGTAGATCGCCAGCAGTCTGGAAGCGGCAACAAAATTCAGGATATACGTACCGATGAACCGGCCAGCCATAAATCCAAATGCAGCGATGGTGAGGTACAATGACGCTGTCTTTTCACCAACACCTGCAGCGTAAAATGAATAGCGAATGAAGAAGCTGCTTACGCATACCTGAGCCCCCACATAAAAGAATTGCGCGACCACCCCGAGGATCAGGTTCTTTTCCTTCCAGATAGATCCAGCCGACCGTGCGGAAGTCTCTTCGGGGATGTCGGGCAATTTAGTCTTCCAGAAAAAATAGGCAACCAACAACACTACCACACCAATCACAATATATGGCACCTTCACCGCCGATGCTTCAAAGTTCAGGTAATGAGTTAGCTGGTCCACCGTCATCGAAGACTCTTCTTCACGAGTGAGGTTCTTCCCGGAAAGAATGACCTGACCACCGATTAACGGAGCAAGCATGGCGGCCAATCCATTGAATGACTGGGCAAAGTTAATCCGCTGCGTGGCGCCGGCAGAATCACCTAACACCGTGATATATGGATTCGCGGCTGTCTCCAGGAACGTGCATCCACAGGCAATAACAAACAAGGCACCCAGGAAGAAACCGAACGTGCGCGATTCCGCTGCCGGAAAAAACAAAAATGCTCCCAGCGCAAAAAGCAGCAAGCCGAGCAAAATGCCGCCCTTATAGCCGTATCGTTCCATGAAGCGACCTGCAGGAATGGCCATAAAAAAGTAGCCGAAGTAAAATGCGGCATCAATAAGCGCTGATTCAAAATCGCTTAATTGACAGGCCTTCTTCAAATGTGGGATAAGGATGGGATTGAGATTAAGGGCAAATCCCCAAAGAAAAAAAAGAGACGTAATAAGCCATACGGCAAAGCGGGTGTTCTGGCTACGCATAGATTAACAATTTACAATTTGATAATTAACAATTGACAATTAAATCCGACCGAAGGGCCAGTCGGATTTTTTCCCGGAGAAACATCACGGCCGCAGCATGTATCATGCACAAAGCAAACGGGGTCGATAGACCCCGCCACTAATTCTTAATTGTCAATTATTGTCAATTGCTAATTGTCAATTCTAAGATATCATGCCCGCAATAATCAAAGAAACGATCGACGTCAGTTTGATGAGTATATTCATCGACGGACCTGATGTGTCCT
Source organism: Chryseolinea sp. (assembly GCA_035489615.1). Taxonomy (GTDB): domain Bacteria; phylum Bacteroidota; class Bacteroidia; order Cytophagales; family Cyclobacteriaceae; genus Chryseolinea. The sequence continues at coordinate 3,012 of DATHKA010000315.1, forward strand.
TGAAGGGGTCACCCACCGTGTCGCCGATAACCGTTGCCTTATGCGGATTTGATCCCTTATAATATTTCTCTCCGTTGATGATTACGCCTTTTTCGAAAGACTTCTTCGCGTTGTCCCAGGCCCCACCGGCGTTCGACTGGAAGATCGCCATGAGCACGCCACATACGGTAATACCCGCGAGTGCACCACCCAATACCTCAGGGCCGGCCGCGAATCCGATAACGACCGGCGAAAGCAGCGCAATTGCTCCGGGCAGAATCATCTGATTGATTGCTGCGCGCGTGGAGATGACGATACACTTTTCATAGTCAGGTTCTACGCCGGGCTTGCCTTCGAGAAGGCCGGGAATTGATTTGAACTGGCGACGAACTTCTTCTACCATCGAATTTGCAGCACGGCCCACGGCCTGAATGGCGAGCGCCGAGAACAGGAATGGAATCATGCCGCCAATAAACAACCCCGCCAACACACGCGCATTTGAAATGTCGATCACCGTAATTTTGGTGATCGTCATGAATGCTGCGAAGAGCGAGAGGGATGTAAGGGCCGCAGAAGCAATGGCAAATCCTTTTCCGATTGCCGCTGTGGTGTTACCAACGGAGTCGAGAATGTCCGTCCGTTCGCGAACTTCTTTTGGAAGGGCCGCCATTTCGGCAATGCCTCCCGCATTGTCGGCGATGGGACCAAACGCATCGATCGCCAGCTGAATGGCTGTGGTGGCCATCATACCCGATGCCGCAATTGCAACGCCATAGATACCCGCCGCTTCAAATGCGCCTACGATACCGAAGGCCAGTACGATCACCGGCAATACGGTCGACATCATACCCACGCTAAGACCGGCGATCACGTTAGTAGCCGGTCCAGACATAGACTGTGCGATAATTGATTCTACCGGCTTCTTGCCCATAGCGCAATAGTATTCGGTGATGATATTCATCAGGAAACCAACGGCCAGACCAATGATCACCGATATGAAGATATTGAATGAAGGATAGGTCGAATTGCCAATA
>DATHKA010000316.1:0-7282 GCA_035489615.1 Chryseolinea sp.
CGTGAACGTCTTTAGTTGAGCGGTCGCCAAACGTTAGCGATGCTGCTCTGCCCTGCGTGGGAATGTAGGTGCGTTCCTGCTAGTCGGTTAGTCCGGTGGCCAGTACGATCCATGGCAAGATGGCAATCACCACAGCAATCACAATCCAAAAAATAAGCTTTCGATTGGCCGATTCACCCGTCATAGTGCAGATTCCTTTCGATGCTATACGCGCGTCGCCGGAACGTGTTGCACGGATATAGGTGTTTAACAATTTTTTAACACTCGGAAGAGTCTAAAACTTTTACGACTTTAGCGGCACTCAAAATGGTAGCACGATCATGACGAAATTCACTTTTACGGAAAAGAAAGACACGCGGTCCGGATTTGGCTCGGGCCTTCACGAACTGGGACAAAAGAACCCGAAAGTGGTTGCTCTTTGTGCCGACCTGACGGGTTCCCTGAAGATGGATGCCTTTAAGAAGGAGTTCCCCGAACGCTTCTATCAGATTGGTATCGCGGAAGCTAATATGATGGGTCTCGCGGCCGGCATGTCCATCAGCGGAAAGATCCCCTTCACGGGCACTTTTGCCAACTTCTCAACAGGGCGCGTGTATGATCAGATTCGTCAGTCGATCGCATACTCCAATAAGAATGTAAAAATATGTGCGTCACATGCCGGACTCACGCTGGGTGAAGATGGTGCTACACACCAGATCCTGGAAGACATCGGCATGATGAAGATGATGCCGGGCATGACGGTGATTGTTCCCTGCGATTTTGAGCAAACGCGGCAAGCAACGATCGCCTTGGGCGATTATGTAGGCCCCACTTATTTGCGATTCGGAAGACCTTCGTGGCCCATATTTACGACCGGACGGCCTTTCACAATTGGCAAGGCCGACAAAATGATTGAAGGTAAAGATGTTACCATTTTTGCGTGTGGTCACCTGGTGTGGAACGCTGTTGAGGCCGAGGCAATTCTCGCCGAGAAGGGCATCAGCGCCGAGTTGATCAACATACACACGATCAAGCCGCTCGATGTTGAAGCCATCTTGAGGTCGGTTGAAAAAACACGTTGCGTAGTAACATGCGAGGAGCATCAGATGAATGGCGGCTTGGGTGATGCCGTTGCACAGGTATTGGCGCGGTTCAATCCAACACCCGTGGAGATGGTCGCAGTCCAGGACTCTTTTGGCGAAAGTGGAACACCCACGCAATTACTTAAGAAATACGGGCTTGGTCCGGAAAACATCGTAGCCGCAGTAGAGAAGGTCATGAAGCGAAAGAAATAAATCGGTTCCTCTACAACCTTCGAAAACAGGGATCGTTAGCTGTGTTGTTGAAGATCTCCAACCGTCATCTTTAACGTCTGTTATTTTGTTGGCTTGCTCACGTTCCGCATTTGCATGCGCCCGATGGCAAAGCATTCAATTAGTTGGCCTCTTCATTTAGTTAGTTGGCTACTTCATTCCCGTTGGCAGCACCATTTAGCCCGTTGTCGCAATTTCCAGACGCGCCTCGCGTGGCGAAAAAAACCTTTTCGACATCGAAGATTTAGCGAAAATTCCGTTACCATTTGGTCAGAATTGTATTATCTGAACGATAATCGATTTCGTTTATGGAAACGGTGTCCTAATTGCATCTTCATTTCCGTGAAGGACAAGATCAAACACGAGAAACGCGTCATGACTAAACACTATATATTAACCAAAGCACTGTGGATACTCATTATTCATGCATTAATGTGTGCTCCATTTGCATGTGCACAATCGAAAACAGGTACCATGACACCGTTTGACTACAACAAAGCCTGGAAGGAAGTCCAGGCATTCGATGACAAAGAGTTGCCGGAGTCGGCCCTCAAGGCGGTAAACATTATTTATGAACACGCCCGCCAGGACAACAATGCCGCTCAGTTGGTGAAAGCCATTGTCCACCAGCTCAAATACACGGACTACAAAGAAGAGGAAGGTTTTGCGAAAAATCTGACAAAGCTCAAGACAGAAATATCCACCGCGTCCTTTCCGGTCAGGCCCCTCCTGCATTCGATGCTGGGAGAAATGTACTGGCAATATTATCAAAACAACCGGTATCGCTTTCAAGGCCGGACCGACATCCAAAATGCCGTCGACGACGATGTGACAACGTGGTCGCTGGACAAGATCGTGTCCGAAACCTTCAACCATTATCGGGAGTCGCTGAAGGACGTAGACAAAAGTAAGGCAACCAGTATTGGTTTGTATGATGAGGTTCTTGTGAACGGAAACGCGATTGGCCGGCGGTTCCGACCCACGCTATATGATTTTCTGGCGCATCGTGCGTTAGCCTTTGCACAACACGACGAGGCATCTGTCAATCGTCCCGCGAACGCTTTTGTGATCGTGGACGAGCGCTATTTTGAACCCGCCTCCGAGTTTGCGGCTATCGCTTTACCCGCCCATGATTCCCTTTCGATGGAAGCCTTCTCCCTCCAGCTAATGCAGGATTTGATCGTTTTCCATGGTCGCGACAGCGAGATAGAACCCCTGGCAGATGTCGATCTGCAACGATTGGCGTATTTATACGCGCATCACACCTCGCCGCGGAAGCGCGAATTATATGCGGCAGCATTAAAGGAATTGGAGGCGCGAACTATAGCGCATCCTGTTTCGACGCGCGTCACGTACGTCCGTGCCTCGTTGCTGGAAGAAACGGCAGGTCTATACGCCCCACTCCAGGGAGAGTTGCACAAATGGGATCATAAGCGCGCGCTGGAATTATGCGACTCGGCCAGTACACGCTTTCGAATCTCGGAAGGTGCTGTGCAATGCGAAGACTTACGTAACAGCATCCTGTCCAAGTCTTTGGAGGCTTCTATTGAGGAGACCAACCTGCCTGGTCAACCCTTCCGTGCGTTGGTGAAGTATAAGAACTTCACGCAGTTGTACTACCGGATCGTGCGCGTGTCGAGGAATGAGGTGCAAGCCGAACGAAAAAAATGGGATCGAAATTACAAGGTTGACCGCGAGCAGAAGTTCATTGAGTATCTCACGGCAAAGAAGCCGCTCAAGACCGGGCGCTATACCTTGCCAGACGATCAAGATCACAACGAACACAGCCTCGAGATTAAGCTCGACGAGCTTGCTGCTGGCGAGTATGTGATCCTGTTAAGCAACCGCGACGACTTCTCTATTTCGAAAAATGCAGTTGCCTACGCCTTTACGACCCTAACCAATATTTCGTACATCCACCGAACCACGACTGATGGAAGTACCGATTGCTTTGTGGTCGGGAGAGGAAGCGGTGAACCGCTGGCCGGAGTCCGCGCCGATGTATTCACAACCACGTATAACTATCAGAACAATCAATCCGATCTCGTCAAGGTGGGCAGCTATACTTCTGATAGTAAAGGATACTTTCGAATTCCATTGCTTGGCGACCGGCAACGCACCTTCCACATCAACTTCTCGCTGAAGGATGATAATGCCAGCACCTTGCCGATAGATACACATGGCTACTACGCTGGCTCCATTCATCAGTATGAACAAGGAGCGCCATCCAGGCAACTGCACACTTTCTTCTTTCTTGACCGTTCTATTTATCGTCCGGGACAGTCGATCTTTTTTAAAGGGCTGGTGGTTACCAACGATGGCAAAACCTCCGAGATCGTTCGCAACCATCGGACCAAGGTGACACTTTACGATGTCAACAACCAGGTGAAACAGGAGATTGAACTGACGACCAATGAATTTGGAACCTACAACGGAGTCTTCACAGCACCTGCGTCAGGACTCACCGGGGAGATGCACATCCAGGACGGCTATCAGTCAGGATCTGCCACGTTTTCAGTCGAGGAGTACAAACGTCCTAAGTTCGAAGTGGTGTGGGATACATTGAAAGGTTCTTACCGATTAAACGATACCATCATGGCCCACGGAACGGCTATTGCGTTTTCGGGCGCCACAATCGACCAGGCAAAAGTGGTTTACCGCGTTGTTCGCAACGCCCGCTACCCGATGTGGTGGAGCTATTGGCGCATTGCCCCTACGTCACCTTCCCTGGAAATACTGCACGGTGAGACCACAACAGATGCCCGCGGAAAATTCGATGTGAACTTCCCTGCTATACCTGATCTTTCAATCGATCCTGCTTCCGATCCAACATTTGATTACACACTATACGCGGATGTAACCGACCTTAACGGTGAGACACACAGCCAAACTACAACGGTATCGGTAGGCTACAAGTCGCTGCTACTGAATGTAATAGCCGGGGACATTAACCAGGAGACCATCGGCAACAAGAACAAAAGCATCAGCATAAGCTCGACGAACTTCAATGGTCAGGCGGAGCCATCCAAGGGACTTGTTAAGGTTTATGCGCTTAAACAGCCCCTTCACCTGTTCCGCTCCCGCCTCTGGCAACAACCCGACCGATCCGTCTTTACGAGGGATGAATACTACCGGCTTTTTCCGCACGATCTTTACGAAGACGAACTCAACAAATTCAAATGGGAACGGGGCGCCGAGGTATTGTCTGCATCGTTCGATACACAGCTAAGCTCAACGGTACCCCTACCGAATGCGCAACAATGGTCACCTGGAGAATACGTGGTGGAGGCCACAACGCGTGACAAGGAAGGCAAAGAGGTCAAACAGGTCGCCTATTTTACGGTCTTTTCACCAAAGGCTGCCAAGGTGCCAACGCAGGCCATCGCTTATTTTCAGCCGGTAAAACTATCCGGTGAACCTGGCGAGCAAGCCAGCTTCGTGGCCGGAACAGCCGACAAAAATATTCACGTCCTGTATGAGTTGGAACTTGACGGGAAGATTTTGTCCAGCAAATGGATGGCACTTGGTAACGAACAGCGATACTTTGAAATTCCGCTAACGGAGGAGTACCTGGGCAATGTCGGACTGCATTACACTTTTGTACGCAATGGCCGGCTATACAAGGAAGATCGGACGATCGTTGTGCCACACACCGACAAGATGTTGGATATCACCTTTGAAACTTTCCGCGACAAACTGCAACCGGGGCAACAGGAGCAATGGAAGCTTCTGATCAAGGGCAAGAATGCAGACAAGATCACGGCAGAGATGGTTGCAGCGCTTTACGACGAATCGCTTGATACGTTCCGACCCCATGACTGGTCGGCCGAACTGTTTGGTACGAACCATGCCCGATTGCAATGGACAAGCTCCAACGGTTTCAATATGCGCGACCTCACGGTTTACAACAATTCATGGAATCAGTATGATCAGCGTTACATCGAAACAGCGTCATTTGATTATTTGAATTGGTTCGGCGCCGACTCGTTTTCATACGGACGCGGTGGAAGAAGCTATAAGCGCATGATGCTCGGAAGCGCCAACGCCCCGGCAAGTGCCCGGATGCAAGAAACCGTGGAAGGCGTAGGTGAAGTGATGTTTTCAGAAGCTGGAGTTGCTGAAAGTGAGGAGTCCAAAACCGACGATGCTTTCTCTCCGGCAAAAAAGGAAATTCCCATCAAAGGCGAGCCGGTTGGTGCCGCTCCAATCGCGACGCGCACCAACTTCAATGAAACCGCTTTTTTCTTTCCGTCGCTTCGTACCAACGATAAGGGCGAGGTGATTATCAACTTCACAATTCCAGAAGCCCTTACCCGTTGGAAGATGCTGGGATTTGCCCACACTAAGGAACTCAAAAGCGGCCTGGTGACCAATCACCTCGTGACTCAAAAGGAACTGATGGTGGTGCCCAACCAACCGCGTTTCTTCCGTGAAGGCGATAAAATGAGTTTCTCTGTTAAAGTGTCAAGCCTTGTCGACCGGGCGCTCGAAGGAAAAGCCCGACTCGAATTTACCGACCCTTTTACCGGTAAAGCCATCGGCCTCCTGTCAAAGACAGCAACGCCAGAGTTATCATTCGCCCTCGCGGCGAAGCAGAGCACGACAGTCGATTGGAGCATCGAAATACCGGAAGGGCTACAGGCCGTTTCCTATCGCGTCGTCGCCACGGCGGGTAACTTCTCAGACGGCGAAGAGATGACGATTCCGGTAGTGACCAACCGCATGCTGGTTACCGAAACACTTCCTTTGCCGATCAGGGGCAAGCAGTCGAAGGACTACCGGTTTGACAAACTTGTCGATAACCGTTCGACGACGCTGCGCAGCCAGCAGTTTACTCTGGAATTTACCTCCAATCCTGCCTGGTATGCGATACAAGCCTTGCCCTACCTGATGGAGTATCCGTATGATTGTGTGGAGCAGACATTCAGCAAATTCTACGCGAACAGTATCGCGTCACACATCGCCAACAGCAACCCGCGAATCAAGGAAGTGTTCGATACCTGGAAGAATATTCAGCCCGATGCGCTGCTGTCGAAGCTTGAGAAGAATCAGGAGCTAAAATCGGCGCTGCTTGAGGAAACACCCTGGGTATTGCAGTCAAGTGACGAAGCACAACGCAAACGAAACGTGGCGTTGTTATTTGACCTCAACCGTATGGCCGCGGAACGCGAGCGCGCCCTTCAGAAGGTAGTGATGGCGCAGTCCTCGAACGGTGGATTCCCCTGGTTCCCCGGTATGCCTGAAGATCGCTTTATGACACAGCATATTGTCGCCAGCCTGGGACACCTCGACCGGATGAATGTGTTCCGTCCAGGTAATGATGCTGAAGTCAGTGAAATGTTAAATAAAGCGATTGGTTATCTTGACCGTCAGATCGCCGACGACTATGAGCGCCTGAAGGCTCTTGCCTCCAAAAAGCAGATTAAACTGGAAGACAAACACATTGGCTACACGCAGGTGCAATACCTTTATGCGCGCAGTTATTTCACAACGACTGCGATACCCGAAAACGTGAAGGAGGCCTTCAACTATTATCTCGGGCAGGCCAAAAAATACTGGCAATGGAATAACCTCTACCTCGAGGGACTCAGCGCCCTGGCCTTGTCGCGGTTCGGCGATCAGCAGACTCCCGCGGCCATGATCAGATCTTTCAAGGAACGTGCGCTCCACTCGGACGAAATGGGAATGTATTGGAAGTCTGATCGCGGCTACTACTGGTTTCAGGCACCCATCGAAACGCAGGCACTGATGATCGAAGTATTCGACGAAGTAGCTAAGGATAAAGACGCCGTCGAATCCCTTAAAGTGTGGCTCCTGAAACAAAAGCAGACGCAGGACTGGAAGACCACGAAGGCCACCTCTGAGGCCTGCTATGCCCTGCTGATGCGCGGTTCTGATCTTTTAGCCAGTACAACGCAGGTAGAGATAGTGGTAGGAAAAGAACGCATCGATCCGGCTACACGCCCGGACACGCGCGTGGAAGCAGGCAC
>DATHKA010000317.1:0-2870 GCA_035489615.1 Chryseolinea sp.
CAAGTCTCTACACCCCTTCCTACGCCAGCCCTTCCAAGTACGCACCCACGATCCCCGACGCGTAGCGTTGAAGCAGTCACGAACGAAACGCAGTGCTCCCATGACTCGGTCTTTAACCAACCTACGAAGATCAGCACGTCCATTGATTATCTACAAGGAACGCCACGGTAAAATCAACGTGCGGCCAGAAGCTCAAAAGCGCCGTGATTTCTCTGTGTGTAATGGATTTTAAAAAACTTCCAAGTCTCTACACTCCTTCCTACGCCAGCCCTTCCGGTGCGCACCCACGATCCCCGACGCGTAGCGCCGAAGCAGTCACGAACGAAACGCAGTGCTCCCATGACTCGGTCTTAAACCCTTCTACAAAGGGCATCACTTCCATCACTACGTTCAAGGACCATCATTAAAATCAACGTGCGGCCAGAAGCTCAGAAATTCCTATCGGGATGATTATCACATTCTGCAAAACGCAACAACAGTCGCGTTCATCTTTTCTTAATCATGATGACCTTCATTCATGCGGCACGTCACTTCTTCATCAACGGTTTCAACGAGTCATAAGGAATCAACACGGCGGATGGCCCTGCCGCGTATGCCGCGATCTCATAGCTGTTGTAATAGAACATCAGGCCCTCGGGAGTAAAGCCGTAATTCTGGTTCAGCTCGAAGCGATCGCCGGGGAATTCAAACATATTCTCCTGGAGCGAGGCCGTGTCCGCAAGTTCATGCCCGCGTCGGAAAAAACGGTCGGCCAGGCGACGCAGTTCCTCACTATAATCCGGTTTAAAGAAATTCTCCAGCGTAAATTCAGATCCCGTCTTCGGCTTGATATTAATGAAGTAAGTTCCATGTCCGCCGTGTGCCCCGCCCGTGAAATACTCTTCGGTGACAGAAAGGGACAGTAGCGTGTCCGTTAAGACTTCAACCTCAACGCGCGCCTCGTAGTACCAGCCCATGCCGTAGTCAGGCATCTCCTTTTTGAAATCATCAAAGTCGTTTACGAATTTCTTGCCGATCGCTTGCATGCTCTCGCCTTGCGCCTCGGGGTTTCCCATCGAAACGCTTGCATCGATACGTTTCGTCAGTATTTGCACGACCGCCGAGTCGAGGTCCTTAAAAACCGGATAGCTTACCTCATAGCTCGCGCACCGTGTCGAATCGGCACGGCACCCGCCTTCTGATTCGATGCGAAAATTAGCAAGCTCATAGGTAATAACTGGCGCTTTAGCTTCTTCCTTTTGCTGGCAACAGTAAAGTAGCAGGGAACCCAGAGAGAATATCAGTAGCCGTTTCATGCAATTCAAGGCCGCGACGACCTACCTGAGGATCTCCTCAAGCTTTTTGTCCAGAGCCGGCCCACGAAGATTCTTGGCAATAATAACTCCGTTCTTATCCAATAAAAGCGAAAACGGTATGCCACTGATGTTATAGGTCTTGGCCGCCTCAGAGTTCCAATACTTGAGGTCCGATACGTGCGTCCAGGTCAGTCCGTCTTTCCGAATTGCCTGCAGCCAATCCTCTTTTGTGCGGTCGAGCGATACGCCGAAAACAGTAAAACCCTTATCCTTGTAATTGTTGTACGCGCGTACGACGTTGGGATTCTCCTGGCGGCATGGTCCACACCATTTCGCCCAAAAATCCACTAACACATATTTGCCCTTGAATGACGACAACTTTACAATCTGACCCGTAGTATCCGGAAGCGAAATCTCCGGTGCCGGCTGGCCGATTGCCAGGGTCTTCATGGCGTTCACGGTCTTTACAAAGGCCTGGGCATGATCGTAAGCCGGCCATTCCTTCTCCAGCTTTTGCGCCACTGATAGGTAGGTATCGAAATAGGCATCACGATCGAGGACCGGACTCTGACTCGCGAGCATGTTGATAACGCCCAAAGACGGCGGAGCCTCCTTTATCAGTGCGGCAATCTTATCGTTGCTGGTCTTTATCTCGGCAAAGTATTGTTGTTGGATGGCTACCATTTTCTGCTGATCACGTGCATTAGCGGCCGCGGTAAACTCCTGATTGAGTTTTGCAATGGCCGGAGAAGACTCGGCCTCCTTTCGGATCAGTTCCACTTTGTGTATCAGGTCGATTTCGGGTGAACCCTTTACCTCGGCAAATCCATCGGGAGCGTTACCGTCAGCATTTACCTCGAGATCACTCTTGTACAGAATGAAGTCGATCATTTGCTTGTTGTAAAAATTGATCTTGTAGTACCCTGGCTGTGTCAGGGGTATCTTCTTCACGTAGGTGTAATCGCTGCGGATATTCACCGTATCTGTCCATCCACCGCCTCCGTTGCGCATCTCCTGAATAATGATTTGCCCGCCTTTCTCGGGAAATCCCACCTTTCCGCGAATAGTAACGGACCAGGTAGGCGCCGCCGATTCGCTGGCCGCAGTGCTATTCGCCGCGTCTTCCTTTGTCGAAAACGAGCACGAGAGACAGAAGGCAAAAACAACAAAGTATAAATTGATCCTCTTATGCATAAACAATAGATTTAAACGCGCGGACACCTGGCCACGCCGAATCATACCTCCTCCAGCTTCTTGGTGATCAAGGCATTGGCCACCTTGGGGTCTGCCTTGCCTTTGCTTCGTTTCATCAGCTCCCCCATGAACATGCCAACAATGCCTTTCTTGCCGCTCTTATATTCTTCGACCTTTAACGGGAACTCTTTCAAGATCGAGTCGATGAGCGGCAACATCGAGTCTTCGTTGCTATCCTGGATAACATTGAGCCTTTGCGCTACTTCCAGTGCCGACTTTGCAGGATTCTTTAACAGCTCGGGGAACACCCGTTGTGATGCCACCGAGAAACTGATCTTGCCCGCGTCTACCAGGTCCATCAGTTCTACCAGCAAGTTCGGC
>DATHKA010000318.1:0-3485 GCA_035489615.1 Chryseolinea sp.
AAGCACGAGACCGGCCTCCGATGCGCCCAACACTTTTCGCACGCCAATTTCCTTGAGTCGCTGCTCGGCACTAAAGGAGGCCAGAGCGAACAATCCGAGGCAGGCTACAAATATAGCCAGGGAACAAAAGTACTTGAATACCTGAGCGAGCCGCTCCTCTGACTCGTAAGTCCTGTTGAGCGCATCATTCAATAAGCTGTGCGACAGCGCTACCTCCGGAAACATAGTATTCCACGCCTCGGTAATTTGTTCTACCGTTTTTGCGTAATCACCGATCGTTGTCTTCACGGCGATGTTGCCCTGGGCAGGGGTGAAGGCAATAACGAGCGGCCCAACCTTCGTTCGCAGAGGATCAAAATTAAAATCACTGACTACACCGATCACCTCGCTGTCGGGATTACCGCCGACGCCAAACGATATCTTGCGACCGAGCGGCTCGCTCCAGTTCAAACTGCGCGCTGCCGACTCGTTCACGACAAAGGCCAGGGTACTGTCGGAAGGATTCTGTATGCTAAAGAATCGACCGCGGGTCATGGAAATACCAAATGTCTCGAGAAAATCGTAGCCCACGTACATGATAGGTAACATCTGCTCGTCTTCCATGCCTTCCACTTTCATCGGAAAAAAGGGAAGGGCCTCCTGACCAATATCATGTGATATCGTCGTCACAGATTTAACGGACGAAAGAGACGTCAGCTTGTTCTTGAATGTTGGAAAATCACGCGCGATCGTTTGAACGCGACCTACCGGGATCATCATAATTTGTTCCTTGTCGAATCCCATGCTTTTGTTCCGCATGTAGCCGAGCTGCTCCGAAATTACCAGCGTGCCCATGAGCAGAATCAATGAAACCGCGAATTGCCCCACTACGAGCACCTTTCTCAGGTTTAGTTTGGCGCCGGTAGCCTTGTGCAATCCCTTCAACACCCGCACTGGCTGAAACGCGGCCATCACGAACGCCGGATACAGGCCTGCCATGACACCAGTCAACACCATAATCGCAACGGCTGCACTAAGGGTCGGCAAATTGAACAGTTCGGTGGCCCGAAGGTGAACCCCGGCAAGATCATTAAAAACTGGAACGGAGATCATCACCAGCAGCATCGAGAACACGCCAGCGATCATCGCGACGAGAATGGATTCACCCAGGAACTGAAAGACCAGGTTCTGTTTTTCGGCACCCATCACTTTCCGCACGCCGACTTCCTTACCTCGGTTTGAAAAGCGTGCAATGGAGAGATTCATGAAATTCACACAGGCAATGAGCAGCACGAGCACGGCAATTGAACCGAGCGTATACACATAGCCAATGTTCCCGTTAACCGACATATCCGCGACCGTGAAATCCGAGTAAAGGTGAATGTCGCGGATGTTCTGGACGGTTAGCCTGGCATTGTTCTCGGTGTACCGGGGCGGGTAGTACTTCTTGACGAACGCGGGAAGCTTGGATTCCAATGATTGGGGATTGCTGCCATCCTGCATTACGATATAGCTGTAATACCATAGTCCGAGGTATGCATGATCAAGGCGAAATCCGATGATTTGATTCAGCAAAAGCTTCGAATGCGCGAGAAAGTCAAAGTCAAGATGGGTTTTGCCATGAGGTCTCAGGACGCCCGTAACCTTGAATGCCGTCGTATCCTGAAATTGTATCATTTTCCCGATCGGGTTTTCGTCGCCAAAATATTTCCGGGCCGTTTCGTCGGTCAGCACAACGGAGTAGCTATTCTCAAATGCGTGTTCCGCCGTGCCATACTTGAAGTCAAAGTCAAACACAGAGAAGAAGCTCGAATCGGCCAGGTAGAATTTCTCTTCTTCAAAAACTGCATCTCCATAGCGGATTTTTGGCAATACATTGGAGAGGTAAAAGGTCCGGTACAGCGTTGTGGCATTCACAACTTCCGGATAATCGTCCACCATATCGAATGCAGCAGGGTAGTGCGCCGCAGGATAGTGATTCGACACGCCATTGACGTCGACGTGTGTATTAAGGCGATACGTGTTTCGCACGTTGGCAAATGAAGTATCGTAGCCCGTTTCATGCCTGACATATACGGCGATCAGAATGAAGCACGCCAAACCGATTGCTAACCCGGCTACGTTGATAAGCGTGTAAACTTTGTTTTTGATGAGGCTTCGGAACCCGATCTTAAAATAACTTCGGAACATCAGTAGCAGGGTTATGATGAAGGAGCACAAACTGAATTTGCCCTGCTGCTATCATGAAACGAAGCGGTTTTATAGGAAAGGCGCAAAATCTGTATGGCTTCCTTACCGTCCATTATCACCTACCGTAGTCCGGGTGACCAGATGCAGAGGTTGTAACAGAAGATGTTCATGCAACTAATGCGGTAGAGACAGTCTTCAGTTGGAATTTTGCCTTATCTTTTCCCGGTAAACACATTCATTTATGATACGTCAGTACCCCTTGCTTGTGGTGTTCGTGCTGCTCGGATGGAGCTCTTCAGCACAGGAAGCCAAAAAGGATTCCACCGAAACAGACGACAAAAAGCCAGGACTTCCACTGAAAGCCACCCGCCATATTCCCATCAAGACGACGGAGGGCACCTGGATGTCGCTTGACGTGAGCCCTGACGGAAAGGCCATCGCGTTCGATTTTCTTGGCGACATTTTCATAATGCCGATCACTGGCGGCAAACCGAAACAGTTTACAAAGGGTTTGGCCTTCGATTCCCATCCCAAGTTTAGCCCTGATGGAACCAAGTTGTTGTTTATTTCGGATCGAAGCGGAGGAAACAACGTGTGGTGGTTTGCCCTGGACAAAAGCGATTCTTTGCAAGTCACCGAAGGAAATACGGAGATCTATCAGTCTGCTGAATGGACACCGGACGGCAACTATGTGGTAGCGTCCCGCGGTATCCGCAATCTCAAACTGTGGATGTTTCACAAAGATGGTGGCTCGGGCGCACAACTCATTTCAAAGCCTGAACCACTCAAGACAATCGAACCTGCATTTGGGAAAGACAGTCGCTACATCTGGTACGCAGAACGCAACGGTGCCTGGAATTACAACGCGCAATTGCCACAGTATCAAATCAGCACGTACGATCGCGACAACGGTGAGACTGAGCGCATGACGTCACGCTATGGTTCTGCCTTCACTCCTACCCTCTCGCCGGATGGTAACTACCTCGTATACGGTTCCCGATTTAATGCACAGACCGGTCTTGTCTTACATGACCTCAGAACAAGCGAAGAAAAATGGCTGGCCTATCCGGTGCAGCACGATGAGCAGGAGTCGATCGCGCCGCTTGGCGTGTTACCAGCGATGTCGTTCACACCTGACAGCAAAGAGCTTGTGGCTTCCTACGGAGGGAAGTTTTATCGGATACCGGTTGCCGGTGGCGACGCCGTAAACATTCCTTTCGAAATGGATACTGAACTACTACTCGGCCCTCGCGTCGACTTCAAGTTTCCCATCAAGGACGATACGGAAATGATCGCCACCCAAATACGAAATCCGG
>DATHKA010000319.1:0-5740 GCA_035489615.1 Chryseolinea sp.
CACATACGACGTAGGCCCTGATGACTATAACCCCGACAAGGCATTAAATATTAGCCACGATTGGGGGAAGTTCAATAGCATAACGATCGACCAGGAGTACCCACGAGAGGTGCGCTTCATTAAATGTATGCACACTTTTAACGGTGGTCCTGCACCCGAAGACCAGGACGATCTAGCTGATCACTTCATTGAGTATTATCGCGGTCATCGCGAGAAACTGATCTTCCAATGGGGAGACCGCACAGGCAATAACAAGGTGGCCAATTCAAAGAAGACATCCTTTGAACAATTCGCTGATAAGCTCAGAGCGAAAGGATGGCGCGTTGTTCAGAAGAAGATGGGTGACGTTGAACACATAGAGCGTCACCGCTTTATCTCTAAGCTGCATAAGGGTGATGATCCACGGCTACCAATGATTAGGCATAACGCCGTTAATTGTGCTGACCTGAAGATATCCCTCGAGGGTGCTCGCATGAAGGGAGACAAGAAGGATAAGAAATCAGAGACCAACGCTGCAATTAAACCCCAGCATGCTACTCACTATACCGATGGATACGACAATAGACTGTATCACGGTCTCCAGCATCGCGAGCGCAACAGTGACCAGGACCACGTACTGCTATACACTACGAGTCTTTCTTAGATGCCAATTCGATCGCTTTGAAATCAGGCCGGCGCACTGATTCTCTGACAATGGTAACCTTGATAACGTCGTTGTCGGGATCCTCGTAGCCAATGAGCGTTACAGTATGCTCATTCGTGTAACCCATACCATACTTCCTTTCGACCACACGCGTGCTCACGTCTACTACAGTCATTTGCGAAAGATCGATCGGCTTGGCTAAATCGATACTTAACACCGCTGAAGCCGTTGGCATTGAAGGCCTGTGCGGCAGCTGACTAAAAAACTGTTCCATACCGCGAATATTCATATATCACCCGATTTTTCAACTCTGTCGGTCGCCAAAAGTTAAGGCCTCCGGGCCTGCCCGTCGCCTATCGGGTCCTGTTTTTCACAATTTGAAACCTCATTTCTCTGAATTACAGCACTTTGATTAAATTCTGGCCGGAAAATGGGTGACGAAATACAAGTGTATTGCTACGATGATAGCATAAATGGGCAGATGGTGATAGGCGTCCGGGGCTACTCGTCCGAGATTCGCATTCCCAAATGGGATTTCATTCGCTGTGAAGATGCTTTTAGGGTGAAGAATGGGCGGTCCTGGACGGATGCGGAAGCCATTCAGTTTGCATTGAAATGGGCTGAAATGGAATCTCAGTACATTCCGTTCGAAGAAGTGAGCCCAAAGCAAAAACTACTGAGGGAATGAATAGCTGGGAGGTCCTGTTCTATGTACTATTTGAAGTCATCGCCTACGACCAGGGCGCTTATGTCGTCCGTGGCAACGGGTTTCATTTCAACGGCAGGATCTACCATTGTGGCGATGGGCGCTTGATCCTGCGGCTGAAGCATCCGAATTAGATGGGCGGCCTATTTCTTCGGTGGCTTCATCTTCACCCATTTGCCCTTCACCTCAATGTATACATCGGATTCAGTCTTTCGGGCGACGCTAAAGCAGTAGTCCGTGATCACCGGCAAGTCATTGAAAAGTTTCTGACCTATTGAAGTTTCGTATTTCCACGCCCATTTTTTACCGTATGGATAGATAAATATATCGCCGTGTTTGTATGCCATAATCAATCCGTAGGTTTCAGCATCCATTTCACCTCACGCCAGACGTCAAATAGAGGGCGCTCCCGACCGTTGTTCAGCTTAAATGAAACATCGCCTTCATAACCCGGCTTTGCCTCGCAGCTTTCTTCGCCGGGCAGCATGTACGTTGTGCTCAAGTATCCCGACTCATCCTTCCAGATTGAGATGTGCAGAACTCCGCCGTCGGAATACTTCTGTTGGTAGGTGTTAAAGTGGGTGCGCATTAGAGACAGGGCTAACTATGAATTGGCTGGAGACTCTTTTAAGCTGGAGTTCATTTTATCAATGCCATCAGCAATGACCTCTTTGTTAGTCTGCACATACTTCATCAGCGTTTCGACTTTAGTCAGACCCATGTATTCCATAAGACTACGATGGTTGCCACCAGCCTGATCGTATAAACTAGCAAACGTTGACCTGCCAATGTGGTTATGAATATTGTGATCCAGTTTTACACGGTCAAGCTTAGCTATTTCTTTAAGAACGCGATTCCCATATTGCTCCGTTGGCGAAAAGAACAACCGTGCAGATTTTGTAAAGGCCTTTTCTTCTTCGAGAAAGCGTAACGCCATCTCATTAAGAGGTACGGCATCTATGTGCGTCGCATAGCGCTTTGTTTTTTTCGGATCAAGGGTCATCTTACCATCTTTAAAATTCTGCGTTGTAAGGATTCGGAGATCTCCAATACGCAACCCGGTTGTGCAGCTAAACAAAAACCTACGAAGGACCACCTTCTGAATGTTGTCAATGTGCTTTGAATCATAAAAATCAATCAACTTTTTAAACTGCGTTTTACTAAGCGCCTTGAAGCGGCTTTTCTTCTGCGGCACTTTGAACCTTTTATACGGATCTATGAACGCAATACCATCGTTGGCCGCCATATTGAGATAGGTACGGATCCGCTTCTTCTCGCTCCAGAGCGTGTTCTGCGCATTGCCATACGTCTTCCGAAGGAACAGGTCGAATTCCTGCCCCCATTCTGCATGAAATGAATTGAAGGGAATTGATTCGTTGAACTTGATCAGCTTAACCAGAGTCGACTTTTCCTGCTTAAACGTGTTATCGCTGATCAATCCTTTGTTCCATCGATGGTAGGACTTCTGTTTAAAGAACGTTACGAAGTCGTTCTTATTCATGTTGGAATGAAACTCCCTACGAAAAATATCGACGTCTATTGGGAGGTTTCGGACGTGATAGAATAAGAAAATATCATTCGCCTTCGTCTTTGCATTGCCAATAATAATGTTCAATGCATTAACGGTCTCCGTTTCCTTCAGCTTTTCAGGCTTAGTTTTCATAGGCCGCGGCTTACAGCCAACTGCTTCATCAAACTTACTCGGCGGCCATTTGATATCTAGTCCGATATCCAGCTTACGCCGATTAATCAAGACCTGCAAGTAAATACCGCAGGTACCATCCTTGCGGACATCGCGACGATACATCTTCAACTTTGCTGAGTTCATATATTCCGAAACATTTCCGAAACACCGTGCGTGAAAAAAGGCCCGTTTCTATTATGGAAACGGGCTTTATGGTTGCTTAGATAGCCTTGGTAGCCCCGGCAGGAATCGAACCTGCATCTTCAGAATCGGAATCTGAAATTCTATCCATTGAAATACGGAGCCATTATCCTTATTACTGGCCGACTGCCGGGTAATAATAGCGCTGCAAAAATAGTCAAACCGGCCAACCTAAAAAATCTGAAGGCGAAATCTGCGCGCTCGCTTCCTTAATACAAACTTTGGCCACCGGAAAGCCGCTTTTTGCTACGCTACTGTCATGTTGCCCTTTTCTATAGCCTTTAGTATTTGCCTGTCAGCCAGCGTGTTCGGCCAGGTACTGCCCACCTTGGCAGCGGGCTTTCCCGACATCCACCACATCAGCACGAGGTCGGGCAACCCGGCATTCGACGTCATGCCCGACGGTACCGCGCTTCTGATCGAAGCCCGTGATGTGAATAATCGACCCAGACCGGGCACGGTTATGCTCAAGATCTCGCCGCAGCTTCCACACGACTCGTTGTCCAGAGACTGGGTATTCAGAGGAGCATGCCGGGCAAAGTATTAGTGTCACCAAGGATTGCAGCGAGAACCACTGAGCATAGGGTTGGTTTTATCTTATGGTCATTTTGACTATTTCACCGGTGGTGATATGACCGGCATCTCCGGCCACGGACGGGTTCGTCGGCGCTGCCTGTCATGGTCCCCTGAAATCGCGATCATACAGCATTGCCTCATCGGGTTCTGCCGTATGTTCGGGTCGTGCTTATCAAAACCAGATTGATTGGATTGAGTCTCCGACTGAGCCTTACTAACCATTTGTGTACCGGCCTCGAATCTCCTTAACTTGTGTCATGCAGTACGTACACCCCCTGTCGCCCAAAGCTTTCTTTAAAAATCACGTGCCTGCCAGCCGACGCTACACGGGATTTATACCAAGACAACCTAGCCGTATGACGTTCACCATGGTCCGGGTGCTGTTGTTCATAGGGACGGTCACCTTCGCGCCGGATCTCCACGCGCAACGACCAGTGGACAACGGTATTACTACACGTACACAGCCAAACGACTGGCTCGTCAAGCCCGTGTCGGATAAAGCCGAAGTATATCAATCTCCCGACGGCAAACAGATCATTCTTTTCAATGGCCTCGTGCGCCGGGCCTTCGTCATATCTCCGACAGTCGCCTGTGTCGATTACCGAAACCTGGGCAACGGCCAACAGCTGTTACGCGCCATTCAACCGGAAGCCAAAATAACGGTAAATGGCAAGGAACATCTTATTGGCGGATTGAAGGGCCAGGTGGAAAAAGGTTATCTGCTTCCAGAATGGATCGCGAAGATGGAGCCCATTAGCCGGGATTTTCAATATAGATCCTACACCGTTGAAGCGCTCACGCCCTATATCCAGTGGAAACCAAAGACCTGGACTAGCAACACGCATCAGCCCACTGGTCAGGTGCTCACTTTTCACTACGCCGGAAATTCTCCGGATGTTCAGGGCATTCGCGTGACTGTTCGGTACGAACTATATGATGGACTTCCGTTGATCATTAAGTCATTAACCGTGTACAACGGCCGAGACGTAAGCGTGAAGATCGACCGCCTCGTTAACGAAGTGCTGGGACTGGTCGAAGAAGAGAGTGGCGTCGAGGGAAACGAACGCACGATGCGCAAGCAACACGGGATCTACATCGAGACAAACTTCGCCTACAACAACTCCATGCGCTACGAACTCAGCGATCAAACGACGCATTGGCTTCGGGATACTACCTATACCTCCCAGGTGAACTATACGCTTCGAACACCGGTGCAACTCGAGGTTTATCCGGAACGGGCGCCCGGTGTATCTATCAAACCGGGGGATAGCCTTCTGTCGGTTCGCACAGCGGAGCTGCTCATTGATACCTACGACCGCGAGCGCCGTGGACTGATGATCCGGCGTATGTACCGAACGTTAGCGCCCTGGACCACCCAGAATCCGATCTTTATGCACCTCGTCAGCAAGAACGACGACGAAGTACGCACGGCCGTGGATCAATGCGCCGCCACCGGCTACGAGGCGTTGATCCTGAGCTTTGGCAGTCACTGCCAGATGGAGGACACCTCTGCCTTGAACATCCGGCATTGGAAGCAACTATCGGACTATGCGCACTCTAAAGGCATACTGATCGGCAGCTACGCGCTGTTCAGCTCACGGCGTATCAGCGACGCCGACGATGTGATCGATCCCGCCACCGGCAAACCGGGCGGTGCCTATTTTGGCGGACATGCTCCGTGCTTCGGCAGCAATTGGGGACTGACGTTTCGCGACAAGATCAAATACTTTATTGCGAATACCGGCTTTGACATCTGGGAAAACGATGGCCCGTATGTGGGCGACCTCTGCGCATCAACCACCCACCCCGGACACGAAGGACTCGACGATTCACGCTGGAAGCAGATGGAAATTCAAAAGGAATTGTATCGCGGGTGCAACGAGCACGGCGTCTACATCAATGCCCCGGATTGGTACCACCTGGACGGCAC
>DATHKA010000320.1:0-5885 GCA_035489615.1 Chryseolinea sp.
CGCACGGATTGTCCCTTTCGGATGCGTTCTCTGATAAAAGTTGCGGAGATATCGAGCAACGGCGCTTCGACTATTGTAACGTTAGGATGCGAACGAAGT
The DNA here is from genome assembly GCA_035489615.1 of Chryseolinea sp. Taxonomy (GTDB): domain Bacteria; phylum Bacteroidota; class Bacteroidia; order Cytophagales; family Cyclobacteriaceae; genus Chryseolinea. The sequence goes on from DATHKA010000320.1 coordinate 100, forward strand.
TCCGAAAGTTGCGTGCCTGGTCGGGGATAAACGTAAAGTCCGTAGAGGTCAAGTATTTGGCGATGGTTTTTCCAGCGGGTAAAGTTGGACAGGTTGTCTTCGCCCACAATGACCCTGAATTCCTTGTCTGGGTGCTTCTCTTTCAGATGGACGAGCGTATGAATGGTATAACTCGGCTTGGGAAGGTGGAACTCAACATCCGAGACGTCGAGCTTGTAGTTTTCGTAGACGGCCGCGCGAACCATGTCGTAGCGGTCGAATTCATGCAGGAGTCCTTTCGCGGGCTTGAGGGGATTCTGTGGCGAAACTACGAACCAGACTTTCTGTAAATCGGAGGCCTCCACCATCAGGTTGGCAATAATGAGATGGCCAATGTGGATAGGATTAAAGGAGCCGAAGAAGAGTCCGATTTTCATAGGAGAAGTGGCGGAGTTGGCGAAGATAAATTCAACACCCTTTCAAACTATACCGTCTTTTTGAATCTGTCATACAACTCCTGCGCCTCCTTCAACGAATGCTGCAACTCCTCGTTCACCAGCACCACATCGAACTTATTGGCGAATGACATCTCAAAATTTGCCTTGAATAACCTTCTTGAAAGACTCTCTTCCGATTCCGTACCCCGGTCGCGAAGTCGTTCCTTCAACACTTCAACCGAAGGTGCCTTCACGAATACACCGAGCGCGCGGTCGCCGAAATATTTCTTGAGATTGAGTCCGCCCTGAACGTCGACATCGAAGATCACATTCTTCCCTTCGCTCCAGATGCGTTCGATTTCCGACTTCAGGGTGCCGTAAAAATTTCCCTCGTAGACTTCTTCCCATTCGATGAAGGCATCCTCATCGATCTTCTTTTTGAATTCGTCTGGTGTGAGAAAGTAATAATCCTTGCCGTGAGATTCGGTGCGGCCACGCTTGTCGCGTGTAGACGCGGATATGGAAAAGCCGAGGTCGGGATTGTTAGTGAGGAGATGTCTTACGATCGTAGTCTTGCCAGAACCCGATGGCGCTGAAAAGATGAGCGCTTGGCCGGCCATTCAAGAGGTAAGATTTCGGATAACCTTTGCCTTAATACTGTCGACGAGTTCCTGAGGAGCACAGTCGCCCGTGCACTTGGATTTGAGCATCTGGCGAATGGCCATCTCCAGATGATAGTTGTTAAAACACGGCAAGCATTCTTCGAGATGGTGCTTGAGAAAGTGATCTTTCTGCTCGGGAGTAGCCTCACCGTCTACAATGAGCTGAAGCATCTGCATGCATTCACGCTTGTTGGCGCAGTCTTGCTTCATTCGACTCTGGTCAGGATTGCTCATATTTTATGCCGTTTTATAACCCATTTGCTTCGCATATTCACTCAGTTTCTCTTTCAGCAGATTCCTTGCTCGGTGCAGCCGGCTCCTGACGGTCCCGATGGGAATGTCCAGAATCTTGGCCATCTCGTCGTATTTGAAACCTTCCAGATCACACAGTATTATTACCGTTCTGAAATCCACATCCAACGAGTTTAGCGCGTTCGAAATCTCGTCGCCGATCATATCTTTGAGCGCCTCCACACGCAGATCGGGCGTGATTTGTCTGTCTACTTCCTCGGAGTTATAATAGCTTTCTACTTCCTGATAGTCCACCTTGGAAGGTTCTTTGCTCTTCTTCCGGTAGTCATTAATAAAGCTGTTTTTTAAAATTCGAAACAGCCATGCTTTAGCATTAGTTCCCTTCTGAAAGGATTCGATGAAGCGGTACGCCTTGAGATACGTGTCCTGCACCAGGTCTTTTGAGTCATCCTGGTCGAGCGTAAGACGGTAGGCAAAATTATACATGGAGTTAATGTGCGGCATGAATTCATGGTCGAATATCTGCTGCCTCTCAGCTTCTGTGTAGTGTTGCTTTGGGGTTTCTTCTAATTCCATTGACTGGCAAAATAAGCAAAAACAGCATAAAACATCTAAATCCTGAATATCTGTAGTGTGATTATTGGCGTCGTCGGACCCTTCGAATGGTTGGGATACACCAGGCATTTTGCCGTATGAGGCTAATGCCCAGCAAATCAGCAGACATTAGGCTTGCCGCTCGCCCACCCAGTCGCGGAATAAAAATATTTGACACGTATCGACGGCGACATTTTTTTTCTATCTAACCAGCCGATAGATATTTGTCGATACCATTATCGCATCGTAGGCTTTCGTTGACGACCGTTTGGTGCAGAATGCGGTCGTTGGTGGCAAGGGCGTCACGGCGACTTTCGGGATGATACAGGTGAAAGGCTGCTCCTGAAAATTTGAGATGATACTTCCTGATACCGGCGTGTTGCATACGGGCTATGAACTCTGAATCCTCGCGACCCCAGCCTACGAAATCCTCGTTAAAGCCATTGATGGCAATCACATCGGAGCGCCAGAACGCCATGTTGGCCCCACGCACGCGAAAGATGTTTTGGTTAAAGTAGGAAAGCACTCCACTGAGCCATGCGTTTCGGAGGATATTTTTTCTGTTGCTGACACCCTGCGAAAAGAACGACAAGCGATGGGTCTTGTCACGAATGGCTTTCCGGGTATAGGGCTCCAGCAATAAAACGCGTGAGCCCTGCACTATCATTCCCCGGGTCGCGGCCCGTTTGTGGTCTGTGACAAAATCGGGTGGCATGACCATGTCGCCGTCAATCATAACGATGTAGGGGTTCTTCGCGATGGCGATGGCCTTGTTCCTGATTGTCGCCAATCGGAATCCTTCGTCTGCATGCCAGCAATGTCGCAAAGGTACCTGAAAGCGGTTCACATATGACTCTATAAGATTTCGTGTTTCGTCGGTTGACCCATCATCGGCGACAATTATTTCGTCGGGTAGTTCGGAGAGCTTCAACGCGCTTTCCAGTACGAGTTCCAGCGCATCGGCACGGTTGTACGTCGTGATGATTAACGTAGTGGGTACCCGCCACGTTCGAAGTTCAGCGTTCAGCTCGCGAAGAATGCTGTATTTGAAGAAGGTATAAACCGAAATACTCACCGAGATGGCCAATCCGTCAAAGCCATAGAATATGCCCCGTTTTAAAAAGTAATTTCGGACGAATCCATACCACGACTTGAACAATATCATCAGGGCGTTGCTGGATCGAAGGCCGGCGTTTGACTTCGCATAGACCACGGCATAGGCATACGCCTTCTTATACAGGAGGTCGTAACTATCGTATGCTTCGTGAAGAATCGGGCCTTGTAGTCTTTGTACGGGTACCCCTTTTTTCACAATCACATGGTCGTGGGGATTGTACCCACCCCATCTTCCCACACTGCGATGCCAAAGTCTGATCTTCCGATCCGGGTACCAATCCGTCGCATAGATCCAACGCCCCCTCAGACTGGATAGTCGTACCATTGCATACACCTGATTCAAAGGGCCCTGCTTTACTACCAGAATCGACTGCGTAAGCTCTTCGGAAAGATATTCGTCCGCATCGAGGGAAAGCACCAGCTCATGTGTGGACTGCGATAGGGCAAAGTTCTTCTGCTGGATGTGTCCTTCAAACGGGTGTTGGATGAACTTAACCCCTCGCGATTCGCAGATTCTGCGCGTGCCGTCAGTCGAGAAAGAATCGACTACAACAATCTCATCAGCCACGCGCATCAGGGAGTCCACGCAACGCCCAATCTTATCCTCTTCGTTGAATGTAATAACTACAGCGCTGATCTTGACCATTCGATTTTCCGCGTTCTTGTTCGTACGGTGGCGTTAAACTCGGGCAAAGATAAGCGTAAATAGTAGTTAGTCGTAAGTCCTGAGTAGGTCTTTAGTATTCAAAGTATTGAGGCAGTGGATCAAAATCACAACTCAAAAACTCTACATACTAAGGACCTACCAAGGACTAAATATTAAAGACTCAGGACCAACCTAGTGCGTTCCCACCTGATTGATCGCTTTCACCAGGTTGATAAATTCGATCCGATACCTTTCCTGATCCTTGCCTCGGGCACCATTTGCCAACTGCAGGACCTGCGCATAGGTATACTGGTTCGCGAATTCTGACTCGCGAAGAATCATTCCGAATCCAGCGACGGCAGCCGACCAACGATAGTTGTCCGACGTCCCGGCCATGGCAACTTGTTCATCTTTCAGCGTGTGCGTAATGAGCTTGCTCACTTCGCCATCGGGTTGCTTGTAGCGCAGTTTGATGGTCATCAGTTCACTTGAATACGATGCGCGTGGCGATGCCGTTGCCTTCTGGTACTTCAACGGATCGATGCCGTCAACCGGCGTGTCGGCGCCGACGGGAACGATTTCGTACAACGCTGTCACGGTGTGTCCGGAACCCAGTTCACCTGCATCCTTCTTGTCGTTGTTGAAGTCTTCGTTGGCGAGCATACGGTTCTCGTAGCCGATGAGACGATACGCTTTTACATTGGCCGGGTTGAACTCGACCTGCAGCTTCACATCCTTCGCGATGGTGAACAACGTGCCGCCAAATTCGTTAACCAACACTTTACGCGCCTCGGTGATGTTATCGATGTACGCATAGTTACCGTTGCCTTTGTCGGAGAGGATTTCCATTTTCGAGTCTTTGTAGTTGCCCATGCCATAGCCCAGCACCGTAAGGAAGATCCCATCCTTGCGCTTCTGTTCAATGAGTCGCTCCATGCCGGCGTCGCTCGATTCGCCCACGTTGAAGTCGCCGTCTGTGGCCAGAATCACGCGGTTGTTTCCGTTTGTTTTGAAATGCTTCTTCGCCGTTGCATACGCCAGCTCGATGCCGGCGCCACCGGCCGTTGAACCACCTGCTTCGAGATGATCGAGTGCATCGATGATACTTTTCTTATCGGCACCGGACGTGGGCTCCAGCACAAGACCCGCTGCACCTGCATAAACCACAATGGCCACGTGGTCCTGGTCGCGCAGTTGTTCGACGAGCATCTTCAGTGAACTCTTCAGCAGGGGAAGCTTGTTCGCATCTGCCATCGATCCTGACACATCAATAAGAAAGACAAGGTTCGAAGCAGGCAGATCTTTGGTAGGAATAACTTTTCCCTGCAGCCCAATGTGTACGAGGCGATGCTTCGTATTCCACGGAGCCGTCGATACTTCCGTGATCACCTCGAAAGGATGCTCACCTGCCGGTTGACGATAGTCATAGTCGAAGTAATTCACCATCTCTTCAATGCGCACGGCATCTTTCGGAGGTCGCTGGCCATTGTTGATGAAGCGGCGGATGTTGCTGTAGGAAGCCGCATCGACATCTATCGAGAAGGTTGAGAACGGATTTTTCGTGGCATCGCGGAAGCCGATCTCGTGAATCGCATCATACTCTTCTGTGTTGTGTACCATAACCTGCTTCTCGTCCGCCATTTCATAAGCGGGTGCCATGCTTCCATAGATGGCCACCCCGGCTGCCTTTCCCCTTAGTGATTTATCTTGCGTGGCGTAGCCTATAACAATCTCTTCTTTCAGTTGCACCTGGTCCAGCGTCATGGTAACATTGATAATGGACTTACTTCCCGTTTTAATCTCCAGCGTCTGATAGCCGATAAACGAGAACACCAGGGTTCCGCCACTAGCCGGTACGTTGATGCTATAGGTGCCGCTTGCATCCGTGGTCGTGGCGGCTTTCGTTTCTTTGACGACCACGTTAATCCCCGGCATAGGTTGATGCCCGTCCACGTCAACAACCTTACCCGTGATCGTGCGCAACTGGGGAGTGGTAAATGCCGATGCGACGAACAGTATGATCGAAAGCATCCAGAATGTGTTTTTCATATCGTTTGATATTTGATTTGTAGCTGAGATGCGCACTTTGGCGGCATTCCA
>DATHKA010000321.1:0-20392 GCA_035489615.1 Chryseolinea sp.
CAGGCGTCTCTTTTAAAGCCTGTTGTCCTTTGCACGGCGAGAGTACCCCATCCTTTTACGTTCATCCAGGGAGAAACATTTTCAAGTGTTTCGGGTGTGGCGCCGGCGGCGACGCAATTCACTTCGTTATGCTGCACGAAAATTTACCTTTCGATGAAGCCGTCCGTCTTATTGCCAGGGATCACGGCATCGAGCTCGTTGAAAAGGAAACCACCGAGAAGTCTCCGGAGGAAAAGAGCGAAGAACTTACCATGAAGGACCTGATGTTTAAAGCGCAGGACCTTTACCGGCGATCTCTTGACATGCCGACGGTGAAGTACCTGATGGAGCAGCGTAGACTCACCAGGGAAACCATCATCGATTGGAAGCTAGGCGTATGCCTTGATTGGAAATCATTCACCACAACCGCTGTCAAAGAAGGCTACACCCTTTCCGAGAAGTGCGGACTGGTGAAGGCCAGTGACAACAACACCCTTTACGATTACTTCCATCATCGTATCACCATACCTATCGAAAATAAGCGTGGCGAAGTAGTCGCCCTCGGTGGCCGTCGGTTGGCCAACGAAGGGGCAAAGTACATGAACTCTCCGGAGAGTCCGATCTATCACAAATCACAGGTGCTATTCGGTTTGTCGAAAGCGATCAAAGGGTTTAGAGATCACGGCATGGCCGTCCTGGTAGAAGGGTACTTCGATGTTATCAAGCTCCATCAATCTGGATGGGACAATACGGTGGCCACCTGCGGTACCGCGCTCACTGAGAAGCACGCCAAGATCCTGAGACGCTACACTGACACAGTCCTGGTGTTGCGCGATGGCGATGCCGCCGGCATTGCTGCCATGGAAAAGGATATCCCCATTCTGCTTGCCGAGCAATTCAACGTCTTCATATGCATTCTCCCACCAAAAGAGGATCCCGATTCACTGTTCGACTGTACTGAAAAGATGGTCAACGTCCTTTGGGACTACCAGGACGGCGTCGAGTACCTATGTGGCAAGTATCTGACAGAGGGAAAATTGTCTGCCTACAATATGTCGGTGGCCATCAAGAGCACCATTAACCTGCTTTCTCTGATGACAAGCGAGATCCGCGTAGAGCAATACGTGAAATCACTGGCAAAAAAGTACGGTCTAAAGGCAGCGGACTTATCAAAGCCTCTGGACAAAGCTGTTAAGCAGCGTGCGCAGGAAAAGATCCGAACAATGGAGGAAGATTCGATGTTTCAGGATCCGTTGCCAGATTGGGTAGACAAAAAGCGCCTCGACGAAGATGGGTTCGTGCAGCTGGCCGTCTCGCAAGATGGATACAAAGCCGGTATCTATTTTAAGAACGTGAATGGTGGCGTGTATCGCACGACCAACTTCACATTAAGGCCACTCTATCACATCTATGAGCAGAGCAACAATCGCCGGCTCGTAGAAATCTTTAACTGTGTACGCAATGCGATGGTGGAGATGCCGACAGAAGCGTTCGGAAATCAAACGCATTTCGAAAATGAATTGCTCCGCAGAGGAAACTTTCGTACGGAGTTTCAATTTCAGAAGCAACATTTCAAGCGCGTCACTGGTTGGTTGATGGATACCATGCCGCTGGCGTTTGAACTAAAAACTTTAGGGTGGCAGCCCGAAGGTTTTTTTGCTTTCAGTGATGCAGTATACCACGGCGGGAACATGTTGCGCTACGACGACATGGGAACGATCAGGGTCGATGACAAATTCTATCTGTCCCTAGGACGCAGCAAGATCCACCGCGACGAACGACTAACTGATAATCCTTACGAGAACGACCTTTATTTATCTTATATGCAAAGCAACATCACATTCGAAAAATGGGCCTCATTGTTCAATACGACATACGGCTCCAACGCACCATATGGAATAGCATTCGCTTTCCTTACGGTGTTTAAAGATATCGTAACGCGTATCACCAAAATGCCAATGCTTTACTGCTACGGACCGAAGGGATCCGGCAAAAGTGCAATGGCGGAAAGCTTGACCTGGTTGTTTTTCTCTGGAAAGAACGGCGAGGGTGATTTGATTAAAGGGTTCAATTTGAATCCCGGCCAAGGAACGCCGTTTAGTTTCTTCAATCGTGTAGAGCGCTTTAGAAATTGTCCCGTACTCTTTAACGAATTCGATGAAAACAGTATTGAAGATTGGAAGTTCGGCACCTTCAAAGCGGCCTATGATGGTGAAGGTCGCGAGGTTGGCGACGGTGACACAGGTAAGAAGCGTAAGACCAGGATCCAGAAGATTCAGGGTACGGTAATTCTCGTCGGACAATACATCTCTATCCGTGATGACGGCTCTGTGCTTAGCCGATCCATCACGTGTCCCTTTAGTTTAGATCGATTAAGTAACCTGACGGAATCTCAGCAACAGGCCCACGAAAGCCTGAAGACTGCCGAACAGCATGGACTGAGTAGTTTACTCTTAGAGCTTTTGAAGTATCGCGATGAAGTAAAGGAAAAGCTTCCCAAAGTTTTTCTCTCTGAGCATCAGAGATTGACCATAGAAACACGGGCAATAGGCGAACGTGTAGAGGCTCGGTTGCTAAATAATTATGGGTTGATCCTGGCGGCCACCAAACTGCTCGCTACGTTCGTGAAGCTTCCATTCAGCTACGAGGAAGTGTTTAAAATGGCCATGCGCCAGGTGATCAACCACACTAAGTTGCTCAGGGACAATAGCGCTATAAATATCTTCTGGAAGGGCGTCGAGTTCATGTTCGATCAGGGGGTGATCGTCGAAGGCGTAGACATAAAGGTCAGCTCCAGGAAGGAGATCGCCTTGAAGGTCGGCTCTGAGATTGAAAAGAAGAAGGATATCCGATGCGACGTTTTGTTGATCCGGTTTAGCAACGTCTACGCGAAGTACGCGAAGTCGTACAGGGAGCGGACCGGACAGGTGCCGCCGGCTGAAGATACGCTCGCTCTATATATGAGGGACCAGCCCTATTACCTGGGCCTGTGTCCGGCAGAATCCTTCAACGATAAGCGTACCAGTTGCCTGGTTTTTGACTACAGCCAGATGAATAATATGGGCATTGTCCTGGTCAAGGAATCCCTTTCCAAGGCCTCCGGAGGTGGCTTGGACAGCCCCGAAATTGGTCGCACTGGGAACGGAACGGCCACGCCGGCGCCGGTCCAGCTGACCGTCAGCAAAAAAAATGAGGACGTTCCATTTTAAAATCCCCAAAAACCTGTCACGCTTGTCACGCTTTGTCTCACTATCTGATTATCAATTAGTTAATAAAAATAAATGCGTGATAAACGCGTGACAAAGCGTGACAGGCGTGACAAGTGTGACAAGCGTGACAGCGTGACACCACTTTTCAACGGCCATGAGCACAAAAAAAATTCCTAAAACTATGGTAGAAGTCATGTTCAAGTACGCAGATGGGTCCCTGTACCACATTTGCGACAACGGCCTCCGGGACGTCGCAACTCCAGGCAAAGGTCAGAAGCTCCTTCGACTGATCGAAAGCGTCACCCAAGACGGGTGGCCGCAAATGGATCCCTGGGAGCGCGCCTCCTTCGTGGCGATCAACTCCCGGATCTGCCGCAAGTGCGGGTGCTCGGAAAACAATCCTTGCATCGCGCCGGAGGGAAACTGCCACTGGGTCGAAGCAGATCTGTGCAGCACCTGCCAGGCTCGGATCCCCGGTGTACGGAGGCCCTATTCATTGTAAAATCCTTTTCATCCAAACTATTAAACCTTCAAAAATTATGAGTGATCTGAAGCACCACATCAACCTCTCAGAGGCCGACTTCAAATTGATTATTGACGGCCTGGAAGCACTACCCGAAAAGGGCGGACTGACTGCGGCCGACATGCTAATGGGCGTGATGGAAATTAAGCCAAGCGACGACGCCGACTCAGTTATCGCCAAGCTCAAGCGTGAAAAACAGAAACAGCAGGAAGTGAAGCGTGCCGCAGTAGACAAAATGCGCGAAGATGTCCGGGTGCTGCAGGGAAAAATAATACTCCTGAAGCGCTACCTGGCAGAGCAAGGCACATTGAATGAGGTACACAACATTTTAAACAACGTGAAGTGATGGCTACTACCGTTGAGCAATCGTCTCGTTTAGCCATGCAGATCGAAATCATTAAGCTGGCTTGTCGCGACCTAGATTGGAACTATGCCACAGAGTGTATCAAAGCGCTCAGTGGTCGTGCCGACAAGCAGGATACATTTTCGTTCCTGAACCCATTGCATTTATCGGCTTCGACCGAATTGCTAAGAGAGCAAAGTGCAGCGCTGCAGCACCTGGTCAGCTTCGTCGAATCACTAAAGAAGTGCGACGACTTGAAAGCAAAGATTGAATTACAGGTGGAGTCCAAGAGTAAAGTAACATCGCTATTCTTATGAAGATAAAATTATCTGAAACGTTATCACTTCCGCTCGATGCAGCAACTCAAACCTTTGCCTTCATTGGCCGAAAGGGAAGCGGCAAAAGTTATGGCTCCGGAAAATTGGTCGAGTTACTAATTGATGCCGGCATACAGGTCGCAATACTCGATACCGTGGGTAATTGGTATGGGCTTCGGTTGGCTGCAGATGGAAAATCAAAGGGTATCGATATTCCGATCATTGGCGGTTTACGCGGCGACATTCCTCTTGAACCAACTGGGGGCACATTAGTCGCAGATATTCTGATTGACAGCGGTAGAAGCCTTGTCATCGATGCAAGCCAGTTCACGAAAGTAGACCGACAAAGATTTGCTACGGCATTTGGTGCTCAACTGTGGAAGCGCAAGAAAGCAGAACACAACCCTACGCCGGTGATGCTTGTTCTCGAAGAGTCGCAGCTAATCATTCCGGAGGCGGTACGGGGTGACTCGGCATCGATGGTCGGCATATATGAAGAGATCATTCGGCTGGGAAGGAATTACGGTATTGGTGTGACGATGATAACTCAGCGGCCACAAAGCGTCAATAAGGAAGTCTTGAATCAGACAGAATGCCTGATGGCATTCCAGGTCAATGGCGCTCACGAACGTAAAGCGATCCGAGAATGGATTGTGCATCAAGGCATGGACGTCAAATTGATCGAAGAGCTTCCCAGTCTCAAGCCTGGAGAATGTTACGTGTGGTCACCTCAATGGCTTGACGTGCTGCAGAAGATAAAAATATCGAAGAAGCGGACATTCGATTCGACCTCAACTCCTAAAGCTGGCGGAACTTTCAGAGGAAAGGCTTTGAAGGAAATTGATCTGGCAGAAGTTAAAGAGAAAATGAAGGCGACGATCGAGCGCGCCAAGGCTGAGGATCCTAGGGAACTCAAAAAGAGAATTGCTGAACTCGAAAAGCTAGTTGCCAATGGCAAACCTGCAGCACCACAGAAGGTGAAGGAGGTGAACGTATTATCAGAAGCCTTTTTTAAGCGTGCGGAAAAGAATCTGGTGGCAATGGTCAATGAAGCTGAACGCCATGGGAATGCAATGGCTTTGTTCTGGGAAAACCAGGATTCAGTAGCGAAAGCATTACTGGCAGCGCTCCAGTCAGTTAAGAATGGTCGTGCTGTCGAAGCTCCTAATTCGCCGGCACAGCGCCTGCGTTCAGTCATACCCAACGCTGTAGCACCCGTTGTCAAGAGAGACAAAGCAAACGGACCGATTGGTATTGGACGAATGGAACGGGCAATCCTTCAGGTCCTCGCCCAACGCAATGGTCGTGCGCAGACAACAAAGAGCCAGCTGGGTATACTGTCAGGATATTCATCGACGTCGGGGTCTTTCTCTAACGCGCTATCACGTTTACGCACTGCTGGTATGATATCTGGCAGTTCCGAAATTATTGGCATCACAGGTGAAGGCCTGGGCGCTATCGGTCCAGTCGATCCGATGCCAACGGGTGAAGCGCTACAACAATATTGGTTTTCAAAAGTCGGTCGGATGGAGCAACAGATTCTTACCACGTTGCTCGAAGGTCATCCAGGAGTTTTCCGCAAGGAAGAACTCGGTACCGCTACGGGCTACTCCTGGAACAGCGGAAGTTTTTCCAATGCATTAAGTAAGCTTCGTACCCTTCAGCTCATTGAAGGATATCAAGATATTAAGGCTGCAGATGTATTCTTTGAAAACTAACCCCCTTGTTAAAATGATTCGCTATCAGATCTCTCGAGAATTATTCATCGAAAAATTAGCTGCTATAGTAGACAGCAGCAACCGTATGGTGCTAGTAGTGACTTGTGATGGTTCCGTGGAAGTGATGTCCACATTCTTCAACTATGAAGATGTTCAGAAATTGGCATACCTCCTGCAACGGACCTCGTGTGAATGGTGGTTTAAACCAATCGACGACAAAATGGTCAAGCTTAGGATCAGATTGTTTGTATAAGAATTCAACTTTAAGACCAACCCGCCAGGCAAAAGTGACCCTCTCATTTATGTCTAATGTCTAAAAGTTGATTTTATGAAAGAGAAAATGTACAGCAAGAAGAGTAATACTTACTTGCATCACCACATCATCGATGGCTTTGCTGCTTCGCATGATGGCATCAAGAACCTTAAGAGCACCGGCATCATTCCGGACCAGGAATACACTGAGCTTCTGGAGAAGAACATCGAGCGCCTTATTACCAGGATAAAGGAGTTTCGGGTCGCTGAGCGAATCGTATGCTTATTCTTTGCCGGTATGTTTATGTGGCTACAGGTTTCAAATGACGATCTCGATATGCGGAAGGGGCGACGCGTCAGGATGCGTAGACGCAATGAGGCAACGCAGCCCCCTGGACAATGAATAAAATCAATCCCCCGGCCGAACTGATCCTGCCGGGGGCTATGCAGAATTTCAGTGAAATCCTGCACAATGACAGAAAACCTTACAAGGTAACGTTTGAAGGTGGGGTCTCGGGCGAAATTTATTCGACGAAACAACCCTGTGTGATGATGACAAGCGAGTGTAGAGTAGTGAACGTTCCCATTAAGCCCCACCTCAAAAAGTTTCTTCTCAAAAACTTCGATCTACCAGAGCCCTTCAGGCTTGACGAGCACACCTCGGTAGGAAAAAATCTCCTAAAAGCCCTCAAATATCGCCAGGAAGCGGCAAACTTAAGTGAGCGACAAACCGACACTATTGCCATTGAACTGTCGTCTAGGGCAGCCAAGATGAGTCCGGGGATCTCGCAGCTTGTCTACATCAATACGCTGCTCGATGAGATGTTTCAGGAGGGATTGATTCTGTGGATCTTTGCACAGAGTTACGCCGGTGTAAACCCCCACAATAGCTGCAAAAGCTTTCTATTTTTCTTTAACATCGACGAAAATGAGTACACCTACGACGCCGCGCATAAGGCATGGCTCCGATATCGTAGCGTGAGAAAGGATCGGATGAAAAAAATCGCACGAAAGGGTCCCAAAATCTTCCCGAAAATGTCCGAGTGAATTCTACCACTCCGTTGGCTCGAAAATAAATTCCCGATTATGTCCCAAAGTTTTCCCGATACTGTCCCACCTCTTTGACAGCCGTTGTCAAACGCCTCTGGTAGTGTCCTAAAATTTCAAGCAAGGTCCATCGTACTTCGTCCTCACGATGGCCTATCTACAAAACATCTCCAGGTTCTCAGCTAATGATAACATCGGAGGCATCATTACGCTGAGAGTCATTCGAAAGGATGACGTTGAAACCTTTCCGGAGCCCTCCAATGGCATTGTTTATGGCGACATAGTTCCCAAGGCAGGCAGGGCGTTCGTCGTCTGGAGCGCAATCCTGGAATCCAGTAGTACGAAGTCTGCCACCAAGGCAACCAGGGAAGGGGCGAGCAAGCAAAACACACTTCCGTTCCTTCTTCCCAAAGACCGCGCAGCTATCAAACCGCAGCTCGACCTGGCAGCTGAAGACGAATTCATAGTCTTATTCACTGACGCCAACGGTACCAACAAAATTTTTGGGAGCCTGGAGACGCCTGTTCGATTCGAGTACGATCACGATAGCGGGAAATCATTTGAAAACTTGAATGCATACGACTGCCGGTTCTACTATCCCGATGGTCCGGACAATTTTTTTCATTACAACGGATCCCTATCCGCTCCACCAGTAGGCACCGCGCCGGCCGTAGTGAAATACAACGGCGTTGCTATCGCATCGCTCGCACCTGGAGAGGTATTCAACATCATCTCTGAATTCGGATTCACCAATTTTTATACTTCATCATCATGACCGCTCAGGAAGTCAAAGATTTCATTTTAGCTACTCTTACCGTTCCGCTCAACCTGGTCTCCACGTTGCGCACTGCTTTGTATAAGATCGTCGATTACGTCTCGATGTCGACTGCCACAACCGTTATTCCGGATTGGACCTCTGCACTTACTTTCAATACCAATGCAAGTGGCGACGGACGTTACTGCATTCATCCAGATACCAACGCTAAGCGAAGGATTTTTGAAACTAAGACTGATGGCAAGATCAATAACGCGCCGCCCACTAACCCGCTCACGATAGAGAACACCTGGTGGAGAGAAGTTTCGCCTTCGTCGAGTGCTGCTATTCCGGAGTGGGCAGCTGGAGTCTTCGGTCCTGGACTGATCATCGTTTTCCATAACCATTCCGTTGATGGCCGCGGCTTGTATGTTCTCCTGGTAGGTACCAGGCCATTCACCAGTACCAACATCGAGACTGAAATAACAGCGCTGCAGTGGGAGCGCATGGGTGGATCTGGATCAGGCAAGGGAGTAGCGAAGACCTATACAAATATCGCTGGCATGCTCGCTGATCAGGCTGCGCAGAAAACAGATTTCTTCTACCTAGTGACGACGGCAACCACTGACCCAACGGTCGGCTCCGGATGGGCGTTGTATCAAAAGTTTGCATCCACCACAGCAACGCTGGTCACCGATTACCGAAAGCTGTCTGAACAAGAGAGCCTTGATGTAATCCTTTCTTCTGTCGCGCCGTGGGATCCTACCACCGCAGGTACAGTTGAAAGATCACTGACAGCTGAAGCGCAAAACATTACAGCGAGGGTAGCGCTCGGATCAAGCGACTCCTCAAACAGCGACGCAAGGACACCTTCTGAAAAGGGACTCGTCGAAATGCTTCTCGCCTTTATTTCAGGTCCTTGGACGTGGGCTAGTCTTCAAATTTTCACTACAGGAATCAGGCTGATCAATACAACAGGTAGTCAGGTCCTGGAAACAGACGCGAGTAAAAACGTAGTATCGGCTGCGAAGGGATCTGCCTACAATAAAGATTTTGCATCCAGCGCCGAAGTGATTGCAGGGACAGTTAATAACAAACCAGCCGCACCAGACACGCTAGCGGCTTGGTGGACGAACTTGAAGACGCTGGCGCACACATGGTCACTTGCCCAAACATTTACTATTGGGCCCACGGTAAGCGACGCGGGAGTTGACGAAGCCGCATATTTCAATAGCAGCAAAAAATTAATATCACGAACCGTTGCGCAGTTCAGGACATGGCTCGGAATCAGTGGTGTGTACGACGCGGGTAACGTCAGTGGATCAGTTACGATAAACTGGAACAATGGCAAGCAACAAAAATGCGTAGCGACTGGCAACATTACCTCGCTTAGCTATAGCAATGCGGTTGTAGGGGAGACATACGTTCTTACCATCGTTAGTAATACAACGTTAAAGACGATTGTATTTGCAGGTAGCAATATTTGGGGGTGGCCTAGCGGCTCATCTGCCAATCCTGCGCTAACAGATCCAGCGGCTAATGGAACAAGTCCGGCCAAAGCTATAGACATCTTTACTTTTTATTGCTGGGAATCGGGCGTACTTGAAGTAATGTATGCACCTAACATAATTCGCAAGCCATGATGTTCGGTTTTTTTGCTCAGCCGCATTTAGTCGATGAATTCGATTCGCTTGGATGGGCGAGCGGTGCGGCGCGTTTTTATGAAACGTTATTCGCCCCATTTCCTGCGATTGTCCGCGTGCCTGCCAACGATCAATTTAATATCAACGCCGTTGCCGAACCGGCACCCGATACACAATCGCTCATTTCTGACACGTACATTACCTATAATGGTAATGGTAATGCTAACGTGACGCCGATCCTTCCGGCGCGTGGATGGCGGTACACAAGCAACACGGTTAGAGCAAGCATGAGAATGAGAAAGAGGATTTTTCGCGGGCATGATATTTCATCCGCATTGATGCAGGCAAGCACGTATAGCCGCACGTCTACCGTGGACGTAACAACGTGGCGTCACGTTTCCCGTATTGGCTTCGGCAATAATCCCGGCAATCCGTCTGTCGGCGCAAACTATCCGTCCGGACTTGTAGGTCAAGCGAGAAACTTAATTGATTTTCGGTATGCGAGTTCCGGGACTACACAATTTGCAACGATAGCCCAACGATTCAGCCCGGCATTGGAGACAATTGAAATCAGCCTAGGCGCTGGTGTTGGGTCAGTCATCAATGATCGCTTACAGGATGCGGTTAATTTAAAAGATTGCTGGATGGGGTATGTTGTTGATTCGACATTTAAAACACCGTCCCTCTATGGGGGCGCTATAAATTCAAACCTTATAACAGACACGCTAACTGGATTTGCTACGTTGAACCTTTCCCACTGTCCATCTCTTCGTGTGCTGGCGTTAGGTAATTCTGGCTTAACCTCGTTAACGCTACACGCTACGCCACCGCTTGAAGTGCTTGTTTTGCTTAGTTGCACCGGCATAACAACAGACCTTCAGTCGGCGATTAATAAACTCTTTGCCAGTGGCGCGGCTGTAAAACTGATTTTGCAAAGTAACACTCTGACATGGACACGGAACATTACCGCGTCGGATATACCAAACGGCATGTCTGTAGTTCGGGTTTTGAACAGCTCAACAAGTGTATGGACTGGAACGATCACGCTATCGGCTTCGCGGGTAAGTTTGGGAATTTTCATTTTCGGTAATGCGCCGACATCAGTGACAAACCCCGCACTTAAAAACAACCTTTCGACGGTTGACATTTCAGGATTGACCGGGCTAACTCAGATCGACTTGTCAAATTGTAGGATCACGGATTTAACACTGCCGCCAGCCGCTACCGGCGTAACGTTCTTAGGGATTGCTGGCAACAAACTAGATACGACGGTTAGCACAACGTTGATTGCGCGGATTCAGGCGATGACCGCTTTGCAGGAATTGTATTTCAGCACACAAATCACAGCCGCCAACAATATCGAAAACGGGCAGGATTCAACTAACGGTCTAGGAGCTGGCGTGGATTTTTCAGCACTTACCGTTTGCACGTCTTTGTATGCAACCAAATGTAAGTTGACCGGAACGTTTACAGCGCCGCCGAACGTCCAAGTTTTGATTTTGCTAGACAATAATATTTCAGGACTGAACGGCGGGGGCACGGCAATGCGTCAACTGCGCATGAGCAACAACTCGGCGAACGTAAACTTTGCCTCCAACAGCCGGCATAACTTGACGGCGTTGTTTTTGGACAACACCGGGCAAACGGCGATCAACGTTGGAGGCAGGAGCATCACGACGACAATCGCGCTATTCACCGTAACTAATAATGCCGCCCTTGTTACCTTGACTTTTCCGTCAACGGCGGCCAATGCTGTCTTTGTGAACGACATACTGAACGTTACCAATAACCCCCTACTCACTACATTCACGAACCTAACAAGCGTAACGCACACCGCATCGGGTGATGCCGCAACCTTGTTCAGTGACAACGCATTGAATATAGATTTTGCTTTTGGGTCACGAGCCAACTGGAACCCCCGGGTAATTACCCTGGCAAATAACGGTATGAGTTCGGCCAACGTGAACGCGAACATCAACAGCATCTACACCAACCGCCGAAACTGGGATATCGTGCCGACAACCCTCGGAAAAAGTCTCACTATTGGCGGGACCAATGGCGCGGCAACGGGCACGGAAGTAGCTAACGCAACCTATAAAACCGGAACGATTACCGGGATCACGCAAGCCGCGACCGCCGTCGTAACCGTGTCAGCTATCGGGACGCTGGCAAACAATGACGTGATCCGTATCCGTTCAGTTAATGGAATGTCGCAAGTCAATCAACAATACTACATGATTAAAAGTATTGCCGGGAACACGTTCCAACTTTACAACGAAGCCGGAACGACGCCTATAAATTCAACGGCATTCACGGCTTATGTATCTGCCGGGATCGCATACGTGGAAGGAACGCCGGCCAACGAGAAGGAAAAAATTTACGTACTTGAGAACGTCTATGGATGGACGATAACCAACAATTAATCTTTTTTTATGACAGCAATCAATCTTACTCCACAGCAGCGAATCGAAGTTGAGAAACATTCGCGCTACAAAGAAAATCTTCGCCAGGCAGTCATTGACCAGGCTATCTATTGGAACGGCAACAACGGCTACAACGGTACCGATGATCAACGCCCCACAGTGGACCAAATAGCTAACTGGTTTAAACATCGCTCATTGGCTGAATCGGTCCTGGCGGATACAAATAAAGTTGATGTTCAATTCTGGCTCTCTTTGTCGGCACCTCGCCTGAAAGAGCAAGCGATTAACATGGACCTGCCTGAAAACACGCCTACCCTTAGTGAATTTGGAAAAATCTTCGCGGGAACCCTCGGCGTTGAATTCGTTGTGGATTCGATGATCGCTGCTAAAACATTCGATACGCTGGCCACGGTAGCGTTCGATGAGCAGGCTAAAACGGTGCCTTTCTAAAGGCCCGTACCATTGTCCTAAAAATTCGGATTCGGTCTGAAGAACTTTGGGTTCACATGATCGATATCCTGTCATACCGCCAATGGGCAATTTCACATCAATTCGCTAGTCGAACCGGAGCTATTGTTCTCGGTCTACTGGCAGAGGGGAAGTCGATTGACAACCTCATTAAGAAAACGACGCAGGAAAAACTGCTCGAACGTTATTCCGTTTTGCCCGTCGCTACTGACGGATTGGTAGTCTCCACATCGTGGGATCCCGACGCCGGCCTGGTTGTAGCGCGAACTCAGACAGGTGCCAACGTTGCTATCATTCCCGTTATAGGCGCTCTCACCAAGCGTGGAGATCTGTGCAGCTACGGCATGCGCGATTATACACGCATGCTGGACCGCGCTGTTCGCGCTGAAAGTATTTCGGCGATCGTAATGGACATTGAAAGCCCTGGAGGTACGGTTGACGGTACAAACGAATTTGGTCTTGCCATTAGTGCAGCCAAAGAACGCAAGCCCGTAGTAGCGTTTGGCGACGGAATGGTGGCCAGCGCTGCATACTGGATCGCTAGCCAGGCCTCCGAGATTATCGGCAATAAAAACAACGCCACGGAATTCGGTTCCATTGGCGTTTTGTGTGTTTACGAGAATTACCAGGCCTACATTCAAAAAGAAATCGGCGCGGTAGAAATCATTCGCGCACCTCAATCAACAGACAAGGCGCGCATCAATTCACTTGAACCATTGACGGACGACTTGCGCGAACAACTCGTGGAAGAACTTCGTGTGGTGGCAGAAGATTTTTTCAGTACTGTCAAACAAGGAAGGGGCTCTCGGTTGAACACCGGTGAGGAAAACATTTTCACTGGCAAAATGTACCCGGCTTCCAAAGCGCTTACCCTGGGGATGATCGATGGACTCGACACTCTCCAGGGCGCTATCAATCGCTCAGCTGAACTCGCATCAAAGAAAACTAACACCGCACTTGTGCCTTTGGAAGAAGGTAAAGTCGCATCCAATAAGACTATGAAAATCGCATTTGTTTCAACTCTATTCAGCTCACTCTTTGGCAAGTCCGAAAGCGCTGATACTTCAGTAGCATTCGACGCAGCCGCGGCTGACGCCAAGGTCGTGGAAATGGAAGCGCTTGTTGCTTCGCTTCAGGCGTCCGCTGCAGCCGCCGCCGCCACTATCGCAGGGCTCAATGAGCAGATAAAAACGATGGTCAGCGCGCACGCCAGTGCTATGGCTGAATTACAAAAGAAAGTTGATGAAGCTCCTACGGGCAGCAAGACAACTGTCATCCCTGGCAAAAGCGAGGAATCCGCGGCTACGGATCCCCTGGTTGCCGCGAAATCATTTCGCACAAAACACGACGATGAAGCCGACAAGCTCGTCACTGATATGGGCTATACGCTGAAGAAATAATTTATCTACTCCACTTTAAAAACAAAATGAAAAAGCTACTCGCACTCTCGGTTTTGGTCTTCGGCGTTGCGCTGACGGCCGTGTCAGGCGTGGTGCCCCTGTTTCTCTTTGCTCCTATGAGCATGAGCACTTTACTTTTTAACGCCGTCGACGTAACGGCCATCACTGCCTATGCGGATGAGCATAAGCGCCCGTTGATCGCCACCCTGGTGAACGGCCTGGATATCGCTAAGGATATCCTGGTGATCCCCAACGTGAAAAACAAGATTCAGCTAAGCAAGCTATCTGTGGGTAACGGCTTCCGTCCCTACAGCAGCACTACTGAATTCAAGAAAAGCCTCACTTTCACTGATCGCGAACTTTCTACCAAAACTGGTAAGCGCGAACTTTTGATCGACGTGAAGGATTTCAAGAACAAGCATCTTGCCTGGAGGACTTCACCTGGTAACCGCGCCAGCAAAGGTTTCAAGGATATGGATTTCGCTCCCTTCGTTTGGGATCAGGTTATCAAAGGCCTGCAGCGCGAGATCAACGATGAAACTGCATACTTCGGTTTCGATAGCTCAGCTACACCGACGTTCAACCCCGCAGCTACTTACACTACCCTTCTGTATGTGAAGTTCACTCAGAACAGCGTAGTTGAATACTTCCAAAACGTTTCTGGTGGTACCACTACTGCCGGCGAAAGCCCCGACACAGCTCCTGCTAAATGGAATAATGTAACGGCCCGTGCGGTTGTACCTGGTATTAAGTCTTACATCGACGCGGCCATCACTGGCGGCTTCGCGGTAACAACTACCGGCGCAATCACTAGCAACTCTACTGCGATCGCGGCTTTCAAGAAGCTGTTCCGTAGCATGCCAGTTGCTTATCAGAACAACGGCGTTGTTATCAACTGCTCTTTCACTGACGCTCAATGGCTCATTGACGGCATGGAAGACGTGACCAAGTACACGATGGCCGAAGTTGGCGAAATGATCCAGAACGGATTGATTCCAATCCCTGGTACCAACTACAAAGGATGGGCTAAGCCTGCAACATGGCTCGGTACTTCACGGCGCCTGATAGCGCAGCCGTTGGCACCTGGTACCGGAATGGGTACGAACCTGGTCATGGGAACGGATCTGCTCTCTGATGCCAATGACATCAAGCAAATCCCTGCACTGTGGAATGAAGAGTTCGGTATCTCTTTGGATTTGGGTTTCCAGATCCAGGATCTCGACGCACTTCGTCTCGGAGACCAGGCTTAATTGACTATGCGAAACATTAACAGACTTCAAAAGGGAGATGCCGGCTCTGAGCAGGCATCTTCCCTCCCACAAGGCGATGTGAATGTAAACTTCACCGCTTTGAACTTTCGCCACAACGGCCAATTGTACAACTCCGCAGAATTAGAAGCGCTCGCCTCACAAGGAGACGAAGCCGCGCTGCAGGTGATCGCTGAACTCGTTGCTCTACAGAGCGGCGTGATCGAAATCACTGATGTTGTTATCCTGGAAGAAGGCGAAGGCCAGGGAGATGAGTCAAGCAACGAAGGAGGACAAAACAATGAATGATTTACTATTTACCACAGGTAACGATAACCTGGCCGGTCTCGTGGGTGAGATTTATTTGTGCCCACAAGCCGATATCGCGTCACTTCCTGCATTGACGTCAGCTGCAAGTTTGAAAACAGCAGCTGCACAAATCGTGAATGCGTCAACGAAGAAATTTTCGCGCCTGTACTTCACAGATGAGACAGGAAAGATCGACACTAAGACCGTTGGTGAGCGCGATGGCAAAGCACGGGAATCCGTTCTTTCATGCCGTTACCCTAAGTTGGGTACGGAGCTGGCTGACTTTATCAGCGATTGCCAAAACACGCCTTCGGTGATCATCTATCGCCAGGCAAACACAGGTAAGCTCTATTTGCTGGGCGTTGCACGCCTTGACAAAACGAGCTCGGTTCTCTCCAAAGAGATCCCTGCATATTTCGAAGCTGGCGAATCCAGCTCAGGTGAGAAGCGCGCCGATCAGAATGGTTCGCTATTGTCCTGGAAGTTCACCTGCGCGCACGATCCAATCGAGTACGCCGGCACTGTACCGTTAACTCCTGCGGCGTAATGGCCAAGAATCAGCATAAGAAGCCCCAAGGCGTAGCGTTGTCGCCGGAGGTATCAGAACTTTATGAAGTTCCTGAAGGCGTCCTGACGGTCTTCGCATGCGCTGAGTTCGGCCTTGTTGATCTGACGCGGATCAATATGCAGACAGCCGAGCAGCTGGAGCAGCTGGGTTATTTAAGAAAGAAGGTTTAGGGTTTAGGTTTGATAAGAGGGAAAGGGGACGTTAACGCGTCCCCTTTTTTCGTATCTTGCTGGCCAGATGGTAGGTTTGTAGGGCCAGAGAAATCGTGAAAGGTTTCTAAAAGCCGCGCCGGCAAAGCGCGGCTTTTTTGTGTCCTAAAATGGCGGTCACCGTTGCCCTAGTTTTGATCTATGGGCGTGATTGACATAGGCACCGTTCTAGCGAAATTCGATGATACTGTAGATGAACATTCACAGGCCGTAAAATCTTACGGCGTTCAGTTCATCACATCCGATGGTCGCTTCAGGACCATGAAAGCACGCAAAAATGTAAAGTCTCCGAGCACTCCGCTTCAAGGTCTAACCGACGAGCGTGGTCGCGTCATGTATAATCTTAAGCGTAACGGTGTGATGCTTCTCCAGGATCTGGATTTGAGCGAGCCACGGTCGGTGAAGGTGGCCATGATCTGCGGCTTCAAAGACTTCAATACGGACACCTGGTTAAGAGTTAAGCACTAATGGAGAAGGGTATTTCAATGGTCGAGAAGCCGATGATAAACGGCGATCTTATACGTCACGCTAACGGCATGCACATGAGCACGGTCAGCGGTGGCGTTTATGAAACGTCGAAGAAAGAGATCGAGCCCGATGCCGTTACACAAAATCCCTCCAACACCGGCCGCCCATGGGCTCGCTGGGGATCCGACAATAATTACCCACAGCGATTGATTGACGCCGTTATGGCGGATCCAGCCGCATCTCTATTGGAGAAGCGCAGGGCCATGCACTGGGGAAGCGGATTAATGTTCCATAGGCGTATCGTTGAAAAGAAGAAACTCATTATCGAACCAGTCCTGGACGAAGAACTGCCGGCAGAAATTGACGACTTCTTTTATCTCAACGACTTTCAAAATTTCACGCAAGGCATTATCGCTGATTTCGAATGGTGGCATGACTATACCGTCGAATACATCACGGCCAACAATGGCAAGATCCTGGAAGTGAAATGGCACCGGCGCAAGGACGTGCGCAGCGAGCTACGCGATAAGAAGAACGGTAAGGTCCAAGCATTCTATCTCTCCGGAGACTGGCCAAATCCTAACATGGAGAATTACGCCCGGGTGAATGCATTTGATAAGTACAACGCGAAATCAGCTTCAGGGATCTATCGCCACCAGCTGGTGTCCGTTGACAAAGATTATAACCCGCAGCCGGCGTGGCATGGTATAACCAGGTGGCTCCACATCGCGGGAAAAATTCCTCGGTGGATCCTGGCCAACATCGACAATAGCATCAACATCAAGTATCACGTAGAGATACCGTTGAAGTACTTCCTCGACCGGCATCCACTGGAGCGTTACAAAGATGTGAACGAGCAGCTGCTGGCCATTCAGAAGGACGAGATCGAAACGTATAAGAAGATGGACGAGCTTCTCACAGGAGAAACGAACGTCAGCAAAACTTTCTATACCAAGATCGCCGTCGATGAAAGCGGCAAGCCTTTACCCAGCTGGAAGATCAACGTGCTGGCCAATGACGTGAAAGATTCAGCGTGGCTCACCGCTTACGGTACCGCCGCGATGGCCATCACTAGCGGCCTGGGGTTAAGCCCATCTATTGGCGGGCAGATTCTACCCAACGGCCTGGGATCCGGATCCGGATCAGACCTTCGCGAGCAATTCAATTTCTACATGCAAGTGATGACAGCGCAGCCACGTCAAACAACGCTGGAGCCGTTTGAAATCATCAAACGTAGAAATGGATGGCCTAAAGATCTGCACTTAGGATATCGCGATATCGTATTGCAGAGCGTGGATCAAAGCAAAGGTGGTTTCGAAAAACAAAGTGAACCCGCTCCCACCTCAGGAGACGGCGACAGCAAAAAAACACAGCCATGAGTTTGATCGCCACAATAGCCGAATTTCAGAAATACATTACCATCGATGGTAATACCAGGATCGCGACGTTAGCTCCTTACATCACAGAGGCCGAAGAGTTTTTCATTATCGACCTGTTAGGGCGTGCGTTCTACGAAGAGTTTCACGCGTTGTATACCGACTCCGTTGCGACAGTATCGCCCGTACCACTCTCGGAAGAAAACAAGAAACTGCTGGTTTACATACAGCGCTGCTTAGCGTACTATGCGCAGCTGCAGGCCATCCCGCACCTGACCTCGACATTCGGGGAGCTGGGGATTCGGCAGCATCGCGCCGAAGACAGCGACGCGGCGCCACGTTGGCTCCAGGAGAAACTACAGTTCACAGCTTTGCGGAATGGTGATCTGCATGCAGACAAGCTTCTGGAGTTCCTGGAGACCAACGCCAGCGTGTTAGTTTACAACACTTGGTTTGCTTCAACCAATAACACCAAGCTAAGCGGCTTCATTGTGTATAGCACGGCCGTTGCGTCGCGCCACATCGATATCAATTTCTCCAGGAGAATTTTCCTGAAGCTAAAAACAAAGATCCGCGACCTGGAGACGCGTGTTATCCCTAAGCTGATCAGCGCGCCTCAATATTCCGAGTTGGTTACACAGCTTACGACGGGAGGTCCTGGGATCCCCACGGCGTCAAACACAAAACTCATTGCCAAACTGGAGCCTATTATCGCAAAGAGGGCGCTCTACCTGGCGTTGCCTTTTTTGCGTGTGTCAATTGGTGACAATGGCCTACTGATGTATTCTGGTACCGACGAACTGATCACCCGTGACCAGCTGGCCAGCGACTCAGAGATAAAGATCCTTCGCGCTCAGCTGATGGACGGCGAGCTGGGGTACTTATCGGACGAAGAAGAACTTTCGCAGTTTCTCCTGGATAACGTAGCCGATTATCCATTGGTAGCTGCTACCACTGTTCACACCGGAAGGCCGGAGCCCGGGCCCACGTGGCGCACCGCGGATCCTGGACCTGACGATAAATTCCTTGCGCTATGAATCCACAAGACACCACACACATGGCGATCGCCAACCTTATCCAGGAGGCGGTTGTAGCCAACGGAAATACAACTCTCAGCGACATACTTCAATTCACAATGCTTTGCGTGTGTGGATTGGTGTTTCTCCCTGAGCTATGCTTAGTGTTTGAGAAGTGGAGAGACAATCTGATGGTGTTCGTCATGGACGACGACGGCAAAAAAAATAAGTCCGATATGAAGGACGCTGCCATCAACTGGCTCGCGCTTACATGCGGACGAGTGGGTGGAGTAATTACGCCCGTCTATGATCTGATACACAACAAAGACAACCTTGGAATAACGCTCGCCCTCACCGGTTTCGCGGCTACACTGTGGGGCGTCAATCAATTGACTAAGAACTATCACGCCAATCATCACGAGATAAAAACCAAGGATGAGTAATGTGGGTGAATATAGTATGCTCGATAGCCGGGGGCCTGGTGGCCACCGCGTTTTGGATTCACTCAAATCGTCAGTACGCACGCATGGCGAAGATGAAGTTTCGAGAATACGAGACAATGTTAAGCGAGCAAATGCAGGACTACGAATCTTTGCTGGAGGAGCAATTCAAGGTCCTGGTGGAGAAAGAGGAAATGATCAACGAGAAGACGGCAGCCCTTCGAGAGCTGTATTATCTCATGCATCACACCAGGGCGAGGCCTGCGATGGCCAGCGGCCTGGGACTTCTGGGATTGTACTGGCAGGATTCAAAAACGCTCGACGCGAATTTGAAGTTGCTGGCCAAGCCAAATCATCACGGTTACGCAGCGATCGCTGACCAGGTGAAGGAACGTATGGATGACTACGTTCAGAAGATTGAGACTATTTGTAAAACCCTTTACCAAAGCTCCATTGAGCCGGGTAAAAAATTTGAACACTTGCAATGAGCGATAAAATAAAAATGATGCTTCGTGACGGATCAGTGATCCCGCTGGACCAATGGCAGAAACGCAACGGGCTCCAGGCAGGATCCAATGAA
The DNA here is from genome assembly GCA_035489615.1 of Chryseolinea sp. Lineage (GTDB taxonomy): Bacteria > Bacteroidota > Bacteroidia > Cytophagales > Cyclobacteriaceae > Chryseolinea. The sequence goes on from DATHKA010000321.1 coordinate 20,290, forward strand.
ATCGGCCGCTACTTCAGAAGCGGTGAGTCGCGGTTTCGTCAGGATATTGAAGAGTACGGCGAAGTGATCATCAATGAAATGCTGCTAAAGGTTTTGGATGGAT
>DATHKA010000322.1:0-9880 GCA_035489615.1 Chryseolinea sp.
AATGATGCAAAGGTCCGCAAAGTTTTTTTGTCAGTGATCATAGCATATTGAGTAGCAACCATAAAAAATAAGGCTGGACGTTTACATCCAGCCTTACTTTTTATAGAAGAGTTTAAGAAAATAATCTTTGCGGACCTTTGCATCATTGCGGCTCTGCGGTAAAGCCCTTGCGCCTTTGCTCCCTCCGCTGCCTTTTAAGCGAACTTAGGAGCGATCTCCAAGGTCTTCGCATCGTACTTCAACCCGTACTGCGCCAGCACATCCTCCGGCACACCATCCCATTGGTTTGGCCGGTTGCCCACATAACCCAGGTCGTCTATGCCAATCTTGCTGGTGAAGAACCCGCAAGCCGTAAGGTCACGCATCGTGTTGAAGAACGCGACGCCTTGCTGCATTTCCGGTTTGGCCTTGCCTGGGTACGCAATCTCATCCACCATCTCAATCTGCTGTTGCGCGGTGCACGATGCGAAGTCGGCATTGAAGCGGCGCATGCATTGTAAGTCAAGCCACTTGATTCCACCGCGTACAGGGGTCTGGTAATGTGGCATGTCTTTCACGATGAACTCGATGAATGCCGGCACGCCCGCTTCGGTGGCGCTTCCGGACTTGTCATCTTTCGGAATGATGATATCGGCGAGCACACTCACCGTTTTCATTTCGTGTTCATCCAGGAACTTTTCAGCCTGAAGTTTTTGATCGCGCGCCAGCTCTTCTGGTGTACGGTCGATAGTAACAGCTGCCGCCGATGGCTCGGTTGCTGCGGGCTTATCGGTCTTTGGTTCGCATTGAACCAGCAGGCCTGCTCCTGCAGTGCCCAGGGCGATTCGCTTGAGGGATTCTCGTCTGTCCATATGGATTGAAGTTACGGAATGTTCGGGATTAAATGTTCTGTTTTTTGAGTTCGTCGATGATGTACTCGGAGGCGCGCATCGACAGCGCCAGGATCGTCCAGGTCGGGTTTTTATCCGCCTGCGACACAAAGGGTCCGCCATCAACAATGAACAGGTTCTTGCACTCGTGCGCCTGATTGAACTTGTTCACGACTGATTTCTTCGGATCGTCCCCCATGCGGGTGGTACCCACTTCGTGGATGATGCGACCCGGTGCCGCGAGCCCGTAATCATTCTCGGGACCATCTTTGCCCCATGTCACAACGCCACCGCTATTCACAATGATCTCTTCGAACGTTTCCTTCATGTGCTTGGCCTGCTTGACCTCCTGGTCGCTCCACTTGTAGTGAAAGCGAAGCACAGGAATACCGTATCTGTCGACGGTGCTGGGATCAATCTCACAATAGTTGGTCTCCCGCGCGATGGCTTCTCCGCGGCCTGACATCCCGAATGAAGCACCGTAATAGTAGCGGTAATCGTCCTTCAACTGGCCACCATATCCGCCGGCATCTCTCGTCTTGCCATCACGTCCGGGGTACTTGCCGTTAAGCCCCTGCATGCCAAATCCGAAACCATATCCGGGCATGCCCATGCCGCCGTAATATTCAATGTGATAGCCGCGCGCGAAATCGAGTTTTTTATTGTCGAGCCACCAGGGCGTATACACGTGCATGCCGCCGACGCCGTCTTCATTGTAGCGCTTGCGACCGATCAGGTCGGGGAGGATGCCCCCCATATCAGCACCGGTAGAGTCGTGCAGGTATTTGCCGGCTACGTTGCTGGAGTTTGAAAGTCCGTTGGGATGGCGGGCAGACTTGGAGTTCAGGAGGAGACGCGCCGATTCACAGGCGCTCGCTGCGAGAATAACTACTTTCGCATCGACCGTATAGTCCTGCTTGTCGTCTTTGTTAATGAAGGATACGCCTGTTGCCTTACCATCCTTGCCGGTAAGGACCTCGCGCACCATCGCATTGGCAATGATATCAACGTTGCCCGTTTCGATGGCGGGTTTCACGAGCACAGACGACGACGAGAAATCGGCGTGCACGGTGCATCCACGGTTGCATTGCGAACAATAGAAACACTGGCCTCTTGCCTCGTTGATCTTCTTCGTAAGAATGGAAAGACGTGAAGGAATGACAGGCACACTCATCTTGCTCGCGCCGCGCATGATAAACATTTCATGGAGGCGGGGCTTGGGTGCAGGTAGAAAAATGCCATCGGGTTCGTTGGGCAGGTTCTCTTTTGATCCGAATACGCCGATCAACTGATCGATCTTATCGTAATAGGGTGCCACCTCATCGTAAGCGATCGGCCAGTCGTCGCCGTGGCCGTCTACGCTCTTGTGTTTAAAGTCTTTGGGACCGAAGCGAAGAGAGATGCGCCCCCAGTGATTGGTACGTCCTCCAACCATGCGCGAGCGGAACCAGTCAAATTGCGTTCCGTCTTTGTGGGTATAAGGCTCACCTTCAAGCTCCCAGCCACCATAGGCCGCGTCGAGATCGCCAAAGTGACGATACGGAGTACTGGCACCACGGCGAGGCGATTCCCACGGCCATTTGAGTTGTGTTACATTCTTGGCGGGATCGTAGAGAGGTCCCGCTTCGAGCAGTACCACCTTTAATCCGGCATTGGCAAGTACATAAGCGGCCATTCCACCGCCAGCACCTGAACCTACGATGCAGACGTCGTATGCTTTGGGTGTCTTCTTGATTTGAAAATCAGCCATAGGGATTGTTTACCGGAATAAGCAGCGACAAGGCGTGTGCAGGTCAACGCAAGCATCAAATCGCAGACACGCTTTTCAGCGCATATTCCAGTTTGAAATTTAATCTTTTCGCGACATTCTGTGCACGGTTTATGTACAAATGGTTCGTTTTTTCTTCCGCCAAGGGCTTCTGCTGACAGGCTATATTCCATTCGATCGGAATAGCCGGAAATGTCTGTGTGGCGATTTTCGAAGCCGTGTCCCCGTGTCTAGGCGCTGCTGAATCAAAATGGTCCGTCAAAACCTGCCGAAAGAGTTGGGATTCAGGTGTTTGTGTAACCTCTTTTGAGCTCATTGCGAATTGTCAGGCGCTTACAGCTGTAACCTTTTTGCGGATAGTCAGTACTCAATGTTGGCATCCTGACCATCACAGGCAGTACCTTGGTGGCTCGGGCGCAGGGCCATCGACAAATACATAACCACCACGCATCACGTCATGCTCAGGAACTATCTACTTTCCGTTTGGCGATACATTGCCAGAAACCGTTCGTTCACAGCAATCAACATATTGGGTTTGGTAATCGGCATGACCGCTTTCATGTTGATCACCCAGTATGTCGTACATGAACTGAGCTATGACAAGTTCTGGGCGAACAGTGACCGGATATATCGCGTTCAGCTTGATCGCTACGACAAAGGGGAGTTGAGTACGCGATGGGCTTCAGGTGCCAATGGTCTGGGACCCGATCTGAAAGATAACTTTCCGGAAGTAGAGGCCTACGCGCGATTAACGGGATGCAACTCGCTGCTGTCTCATGGCGACGTATATTTCAAAGAGGACCATATCTACTTCGCCAGCCAGGACTTCTTTAAGGTATTTGGCGTCAAACTCCTGGAGGGGACCGACTCGACTGCCTTGAAAGGCTTGAATAAAATTGTATTGTCGCGGTCGTTGGCGAAAAAATACTTCCGCGACGAGAGTCCGTTGGGGAAGACCATGCGCAACAATGGCAACACGGAGTTTATGGTGACGGGTGTGTATGACGACATTCCAGCCAACTCTCACATGGCGATTGATGCCGTGCTCTCCTTTGCGACCTTTGCCAAGGGCGCGGGGCGCGACAACGAGGAGGCTATGCGCGAATGGCAATGGGATGGATTCTACACCTACCTGCTGCTCGACAAGAAGGCCGATGCCAACGCCCTGGAAAAGAAATTCAATGCCTATGTGTTGACGCACCTGGAGCAGAAGTTCAAAGACTTCAGTGCAAGCATGGTACTACATCTGCAATTCGTGTCGGATATTCACCTGGATTCCAGTTTCATCGGTGAATTCAAAGAGAATGGCAATCGTGACACGACCTATTTCCTGATGGTAGTCGCAGCGTTGACCATTTTGATTGCCTGGATCAACTACGTGAACCTGTCGACGGCAAAATCGATCGAACGCGCCCGTGAAGTTGGGATACGGAAGGTGATGGGCAGCTTCAGGAGTCAGCTGGTGCAGCAGTTTCTGGCAGAGTCGCTGTTGCTGAACTCGGTGGCCGTGGCCATTGCCATTGCTGCCGTCGCGCTGCTAACGCCCTGGTTCAGCGGGATTACTGACAGGCCGCTCGATTACATACTCTTCCGTCAGCCGCTTTTCTGGACTTCGATGCTTGCGCTAATTTTCGGAGGCGCGCTGCTTTCGGGTATGTATCCCGCCTTCGTTTTGTCGTCGTACAAACCGGTGGAAGTCTTGAAGGGCAGATTCAAGAACACCCATGCGGGTGTAGCTTTTCGGAAGGGCATGGTAATCACCCAATTTGTTGCCTCCCTTACGCTGATCATCGGTACGTTTACGGTTTATCAGCAGATCTCGTTCATGCGCAACCAGAAATTAGGTATCGACGTGGAGCAGACGCTGGTTATGCGGACACCGAATATCGTGGTCGATTCGTTGTATGGCAACAGCTTCAGGGCATTCAAACGGCAGCTGGAACAGCATGCCGAAGTGGTAGCGATGACCGGATCATCGTCCATACCTGGTTCTTCGCCGGACTGGAACGCCGGTGGAATCCGCAGGCTCAGTCAGCGTGAGGATGAACAAAATCAATACCGGGTCATCATGATGGATGCGGATTTCATTCCGATTTACGGCTTGGAAGTGATCGCGGGCCGGCCTTTTTCGCACGAGGTGAAGAATGAACAAAAGAGCCTGATGTTGAACGAATCGGCTGTGAAGACCATGGGATTCGATAACCCGGATCAGGCCATCGACGATCACGTCTTCTTTTGGGGTGATACATTCCGGATCGTGGGAGTCGTAAAGAACTATCATCAGGAGTCGGTCAAGAAATCGTTCGAGCCTTTGTTGTTTCGTTACAGCGATGCGCCGTGGGGGCTGTATTCCATTCGGTTCAATGCAGCAGATGTTCGTCGATCGCTGGCGGGGTTCGAGACAGATTGGAAAGCGGTATTTCCCGGGAATCCGTTTAGCTACTTCTTTCTTGACGATCATTACAACAAGCAGTACAAAGCCGATCAGCAATTCGGAGAAGTGTTTGGTATATTTTCGGGGCTCGCGATCCTGATCGCCTGCCTGGGCTTGTTCGGTCTTTCTTCGCTCACCGCGATTCAACGCACGAAAGAGATCGGCGTGCGCAAGGTGTTGGGCGCATCCGTCCCGGGTATTCTGACTTTGATCAGCAAAGATTACCTGATATTGATGGCTATCGCGATCGCTTGTGCTGCACCACTCACGTGGTGGATCATGAGCAACTGGCTGGAGGACTTTGCCAGCAGGATATCACTGACCTGGTGGATATTTGCTGCGCCTAGCCTATTAGTGGTAGTAGTCGCCTTGCTGACCGTTAGTGTCCATACCTGGAAGGCCGCCAGAACAAATCCGGCGAAGTCATTGCGCTATGAATAACGGACGGTGAAGGTATCACAGCGGGGCGCGCTAATTCGGGTCCAGGTCCGGTAGTAAAAAAAAAAATTCTGTTACGCTCTCGATTGAAAAATCGGATGCATCGATTGAAAGCGCTCGTCCGTCGAGAGTACCGCTTTTGTCCGAATCATTTGCCGCTATTTGCACGTTATTACGGCATCAAGAGACCATTATAAAAATAGCGATTAGTCATGCGACAGCCTGTCGAATATATCAACACCTTACGTGAAGATGGACGCCCCGGAGAATTGATACCCAAGGTAGAATACCAGGCTTGGAGTCATTTTATTCTGTCGACGCTTGCCATAGATGATGAGCTTACTTTAAACGATCTGCTGGAGCGCGCGCAGAAAAAGGCGACCGAAGCGGGAGCATCGAACAACAAGACGGGGTGGTATGTCCTGCAAGTTAAACGCGATCTTGAAGCACGTCAGCTTATCAAGGTTGTACCGTCATCTGTGCGCAAGCATACGTTCCTCCTTAAACTCACCTGGCAGGGAAGAAGTAAAGTACAGGTATCGACCTGGGGCGACAACGATCTGTGATCGACGGCCTTTATTTCACAAGTTTCAGCTGGGCATCATTCAAATACCAGCCAATACTCTCATCGATCTCCTTGTAGAATGGTTCCGACGGCACATACGTAGCTTCGTTGGTCAGCATGTGCTGATAAATGAAGTCGTATTTGTCCATATCGACCGATGCATTCTTCATAAACGATAGTTTGTCCTTTAACACGTCCAGTTGCTTTTGATTTATGCGTGTGCCGAACCTGTAGTCCAGATAGGTCGGTAGGTCTCCCATCAATCTGGTAATCAATATATTTCTATGCGCGTCCAGCAGCTCCCGCAGCTGCAGCAAGGCCAGATGCTGGTCTCTTTCCTCGATCCGCCTGACACCAAGCGCCGTTTTAATGGTTTTCATACTAACAAAATTAGTTTATCAAATTTAATCAAAAACTAATATGATTAGTATTTAGCAATGAATCTTTTGAGAATCTCTTACTTCTGCGCCGTAAGTGTCAAACTCAGAGCGACTTGAGGAGATTGTGAACTTTCGCCGTATTGTAATTGGCAGGCCCTGATTTGCGCATCACCACCTGGCCGTTGGGTGCCACAATAAACGTTGTGGGAATTGAGCGTACGCGCAGGATGTCCGGAAGCGCACCCGCGGGTGTATACACGGGAAAGGTAAAACCCCTGCCAGTGACAAATTCCTTTACCTTGTGATGTTGGTCGAAGTCATCCACCGAGATCATGAGAAACGCCACGCGGCTGGTATCTGTGCGGTTGTACAGAGCCTCAATGGATGGCATTTCGATCCGGCACGGGCCGCACCAGGTAGCCCACACATTGATGAAAAGCGTCTTGCCACGCAAATGCTCCACGTTAACCACATTTCCCCTCAAATCCTGAAGGGTGAAGTTGTAGGGGAAGTCGTGCATCACCAGGGGCGCATCCGTGGAGGCATTCATCGCCCCGGTTTTCAACAATAGTGTGCCCAGGGCGTCGGAAATCCCGCCGAGCGCGCCGGTGTACCGCAGCATGAGCACCAGGATCAGCGACACCAGCCACGGTCGCGCTGTACGCCAGACTCGCTGCAAAAGGGGAGGAGAGGTTTTTTCCACAAATTTTGGGTTACCCAAATGTCTGTATTTTAATTAATTTCAAACGCTCAAAAAAAACACAATGGCCAGAACTGTGACCTTGAAGTTCCTGTTTTTCATAGCCGTTGTATCGTCAGCCGCCGCCCAAAAAGTAAAATACAAGGATATCTATGCCCTTCTCAGCACGAAGCAGTATGAGTCGGCGGAGCCCTTTCTCAACCGTTATCTGAAGGAGACGACTGATAATCCAAGTGCCTATCTCTATAAGGGGATCATCTTCCAGGAAAAGGCTTCTAAAGACGACCTGCTGAAGCAGACTGCCCGCATGCAGGCCAATATGGATTCGGCCATAATGTTCTACGATATTGCCTATAAGGGTATTACGGAGAAGGAATTGAAGAAGAACGGAGAGTATTATACCGCCTACAACCGCCGCGACCTCCGCACAGGTGAATTTGGTGTAACCCTGTCAGATATCCAGTACGATCTCGAGAAGCGCAAGGAGGGCCTCCGGGAGCGCAAGGACCGCATTCGCATGGTGAAGCATTACTTCCAACTCGCCGACACGCTGTATATTAAATCACGGGCTTTGTACGTAACCCTGCAAAAGGATTATCCCGGCGAACGCGAGCTGTATTTGCGCGCCGACGACCAGTTGGTTAAGAAGCTGGGTGTTCTGTCGGTGCGTTTCGATTCGTGTGTTAAGGCATTTGACCAATACCGGTCGGCAAGCGCTATCATTGGCAAGACGGGCTATGATCAAACCCTGGAAGGAAAGGAGATTACGAACTTTGCCACGGAAGGAACTTCGGCCCCTGATTTTTACGCGAACAAGGTGGTCCTTTGGGATTACGCCACGTTTGCCAGCCGAATCAAGCACGGTATTGAGACCGATATCCTTCCCATGCGCCAGCACCTCATTACCTACGATGCGGAGATCAACAAGCTTCGCGAAAAGTTGTCCTCCGAACAGGTATCGGTGCGCAGTGATCTGACGACCCTCATCGACCGGCTGTTGATGGAGCAGTTGAAAAAGTACGACCAGTCGCCGTTACCCATGGAGTTGTTCTCCCTGAAGATCGCGAATCTTGAATATCGGTCGATATTGATCGAACAAAAATCCCGCACCGACACCAGCAGTGTTCATGCGCGCATCGAGATGGCCCGGCAGGCGCTTGCCAGCGTGGTCCGGCTCGACAGCCTGTCGGCGCACCTGCTGGCAAGAAATGTCGATAGTCTCGTGTTGGACTATCCGCACTTTGTAAAGGATACCTACGGAAGTGGGGAGGTTGTGAAGGCTTTCGTGCGGACTACAAGTGAATTTGCTGCTGGCGCACAGCGCGAAGAACAGGCCAGGCTTTCGGGACTAACTGAGCAAATGCGCTGGATCGTGAATGGTGCCGATTCGATTCCGCTGTTTGTGGGCAACGCCCACTCAAAGTATAGGCCGCTCGTTGTGATTGATGAGCGATATTCGGCTGGCCTGCACTATGCCGACTCGTTGAGTCCTTCAGGCTATCTCTATTCGATCAACGCTGCGCGTACACCAGAAGTGAAAGTTACCTTTCCCGTCGAGAAGGCCTGCTTCAGCGAGGGGCGACTGAAATCGTCGAAGGCTTTATCGTTCTCGGATACCGCGGGCCACTTGTACTACGTGCTTATTTATTCGGAGCAATTGGACCAGGACAATAAGATCAACGCGACCCTGGCCAAGATTTACAAGTCAGATGGACTTGCGTGGAGTATGAATTATAAATTGGCATTCCTCCCATCGGAACTTCAATTCACCACCCTGACAGGCGAAGTAACCATTCTGGGGGGAAATGGGGAGCAGACTACGATGGATAAGAGTGGGAAGGTGAAGAACTAATTATTCATTACTAATTAAATTCTCACGCGCCCACCAATTTTTTCCAATCGCTAAACCTCATCGATATTCGCATTTTCAACTTCTCATAATTGTCCCAGCTGTCGGTTACGTGGTAGATGGAAGGAAGGGTTTTCACCAGGATCTCGTCGTAGTCATTGCGGTAGATTCCGCCACCGTAATAGTAATAGGTAAACATGTTACCATGGCGGTTGAAGAGTTCGTAGCCAAGATATCCGTCCCAAATTTCGCTGAGTATCGTGCAGGAGATCTCGCGACGCTTAAAGCGAAAGATCTGGTTCGACGCTTCTTCTTCGAAGTATTCCGAATACAATCCTGCGTCGATAATCCATCCGAGGTACATACCAATGTGTACGTAGGCTTGTTCGATTGGCAGGGAGTCAGGGAAGTTCCCCAGAAAGTGACTCTTCGCGTTATCGTAGATGGTCTTTTGGATATCGGCCTTTTTTTCCATACAACAATGTTACCGGTCCGGCTCGATTTTCACAAATGCGAATCGATACTAAAACGACGAGTGGCGGACATATGTAATATTATTCTCGTACCGCAAAAACAGGCCGTTCCCGGTCCCTAATGGAAGAAAAGATATCCGGCGAAAATACCGCCCAGAATACCGAACAGATCGGCAATCAGGCCTCCGGTTACAGCGTATCGCGTGTTCCGGATGCCTACGGATCCGAAGTATAGGGCCAGAATATAAAAAGTCGTTTCGGCGCATCCGCGGAAGACGGCAGCCATGTTTGCGACGAACGAATCGGGCGCATCTTTCGAGATGGCGATCATCATGGCGCGCGCGCCCTGACCACTCATCGGCTTCAGGAGGGCCACGGGCAGTGCGTCAACGAAATCGGTGTTG
>DATHKA010000323.1:0-3522 GCA_035489615.1 Chryseolinea sp.
TGGCCAGTTCATCGATCATCAGCAAGGCGTAAATTTCAGTATCGGTAAACCACGCGCGCGGCAATCCGAGCTTGCCCGATCCCCACCCTTTGTCTTCCAGAACATAGCCGCGTTCGTTGCCAGCGTCGCCTCCCTTCCAGACGATAGGCGCCTGCATCTGGTCGCGGAGAATAGCAATGTCTCGCTTGAAACTGGAGAGGGAGACACCCAGTTCTTCCAGAAATGTATTGATAGGAACGGGATGATGCCGCGCCTCCAAAATGGCGATGATGTCGCGAAGGCGGGTGGATTGGCTCACGGTTTACTCGGAACCCGGTATTCATATTCGACCGGACTTAAATCCTCATCGTCTGGTTGCCATGTTTCAAAAATAAGTTCCGTGCCTTCCGATGCGCACCAAGTTTCCTCGATTGGGTCTAAGCGAATGTTGTGAACTATAAAGAGGTCCGAGCGCCATTCTGGTTTTCTTGCGTCAATCACCTCGTTGCGGGTAAGAGTTACCGTCTTTCCCGATCCAATGGTTCCTTTTACTTCTACATGAACAATCAAATCCAACTTCTTGCACAGTAGATCAAACGGTTTTCCCCGCTCCTCAACAGAAAATCCTTGCGCCTCGTAATGCTTCTTGGCCCACTTCACCGCGTACTCTTCAATGCAATTTCGTTTTTTTGGGTCAAGTTGATAATTCGGGCCATCCTTATCGAGTTCTAGGGTGGGTGTAGTAATCTCCGGCGATGGTATTGATGGGGGATGTGCGGAGTGCACATTAGGGCTGGCAATGTCAGCGACTCCGTTCGTACTTGTGTACCATTTCAGTAGACTCCGTAGCCCTGCTTCGGAACTCACTAGGACTGAATGTTGTTTCGGGGGTTTCAATCGAGAAAACCCTCGCTCTGCACTACCACCTCTCCAAGGCTTATCAATTGGAAGATTCTGCACGTCGAGAATTTCATCAGGAGGTTCTTCCAAAAAAATTCGCGTCTGCTTGGGTTTATATTTTCCAGATTTATTATCGACATCACCAACAACCACAGCAAACTGTTTGCCCCCTGTTCCGGCCTCAAAAAAATGTGTTTTAGAACGTGTCGCTTTATCAATCCGGCTAAACAGTAGTTCGTTGATAAGCGTTCCATCAATGAAATCAAGCGCTTGTTGAACGGGAAATTTGCTTATTGGCATGCGCCCTCCTTAGTTATTGTTGTGTGGTTTTTATTGCTGTCCATATATCGAAGCCGCCAAAAAAGTATTGATCAAAGTTAAATGATGAGTGCTCGTCGACTGCGTGTTCAACAGCAATGGGCTAAGGACAAGAATCGACAAGCTCCGGGCACGCGAAGCAGCCACGTTGAGTCGGTTCTTGCTGAAAGCAAAATCCAGATACCTTGGCAAGAATTCTTGACTCGACGTTGCCATCGACACGATCACTACCTCGGCTTCCTGCCCCTGAAACTTGTCCACTGTCCCCACCAGCGTCCCTTTGGGCAACGTACGTTTCAGCAGATTAACCTGCATGTTGTAAGGCGCAACAACGAGGATATCGTCTAGCGTAAACGGATGAATTTCTCCCCTTTTGTTCTGGTATCGCTGCGTCAGCAGATTGTCCACCAGTTCACTGACCACAGCGGCCTCTTCCTCACTGCGCTGCGAGCAACCATCGTGCTCAACGGGAAGATAACGAATGCCCGTTGGTTTAAGCGCCGGATGGGCGTTGCCATCCAGAACCAACGACTGGCCAAACGTGGATGAGTCGGATTCCAGACGCGAGTCGTAGAATGCATCCGAAATAAAGCGGCAGACATCCGGATGCATGCGGAAGGTCTTTTCCAGAAAAATACCGCGCTCTGCCGCGATGGTCGCTTCGCCGTCGAGCAGATAGTCGAGCGCGGAGTCTCCGCTACGACCGGGATGTATGCCCTGAATGGGTTGCCCCAGTTGCATCTGGTCGCCGAGCAATATCAGGTTTTTGGCGCACATGCCCATGGCGATCATGTTTGCAAGTGATACTTGCCCTGCTTCGTCGATGAAGAGGTAGTCGAACTCACCCCAAAAATCAGGTTTCGACAGCAACCATGCGGTACCAGCGACAAGCTGTGGTGGCGGGCTTGCATCCGCTATTTGATCGCCGTTCGTGACATTTTCGATGAAGTCGCTATCGATACAATGATCGTTCGTCGAAACCTTTTTCATCCCGGCATAGCTGGCGCCGACTTCTTTCATCTGCCTGTCAACAGCCTCCAGCAGGTTGATGATGACTTTGTGGCTGTTCGCGGACACGGCTACCCGCTTGCCAGCCTGAAGCAGTGCGGCAATCAGGTGTGATCCGGTATGAGTTTTGCCGGTGCCCGGCGGCCCCTGTATGAAAAGGTAAGAATTCTGCATTCGCTCGACAGCAGAAATAATCTGCGGCAGCGGCTCCGTGCCGGAAATAACGATAGGCGTTCCCGTAGCGATATCCTTTACATCCGGCACACGGCGGGCCAGGTAGTCCAGCACCGATTTGTAACGGGTCTCTCCCTTAATCACAGAATCCGCAAATGAAAACACGGCATCCCGCATGGCATCCGCGTTCACCGGGGCGCCAATGGAGATCGACAAACTCGTCGGGAGTTCATCGGCGCGAAGCTCCACATCGATCGTGCAAGCGTCTTCGTCAATGGCAACGACGAGGACATCCCGCAGGTTATCCAGTCTTTTGGCGCGACTGCCTGCCCTGACTTTAAAATCCTGCTCGGGGTAGCGAAACCGATAGAGTTCGTTCCGATCACCGTCACCCAACAACTCTGGCGCGTGAAGTCCGGCGATGACTTCCGGGTCTTCCAGCAATGCTTCGAACTCGGCGTCCTGCCGCTCGAACAGCGACCACCACGCGGGTTTAGCCGCTCGACGGTGAAAATCCAGCAGCGAATCAATGAGTTTCGCCAATTCGGGATCGAGCGACGGGTTCTCTGGATGCAAGATCAGCCGGCGATGATAGCTGCCCAGTTTGGCCTCAAGCTTGATGATGTTGTCGGATTTGTTTCGCGCTATTTTTGTCTTTGCATCAGCGGCAATTTCCACCGAATACCACGGCAAACCAGCAGGTCGCAGCATGAGCAGCCATTTGCGTAGTTGCCAGGTGGAACGGCAGTCGTCCTCGTTGTACTGACGTATGGATTCGAGCAGCGCAGGATCGCCGTTTTCACGCCAGCGTTCATAGACGACGATACTGTCCATCGCTTTTTTTACCTCGGTGGTGCGTTTCTCGGCGTAGAAAGCCTCGACGTCCTTGATCGAGTAGCTGGGCTTGGAGATACGTAGACCTTCGCGCACTACCTTGTACAAATCGACCATGCGATGCTCGCGCAATAACTGATCGACGGCTGATTCTTTTACGCCATGCAGCGACATTAGCCGTTTCAAGGCGGTGTTCTCGTAATGGGCGTAGTGGTAAATGTGCATTCCCGGATACCGTTGAAGGCGCAGCGTCACGAAATCCATGAAGTCCACGAAAGCCTGGCGCTCCTGCTCCCGATCATGACCCCA
>DATHKA010000324.1:0-3579 GCA_035489615.1 Chryseolinea sp.
CTTCGCTGTCATATGGTCTGTCTAAATCTCTTGTATTTTATCTGGCTGACATTCTCAATGCATCGGCGCACGCCTCGGCGCATGGATCAAAAGTGACTGCCTCCGTTGTGGTCCCCAGCACTATCGACACGCCGCAAAACCGATCGGCCATGCCCAAGGCGAACTTCTCGCATTGGGTCAAAGCGGATGAAATTGCCGATACCTTGCTGCTCATCGCCGACAAACGAACCACCGCCTGGCGGGAGAACGTGATCAAGGTCTATGGTCAGGCCTAATTCGATCGCAGCTATCTGAATTGCTCAGATTTTACAGTACATCTTGCAGGACCGCCGAGAAAAATCATACACACGCGGAATTTCGCGGAGTTTTTGAGATCAGCGCGTGTACCTCGGTCAATTAGGTTGCTTTCAAATAACGTTGGCTGATCTGGCTTTGCTCGTCGTAGAATATTTAATTCCGAGTCATCGCAGGAACGCATCCTGCAGGCAAGCCTACCTCAGCTGAGTGCTATTCCGAGCGCAGCGCGTTCACCGGATTACCCAATGCCGCTCGAATTGCCTGATAGCTGATCGTCACCGACATCACCAGCATCACGATCACCAAACTGATTACGTAGGTCACCGGGCTGACCGATGTGTGGTAGATAAAATTATCCAGCCACTTGTTCATGAGAAACCAACTCAACGGAATGGCCAATATAAAACCAATTGCCAGCAGCAAAGCAAAGTCGCGATAGATCATAAAAAGAATGTTTCTGATGTTGGCGCCCAACACCTTGCGGACGCCGATTTCCTTGAACTTGCGCTGCACCGTAAAAAGCACGAGTCCATAAACGCCCAGGCACGAGATGAGGACGGCGATTCCGGTAAACGTCTGGATAATGAGGGAGAAATTTTGAAAAGTCGCGTATTGTCCGCGCAATTGCTCTTCAAGATAGGTGAACTCAAATGCCTTCTCCGGAAACACCGTATTCCAATCGCGCCGGAGTTGCTCGACGATCTTCGTAGCATCATCAGACGAATACCTGATCGATAGCGTATTAAACTGATCAGGATTGAGGTCGATGATCAAGGCGCTCATCGGAGTTTGCAGAGATGCAAAATTGAAATCCTTAATAATTCCTACAACGGTTCCCTTTTTTCCCTCCTTATCAATTGTCTTTCCTATAGCCTGTTGTGGCGTGCCCCACTTGAACTCAGTTAGCGCCGACTCGTTCACGACATAGGCATTCTGCTCATCGCTCGGATAGTCGCGGCTGAAGGCGCGGCCCGCGACAATCTCCATGCCATACGCCTTCACGAAGTCGTAGTCAACCGACATGGCCGCAGAAAAGATATTGTCTTCCGCTGTGAAGCCCTCCGGGATTGTATTTCGATAGGTTGCCCCGAGGCCAGGCGCGGCAGACGAGAGCGAGGTGTTGACGACGGCCGACTGACGTTCCACGATCTCGCGAAAGGATTGCAATCGCGAACGATACGTCGAATCGGTAGAGGCAAATATACTGTTGAGGTTCTGGCTGTAGAGCGGCACATTGATGACCTTTTGCTTTTCAAATCCGAGCGATCGATCTTCGAGGAAACCCATTTGCCGCACGATGAGCAGCGAGCCGGACAACAGCATGCAGGCAATGCAAAGTTGAAAGACCACCAATGATTTGCGCAAGTATTGATCACCGCCCGACGCGTAAGACGCCGACTTGAGCGCATTCACTGACTCAAACTGGGTAACGAAGTACGCCGGGTAACCACCGGCCATCAACGTCATGAACACGACCAGGCTAATGGATCCAAGTAACAACTTTGAGTCGATCGACTCCGTGAACAACAGGTTCTTGTCCGTAACCAAATTGAGCAGCGGAAGGCTATTATAGAATAGTACATAGGCCATGATCATGGACACCGCACTAAACAGGAAACTTTCGGCCAAAAACTGCAGGATGAGTTGATAGCGCATCGATCCGAGAATTTTGCGAACGCCGATTTCCTTAATGCGCGTAAAGGATTGTGCCGTGCTCAGGTTGATGTAGTTAATACAGGCGATGAGCAACGTCACTATACCAATTCCGATAAACAAGTATAGCGTGTTCCAGGAATTCGTAGGAGATGGTTCCGCCAGCATTTCACTGCGCAGGTGTATATCTCGCACGGGTGTCAGGGTAAACTTTTGACCCACAAGTAATTCTGGTTTGGCGTACTTCTTCAACAAGTCATCCATTCGGGCATCTACCTTCGTGGGATCTGCACCCGGCCTGAGCAGCACATAGGTGTAGCCGTGGCTGATGATGAAATTAATGGCGAGATTATTCCTTAAAATGTCGGCCGTTTGCGGTGTCTCCATATCGAACATGTTTTCGTACGGCACGAGCATGTTGAAGCGAAGGTGAGATTGTTCAGGAAAGTTCTTTACCACGGCGACCACTTTGAACGGGGTATTGCCCGAAAACGTGAGTGACTCACCAACGGGGTCATTCTTGCCAAAGTATTTATGGCCCATTTCCTCATTGATCACCACGGTAAATCGATTGTGAAGAAGGCTTCGTACATCACCGCTCACCACGTCGAAACTAAAGAGACTAAAAATGGTAGAGTCAACAAAATAAACATTGGACTCTTCAAAGTGTTCGCTTTTTCCGGTACGATTAATACTTACATTCCGATTGTACATTCGCGCCGTTTCTTCGACTTCAGCAAAATAATCTTTCATGGCAGGTGCCAGGGGCGGCGGCGAAGAGGCGAGCAACAGGCCATTGGGAGCCTCGTAATTGATCCGGTAAAGTCTGTCTATTTTAGTGTGGAACTGATCATAGCCAGTTTCACTTCGAACATAAACGATGATGAGCAGACAAAGGGCGAGGCCGGTTGTTAGACCAATAAAGTTGATGATCGCATAGACTTTGTTTTTAACAATGTTGCGATAGGCTGTTTTGAAGAAGTTTCTCAGCATAGGTTTTGGGTGTAGCTTGCCCCCCCAATCCGGGTGAGTCAATGAAGGGCCGGCTATACTATTAAAATACGCAAAAACACGCCCGGCTGTTTCACCGCTGGTCATTTATCCGAACAGGTTTAGCGGCACTTCCATTGACACGCGACGGAATTCCTTTTCCACTAAAGTTGACCGGCAGACTTAAATCATTCAAAGGTCGTACTTCACCATTACCCGCAGCAACTCCGCCACACCCCACGCCTGGGCTATGCAACCTTTGGGTGCATTCGGAACGTCGCCGTCAAAGATCTCTGAAATAGAACCCACACATACCTCATCGAGGTGCGCACAACAAGAGGCAATAAGCTGAACCGCCTCCCCGCGGGCTACATCGCCCTCCACGGCATAAAGTGCGTCGATATACGCTCCCATCAAATAGCTCCATACCGTTCCCTGGTGATAGGCACCATCGCGCCGGACCAGCCCTCCTGCATACACGCCGACGTAGCCCGGTGAACCTGGCGCCAGACTTCGCAGTCCAATCGGCGCAAGCAGTTTCTCGCGAACGATGTTAACCACGGCAGCAGCGCGCGTTCCCGTGATGAGCGGGAACGGCAGACTGACGGCATATATCTGATTCGGGCGTATCTCACCATG
>DATHKA010000325.1:0-2929 GCA_035489615.1 Chryseolinea sp.
CACGGGAGTGCGAAGGTCAAATCTCAACACCGCTGGTACGGGTGCGCGTGGCGGTGCTGTAGCCCAAGCGTTGGCATGGGCTCCTACAACTCCTGTACGCGACGCCCTTGGTAACTATGTCCTAGAAGATCCGATAAGTTCGCTTTTTTACAATCCGGTAGCGCTGACAACCGAAATGGAGGCAAGGCAGGAAAGGACTACCGCTATTTTGCTGACCGGACTGAACTACGAAGTATTGCCCGGACTTACCGTTGACGCACAACTCGGTCTGAACTATTCCAACAGGCAAGACAAATACTATTCCGGTGATGTTTCTGCGGACACTGATATTGCGAGCGCGAGCCGCTCGTCGAATGAAGACCTGGCTTGGCAAAGTACGAATACGGTGAACTACCGAAAGTCCTTTGGTATTCATGCGTTCGATATCACGGGTGTGTTCGAAGCGCAGCAAATGACATCTAATGGATTTGGCGCTAGCGTTAATGACCTTACCTATCCCTCTACCAAGTACGATAACCTGGCGCTGGCAGCGTCTAATTCGGTTTACTCAGGTTATTCTCAGTGGTCGCTGTTATCGCTGGTTGGACGCGTGAACTATGCACTTAAAGACCGTTACTTATTGTCTGCTTCTGTCCGCCGCGACGGTTCATCCAAATTTCAAGGAGACAACCGGTACAGCACGTTTCCAGCAGTAGCGTTGGGTTGGCGTTTGTCGGAAGAATCGTTCATGCAAGATATAAAGTTTGTCACTAACCTGAAGCTCCGGGGCAGCTGGGGCCTGACCGGCGCACAGGGCATCAGCCCATATGGAACCTTGTCAGCCTACTCTACCAACGTCGATGACGCGTCCGCCGTTTTTGACGGCACGTCTCCAGGTACAATTACCTCGGGCATCATCCTGGCCAACCCCGGAAATGCCGGATTAAAATGGGAAACGACTGAACAAATCGACATCGGCGCAGACTTCGAAGTTGCGCAGGGACGCGTTAGCTTATCCGTCGACTATTTCAAGAAGACAACTGACGATCTTCACCTTCTGAGACCGCTTCCGGGTTACGCAGGCGGATACAGTATTCAATCCAATATCGGTTCTAACGAAAACACGGGATGGGAATTTGCGCTGAGTGCCGTTCCCTTGCAGGTGGGTCAGTTTCAATGGCGCACCACATTCAATGTTTCGTTGCTCAAGAACGAGATTACCAACCTGGGTACCGATCGCGATACCATCCCTATGAGCCAGTTTCAAAACGTGCTCATAACGGGGCAATCCATGAGCGCTATCTGGGGCTATAAATTCCTGGGAACTTATAAGCCGGCTGACGCTGCTGAAGCGGAAGCGTACGGCCGGACACCCGGTGACGCCCGCTATGAAGATACCAATGGAGATGGTGTCATCAGCGCCGCAGACTATCAAATAATAGGGACAGGCGTTCCGAAGACCTCCCTTGGCTTTAATAACACCTTTACTTACAAAAATCTATCGTTGAACATCTTCTTTCAAGGCCTGTTTGGATTCGATAAACAAAACTATTCGTACGCATACGGGATGATAGGCAGCACAGACGCCAAAGAAATTATTTTTGAGGATATCAAGGGGCGCTACATTCCAGGGACTAATGAAACGTCAGAGATTCCGAAGTTCGGCGGTCATCCGCTTAACAGCGAAGCGCGTTCATCTCGTTTCGTGGAACAAGGCGACTTTTTGCGACTCAAGAACGTGAGTCTGGCCTACACCGTGCCACGCACCAAGCTTCAGAATATTGCGGATATCCGAATATTCGTGAGTGGCACCAACCTACTGACATTTTCCAGCTACAAAGGAATTGATCCTGAATCGAATTCAAACTCCGTGAGCGGCCTTACCTGGGATAATATTGGCACAGATGCGCAAGTGGGATTGGATTATGGATCGTATCCGAATTCAAAAACCTACACCATGGGCTTTAATGTAACTTTCTAACCCGAACATCATGAAAAAAATACTTTTACTTTTCATTGTTGGCCTCACAGGATGTAGCTCTTTCCTTGACGAGGATCCTAAAGGACAAATTCTGGGAGATAATGCCATCAACACAGTCAAGGGACTTGATGCCGCTTTAACGGGAACCTATAAGGGACTCCTGCGTACCTGGTCGCGAGGCTTTCTTACTAACGGCTCCCTGCAGGGTACCACAGCAGGTGGCGACGATCTGACAACACTTCCTGACGGGAACAAAGAGAAGTGGCGAGAACTTGATCAATTTGAAGTGAATGATCAAAATCCGCACATAGCACAGATCTGGAATGGATGCTACAAGACGATACAGGGCGCAAACAATGTGATTATTAATTCGGTCAAGACCGAAGGCGACCCGGCGCAAATTGGTCAGATAGTGGGCGAAGCTTATTTTCTCCGGGGGCTTTCCTATTATTGGTTGGTTAGAAGTTTTGGACGTGTTCCGCTGATCACACAATTGGAATTCACGGAAGACCTTCTCACCGTAGGCTTGAGCGAAGAAACAGCCATTTACGAGGCTATTGAGGCGGACCTGGTCCAGGCGGAAGCGCTGCTTGCAAATGCGAAGCGCGATCCCGGCCGTCCGAACAAAGGCTCTGCAAAAGCATTGCTTGCCGACGTGTATCTCACACAGGGTGGATGGCCGATTAAAAATGCATCGAAATATGCCATGGCCGCAGCCAAGGCTAAGGAAGTTATCGACCACAAAGCCGATTATGGCTTTGATCTTGTCGACGAGCTTACAACGCTGTGGCCGGGCGCCGCATACAGCATTGGTACTTCGGAAGAAGTAATTTCGTTTCATACATCAGCAAACTTCGGAGGATCGGTTAACGCATTTTGGGGTGACTCCGGACGACCGGGAGAAAGTGGCGGCTGGGATGATTATTTCGCGGAGGTAACGTTCTTTAACAACTTTCCAGAAGGGAAACG
>DATHKA010000326.1:0-2232 GCA_035489615.1 Chryseolinea sp.
CAAGGCATGATAGAATTTCGTAACGTACAGGCTGGGCGCCCCGGAATCACACTAATCAAGGGATTCAACTGGCGTATTGCGCCCGGTGAGAATTGGATGATTCAAGGCCCAAACGGGAGCGGAAAAACGCTCTTGCTTGAACTCCTTGCCGGAAAGAATCACCCCACAGCAGGGGAACTGCGCATCGACTTCATCGATGGCGAGTCCTGGGATGAACGATATGCGCAACGAAAGCGGTTCATTCACTATGTGCCTACACACGCTGTGCAGTCGCTGTTAAAACAGGACCAGCATCAATACTATCAGCAACGGTATTATTCCATTGGCGACCAGCAACAGCCCACCGTGCAGCAGGTCCTCGGTCACGCGGTCGATGCCTTGAACGCCCTGAATCTTCCCCCGGAGTTCGCCATAGACCACCTGTTGGCGGTGGATGCGAATCGGCTGTCGAACGGGCAACTGAAGAAACTGCTACTCATCAAAGTGCTGCTCAGTGGCCTTCCACGTTTGATGTTGTTTGATTATCCTTTTGAAGGACTTGATCAGGCAAGTCGGATCGCCTTGTGCCGGTTCATAGACTATCTCATCGACCAACACGGCATGCAGGTCGTGATCGTGGATCAACACAACGAACTACCTACACGCATCAACCACGTCCTTCAAATGCAGGATTTTCAGCGACTTGCCCGCGAAGAATACGGACGATCATCGGCAGAAACTCAACCGCCTTCCTGGAGTGACAGGTCGCAGCCGGTATATCGGGCACCTGGTACTGATCCCGTTGTAGAAGTTTTTGACCTGAAAATCCAGTATGGAGAGAAGGTGATCCTGGAGAACTTCAACTGGCGGGTAAACAAAGGCGAGCGTTGGGCGCTTGTCGGAGGCAACGGTGCCGGAAAGACCACCTTGTTCAGCATGATCTTTGCCGATCACCCAATGGCGTATAGCCAGAGCGTTTACCTTTTTGGACGACGGCGCGGTACCGGCGAGTCGATCTGGGACATCAAGCGTCGTATCAGTTACCTCGGCCCCGAGCAGCTCAGCTATCTTTCCCCGGCGCATATCCACACGACGGCGCACGAATATTTGCGGCATGCGTTAAGAAAATGGGATGCTCCCCGTTTCGCACAGATAGCAGAGGCCTTTCGCGCGGAAGGCTTTCTGGGGCTTCCAATGCGGGCCTTATCATCCGGCCAGCTGCAAATTGTTCTCATCATGCAATGCCTGCTGACTGAATGCGAACTGTTGCTCCTCGACGAACCGTTTCAGTTCCTGGATGCCGATCGCAAAGCTGCGCTTCACCACGTGTTGAACCGCTATCTCGACGAGAACAAGACGCTTATTCTGATTACACACTATGCCACCGACCTTGCTCAGTGGACTAATCATACCAAGTACTTGTAGCGCTATTCTTCCGACAATACTTTTTTCGCAGACTTGGCCTGTTTGATGCGGTAGCTGAAGGTGAGATTTACCTGGCGACGCCTGAACTGATTGTTACTATATGTATAGAAATCTTCACCTTCCGTGATGGTGCGCATCCTGCGCGTATTAAACAAGTCCAGTACATTCAGGTTGAGCGTGCCGCGGCCTTTGAGAATGTCTTTGCTGAACGACAGATCAATGTAGTAAAGCTCTTTGCGTTCGCCTTGAGCCGTTTTCTGAGGGGCTTCATAATTCGCTCTGACCTGGGCATCGAATCCTTTGGGAAGCGTGAACCGGTTGGTGGCCCGGGCAAACCAACTGTAGGTGGTTCGGAGGTAGCTCTCGTCGATATTGCTACCATCGATCCGCGAATGGAAAAAGTTGAAGTTCAGATCCAGCTTCCACCACTTGACAGGCGTAAGGCCGCTTACGAACTCGATGCCATAGGATTGTTCGCCCTTGAGGTTCTGCGGCAAAGTTCGTGCAAACCCGGTAGCGGGATCCACGGTACGAATGGATTGGATCTTATCGTCGGTGTCGCGATAATATACCGACGACGTGAGGGTCCCGATTTCAAAGTATTTGATGTGACCTACTTCAAATACATCGCTAAACTCCGGATTGAGGTCGGGATTTCCGCTAAAGAAGTTCCGGTTATCGGAGAACGTCATGAACGGGCTCAAATCGTTGTAAAACGGTCGGCGTACACGCCGGCTGTAACTTGCCTGAATCGCATTCTGTGCCGGAAGTTCCAGCGTAACGTGCGCGCTAGGGAACAAGTTTGCATACTTTCGCGGATTCACTTCA
>DATHKA010000327.1:0-3517 GCA_035489615.1 Chryseolinea sp.
CCCTTCCTAACTACATTCAAGGCGCATCATTAAAAAATCAACGTGCGGCCAGTAGCTCCGAAGCTCCTTAGACTCCGCGTATGATGGATTTCAAAAACTTTCAAGTCTCCACGCCCCTTCCTACGCCAGCCCTTCCAAGTATGCACCCACCATCCCCGTCGCGACGCACGCTCCTATGACTCCGTGTGATCGCGACGACATTCACGCTGCTCTATCCCAACTAGTTGACAAAAGCAACTAATTTGATCGGACATCTACTCTTCCTTTAGCGTCTTCACCGGCGAAACCCTGGTCGCCCTCACCACCTGAAAACCGATCGCCGCAGCGCACAGTGCGAGCGCAATGCCCGTAGCCAGCGCGAACACATCCCATCCGATAGAAACGCGATAGGCAAAGGTCTGCAGCCAACCGCTCACGATGTATAGCGTTAAGGGAATTGAAACCACCGCGGCAATCACAACGAGGAGAAAGTAGTCTTTCGATAACAGCATCAGCAATGATTCACTGGAAGCGCCCATAATCTTGCGAATAGATACTTCGCGTGCCCGTGCGTGCATCGTTAAGGCCACCAATGCATACAACCCGAGACTTACAATCAGTATGGCCAACGTCGTGGTTATGCGCATGATCTTATTCAGGTTGCGGTCACTTTGGTACTGATTTTCCAGTGCCTGCTCAACAAATGTATAGACAAACTCCTCTCCCGGGTTGATCTTGTTCCAGGCTGATCGCAGGTCGCTAAGCGCCTCCGTCATCTGTTCACCGCTGACCCGGGCGAATATCTTTGGAACCGGGTTATTACCTACATTCAAATTCTCAGCACCCTGCAAAACGATCCGCGGGTCCATTACTATCACCAACGGGCTAACTTTGCTGTACAACGACTGAAAGTTGAAGTCTTTTAGCACCCCGACAATTTCATGGTCGCCAAAGGCTTTGCCCGGAAGTCGCTGGCCAATGGGATCGCTCATACCCAATGCTGCGGCACACGCCTCGTTGATGATCATCCCGCGTCTCAGGTCTGTCTCGTCATCTGAATTGAAATTCCGACCCATAGCGAACTCCATCTTCATGACGGGCGCATACAGTTCATCCGTCACGTTCAGGCTGAAGGTCCGATAGGTCCCATGATCATCGGTAAAGCCGACTTCTACCCATGAGCCGTTTGCAAAGTCGTGGGAAGCCGCACAGGCGCCTTCAATGGTCTTGAGACGGTGCAACTCCGACTTATAGACCTCGGCACGTTCAAATCCCCGGCTAATGCGTTTCGCAAGACCCTCGCCACGCGGAATGTTCAGCTGCATGACTACCAGGTGAGATTGATCAAATCCCAGGTGCTTGTTTTGAAGAAGATTGAGTTGCCGGGTCATGACCAAACTGCTGCCTATAAGAAAGACTGACAGGATGAGTTGAACGGTAACGAGCGTCTGGCGCAGCCGTTGACGGCTGTTACCCGTTATTTTCCCTTTCAACACGGCAGCCGGTCGGAGGCGTGACAACACCAGGGCAGGATAACTGCCGGCCACGACACCAATGATCAGCAATAAAACGGCCGAATAGAAGATGGTAAAAAGGTTTGCCTGCAGTATCAGTTGCTTTCCAGACAGCTCATTAAAAAGCGGCAGGCACAGCCTGGCTACGAGCACGCCGATGACCAAAGAAAGGGCGGTGATCACCAACGCCTCGCCGGTGAATTGTCTCATGAGTTGGCCGCGCGAAGCCCCTGCCGCCTTGCGCACCCCTACTTCCCGCGCGCGGCTCATGGACCGTCCGATGCTCAGTGTAATGAAGTTGATGCCTGCCACAATCAATACGAGGCCCGCTACGCCGCCCAATATATAGCTGTACTTAGGATCGCTCACTTTTGCCAGCTCTGCCGGAAACCGCGTGTCGAGATGAATCGAAGTAAGCGGCTGCAACCCAACTGTATAATGGCTTTTGTTAAAGTCTTCCTCTCCGATCAGCGTTCGAAATAAATCAGGAAACTTCCGCTCCAAATGCGTGTGATCCGTTCCTTCCTTCAGCAAAATGTAGGTTTCTGCCATCACGTTGAACCATTGGGATGTCATGGCCTCCTGGCTCATCAGCTTCGGGTAGTTCAGGTCCGAAATCAACAAATAGAAACGGACACTCGAATTGCTGGGCAAGGTCTTCACGACCGCCTTCACGGTAAATTCAAAAAACTCATCTCCAAGCTGCACCGACAACGGCTTGCCTATGGGCTCGGAATCTCCGAAATACTTCTTCGCTACAAACTCGGTCAGCACGATGCCATCCGCCGTGGAAAGTGCATCCCGCGTACCCTTCACCAGCGGAAAGTCAAACACCTCAAAGAAGGCGCGACCGCCCACTGTAAGTGTTTCCGTGAACTGCCGGTCACCGAGCTTTACCTGTGTGCCGAACTTGTGAATACGCACGTGATGCTCCACTTCGGGAAAGTTTTCTTGCAATGCAGGTCCCATACCAAATGGAGTAGCCACGTTAAAGAACTGCTTGTTTTCACCCCAGTCTTCTTTCACCCAAGCCCGGAATATGCGGTTGGATTTTGAATGAAACTGATCGTACGTCCATTCATCGCGTATGAACAAGGCGACGAGGATTGACACCGCCACGGCGAGTGCCAGTCCCAGGATATTGATCGCAGCGTGTGTTTTCCGGTTCCACAAGGCGCGGAATGCGACGATGATCTGGTGCTTTAACATAGGTGTAAAAATGGTCCGTATCGCTGGCGTTAGTTGTTGAACTGAGTCAGTCCCTGTGGGCGATGGGCGGCCCACCGGACATGCCTGCTTAGGAGGATAACGATCTCGTTCGTCATCCCGAATGTAGGACCCGGAAAAGTCGCAGGCAATGAGCTCAGGGCAAGGCGCCGAAAAGATGTATTGAAACGACGGAAAGGTGAATTGAGACCGGCCTTCACATTCCCATGGGAAGGCTTGCGCCGATGCCTGTTATGGCCAAAATACTAATGCCCCAGGGCGGGCTGGATCTCAAAGCAATCGTACACTTCCTGAACGGTGTCTTTCGTGTCGGCCATGATCAAGAGGTGATCCTGCGCCAGTATCTCGGTCTCGCCGCGCGCGGTGATGTATTTTCCTTCGCGGTGGATGAGCACAATAAGCGCCGTCTTCGGCAGGTCGAGATTCATCACCGTCTTTCCGACTGCGGGCGATGAAACGGGAATGTCGAGTTCGAATAACTCCGAGCTGAAATCTTCCTTCAGTTCGAAATCGAGAGGGAATTTCCGCCGGATTTTTTCCGGTACACTCACCCTTAGCCACCGCGCGACGGTAGCCAGCGTTGTCCCCTGCAACAATACCGATGACACGGAAATAAAAAACACCAGGTTAAAAATATCCTTCGCCACGGGGATGCCGGCGATAAGCGGATAGGTAGCAAAAATAATGGGCACCGCTCCCCGCAAGCCCACCCATGACAAGAATAACTTTTTTCGAATGTTGAGCTCGGGAAAAAACATGAGCGATGTAAGCACGGCGGCGGGGCGGGCGATGAAAAT
>DATHKA010000328.1:0-10607 GCA_035489615.1 Chryseolinea sp.
CCATTTACACATTTAGCAGCAATCCGGTCACCGAAGCGGGTTTTGAACTGGGACGCGCCCTGTTCTATGATCCGATCTTATCGAGCGATAGTACGATAGCATGCGCGAATTGTCATCAGCAGGGGAAAAGTTTTTCGGACCCGGTACATCGCTTCAGCAAAGGAGTAAACGATGCTTCAGGATTTCGCAACGCGCCCGCCATACAAAACATGGCGTTTCAGGATCATTTCTTCTGGGATGGTGGCGCAAACCATCTGGACTTTGTTTCGATCAACGCAATTACCAGCGAAATAGAAATGAACGAATCGCTGGAGCACGCGGTAAAAAAGCTTAAGCAGAGCAACGCATACCGGGCTCGTTTTAAAAGTGCATTCAATGCTGACGAAGTGACGAGTCAAAAAATGCTTTTTGCCTTGTCCCAGTTTATGAACATGATGGTTTCTGCCAACTCTCGCTACGACAGGTATGTCCGGAGAGAAGGGGTTGAACTGAACGCTGAGGAAAACCTCGGGATGACGCTTTTTAAAATAAAGTGCGCTGGCTGTCATGCCACAGACTTGTTCAGCGACGGATCGTTTCGCAACAATGGTTTGGACGTCTCGGGCACCAACGACCACGGGCGGGAACGCATTACCGAATTTGAAGGCGATCGTCACAAATTCAAAGTACCCAGTCTGCGTAACGTAGCGCTCACCTTTCCCTATATGCATGATGGCCGATTCCTGTCACTGGAAAGTGTGTTGAAGCATTACCAAGTCGGCGTAGTGGACTCAGAAACCCTCGACCCGCTGCTGCGGACTAATGACGCTCCAGGCATATCGATAACGGAAGAAGAGAAAGTAAATATCATTGCCTTTCTCAAAACACTAACTGATGTTGAATTTATTCAAGATCAACGATTTACAGATCCCTTTAATCATTGACAAATGAAAAGAACATTAGCTGTACTATTAGCTATTTTGTCCCTCACGAGCAGCGATGCTAACGCCTGCGATGTGTGTGGCTGCTCACTGGGAGGAAACTACTTTGGAATACTTCCACTTTACAATAAGAACTTCGTGGGCTTGCGCTGGTCTGAGGCAAAGTTTCATTCATACATCACAGCGACGCAAAATCTTTCCGCGCAGGAATCGGACGATACCTATCAAAAGGTCGAGCTTTGGGGTCGCTACTATCTTACCAGGCGCATTCAGCTCTTTGCTTTTATTCCCTACGTCTACAACAACATGGAGGGCACAGATCAAAACGTATATGCTGAAGGGCTCGGCGACATCAGCGTGGTGGCTAACTACGTTGTCCTGAATACTGCCAACGGGGGCTCTGACTTTAAGCACATACTTTTGGTCGGTGGGGGTATAAAGATTCCAACAGGAAAGTTTGATCTTGTTGATCAGGGAAAAATCATTAACCGGAACTTTCAAATGGGAACGGGTAGTGTCGACTTCATTGCCAACGCCGTATACACGCTGCGATACAAACAAGCCGGTATCAATTTTGAAACGGGCTACAAGATCAATACGCGTAACCGCGGTGATTATCGCTTCGGCAATCAGTACCGTGCTTCCGCACAGGTTTTCTATTGGCAGAAATTCGGCCTGCTATCGTTGCTTCCACATGCTGGCATCTACTTCGAACAGGCTGCCATGCATCAGGCTGGCGACATTCTTCAAACCAACACCGGGGGCGAAGCATGGCTTGCATCGGGGGGAATGGACTTCTACATAAAACGCTTTACGCTGGGACTTAATTGTCAGGTACCGGTTTCACAACATTACAACAGTGACGACAGCGCGGAGATTACCAGCAAGTCCCGCGTGACAGCTACTCTTATTTATAATTTTTAGACTCATTAGGTCTTAATCGATAGCTGTTCCCTTGTCATGAAACTCAAGCGATAATTCATGCACAGCTGTACACTCCGGCAACCGGGTCTTGTGATCCAGGGGTAACAAATGTCTCACTATGTATGGGGTGAGCAGGTTTATACCCAATGATAGATCACCGCGCTACTGGACACGTAACCCATTCTCCGCTATTTAATGACGCATAAAGGCGACCGAAAAGGCCGCAAAAGATGCTGAAGAATTGGCGAAGAAGCGTGAGTCAATGATGATCATCGCCAGCCTTGAAAAAGAAATCAAGGACTTTGAACAAAAGAAGAAGGAAGCTTTCTCCGTCGAAGACATAACTCGTTTTAACGACAAACTCGACGAACTCCGGGATAAACTTGCTTTCCTGAATTCCATGACTAATAAAATGTCGGGTTTTGGTAAGAAAGGTACTGAATCAAGAGGCAGGCACTACGCAGGTAAAGCCCTTGGAATTTGGATCCTTACCAGGAACTACAAGTACCGAATTCGGTACGCCAGCCGTTCCCACACCGAACATGCTTAAAGGCATTAAAAAGGTTGAAATAGAGACAGGTTTACGCAATAGCCCACAATCTGCGAAAACTAGCAGCCTGAGAAGGGGCATCTTATTTTCTTTAATCAAATAATCTTGACCCAACCCCTCAAAAATGAAAAAAGGGCCGCCTCAGACTTTTGAGACGGCCTCTTTTTGTTTTATAAAACTACTACTTCTAGCAATTACTTTTCAGTTTTTACAGTATGCAAATGAGCAAGCGAGAAGAATATTTCCCCTGGCACATAAAAAACGCCATGGTAAAGTAAAGAACGGTTGGGAATTAGCGGAGATGCCGGGTTTTCTTGAAAACGACTTTTATCAGTTTTATGATGATCGTCCCAAATCTTGGGGCGGTACTGCCTTTTTAAGTTCTGATGCCGGAATAGCGAGAGATTCAAATTCAACCAGACTGATGTACGCGGTCCGGTCGATCCTATATTTCCTGAGCCTGCCTTGCTTGACTAGCTTTTTGAAGAATGAAATGGAGGGGCCAACCTGACTGCTGGCGGCTTTAAGTGTCCGGAGGTGCATTAGTTCGCTCATCTACTTGCCAGGTTGCTCGTAGCCTTTATACTCGTAGTATGCTTTGCTGCGAGGAGGTATTTCCTGATTCTTGGCCGATGCCAAGGCCTCAAACTCGGTCAAGCTTATGTAAACTGAGGAGTTAACTTCGTAGCGCGTAAGTTTCTTCTGCTTTAAAAGCTGCCTGAAAAAAGTACTTGAAGACCCGGTTAGAAACGCGGCCTTCCTGCAAGTCATCAACCGCAACGATGTCATCCTAAATAGCTGCAATATTCCATCACCGTAATTGGCCTTGGCGAGAGCAGCATCTGCGAGAGCCGGATCACCCTCTTTCATTTTCTGTTTTGCAGTCTTGTGCTCTTTCCTGATACCTTCCTGCATCAGTTCATAGATTAGTTGGAAGTCTAGTTGCATGCCGGGGTGGGTTTGAGTGTCGTGAGTTATTAAAAAGGTAAACAAAAAAAGCCCTGGAAAACCAGGGCTTTCATAAAAATGACTTTTCTCGCTTTTATAGTAATCAGTTCAGTGTGGTGTATGGCGGTGTGAGTTTGTCGCATTCGGAATATGCGTCGCGCGACCTGGCATGAAGTAAGAAAAACAGCGCCGCCAGCTTCTGATTATTGCGAATATGGAATTCGTCTTTTAAAATGTCCTGATCGTCCAAAAACTTCCTGATCTCTTTGAACTCATCTTCCTTTGGATAGTCATTGAGAGCCATTAAATCACTGTACTTCTCATCGAACAATTTGCGATAGCGAGCCCGCGCTTCACCGCGCTTCTTATTACGCTCTTCAAATTCTCGAAGCCCATCGCCTTTAAGCCATTGGTCGTCGAGGCTTAACGCCCGTTCTACGAAACGAATAAAGTCTCGGGCAAATGAATCTGGTCGCTTTTGCTCTGCCCAGGCAAAGTAGAGCATGCTGTTCTTGACGGTAGTCCAACGCTGGCGAACTGGTTTCTTTCGGCGTGCCATAATTTTGAGTTTTGGTTTTTAAATATTATCTAAATACGACTCAAAAGTATCGCATTACGATACAAATGCAAATTTGTTTTAGATAAAGTGTTACTATTGGTCGACAAAACGTATTATTTTGAAATGGCTAAGAAGGTGAAATACAACAAGATCAAGGAGATATTGGCACGGCAAGACGTGAAACAAATTGACCTGGCGGACGGCGTCGGAAAGAGTCGGATTGTGGTCAATCGGTACGTGAATAACGTCGCCCAGCCTTCTATGGAAACTCTATTCTCGATCGCAAAGTACTTGAAGGTTAATCCCAAGGATCTGATCAATAGCTGATGAAAAAGGTTACGCCGGACCTTCGCCCACTCAAACGCTGGCTACAGAAGGGCGAGATAGCGGAACTTGCTGCTGAAGTCGGAATTTCAAGCCGGCAGGCGACAAACATAATTACCGGCAAGTCTGCCAACTGGCTATACGTGGAAAAGTTTTTGGTGCGGGTGGAGCGTAACAAGGCTCTTGTAGAACGGTGCACAATTCTGGGAAGATGAACTCCCGAAGGGCTTTAATTTAGCCAAGTCGAATATAGAACCTCCTAATTTATGGAACTGTCCGTTTGGATTCCCACTGTGATTTCGCTTTTATCTCTCTATTGGAATTATCGTCAAAGTCGACAGATAGTGGTGCTCGAAAGTGAAGCAGAACGAGATAACCTAATTCATAAATTTCAGTTCGAAAAAGAGTTTGCTTTCTATCAAAAGCTGTGGGCGAAACTCATCGATCTAAGGAATGATGTGACAGCTCTCAGGCCCATCATGGACTCGCACCCTGCTGATATGACTGACGAGCAGGTTCGGGAGCAAAGACTCAACAAATTTGCGGCTTCCTTCAACGCTGTCATCGCCATCTTTGATAAGCACAAACCATTCTATTCTGAGCGCGTACATACCGAGGTTCTCTCCCTGATTAAGATTTCGCGATTGGAAGCCACGCACTATCAATACGATTCTCGTAGGGAGCACGGAATGGAATATTGGGATCTGGCGGAGAAGAATACAAAAGAAATAGTGGCTAAGATCGATAACATTTGTAAGTTGATCCGGCTGAGGATTACACCAAAATGAGAGGAAAAAAGAAGATCGAACCAGCACCACCACTGCCCCCGAAGTCTGAGATCGTGACTGGCGTGATAGTCACCAAGAATTTGCGGATTGAGTTGACGAACGCAAAAGTCGTCTGGATTCGTTAGTCCCCATCCAACTTCGGAATTGGATCAAGGAAAGGCAGCATGTCGTTCCAGACTTCACCCGCAGTCTTTGCCCGACCGCCAATTTTTTCGCGTCCGTAGGCAAGTTTAATTGCGGCCTCCGCTGAAGCCGTTTTTATTGGCGCATACCATTGATCATATCCGTGTGCACGATGTAGGCGGTAAGGCATGCACAATCATTCCATCGATTCGAAGTACTGCTTCTTGGATCTGACCTCCTGGAAAGTTGTGAGTGTTTATGAACTTATTCCACTTTAGTGTTAAAGTGTTGTCTTGCTATAGACAGCGCAATGTATTAAATTCATAATTATCGTTAATGAAGAACTCCTTTTTATGAAATCACACATTTTTGTTTTTCTCCTTGTCGCATTTCCATTATTTGTGGACGCGCAAGTATCGTTCAATGACATATTTACGCAGGGTAATAAGTTGATCAACCCATACGCCGACCATAAAGGAAATTTCATAGAAGTTGTAGATAATTTACTGGCAAAAAAATATGTACTCGTTTCGTTTCAAATCGTAAACATCGCCAATGGTCAGGAGTATGTATTTGATTTTGAAAACTCTGCAGATGCTAATGAAAAAATCAGAATAGTAAATTTCGATACAAAAGTGGGAGGGACCCGAACAATTAGGTACACTGTGTTGGCGTCGACGCTAAACCTCGATGTCTACACTGGGTGGATAACTGCAGCGCGGGCGCACCCGGAATTTGCTCGAGCGATTAGATACGATGACATCTTCCTTCAGATTTATGAGAGTAGACCAACAATAAACGAGAAACGAGCCTTTTTCTTCGCCACCCCCATGCAGTCTCCAGCCGGCCCGTCGGTTTGGAATGTACGACGACCAGTCGTGTACACGGTACAGTACATAAGGCCGATTGCAGGATTAAAGGCCACTGATATCCTTAACGAGAATCTAGAGAAGTTTATGAAGGATAGATTTTGAGTAAACAATTCCCGGACTAAAGCTGGTGCTTATTTGGTAAAGAACAAAAAAAACCCACTGTTGTCAGTCAGTGGGTTTTTCTTAAAATGTTAAGAACGCGCTGCGATCAATCCTGCCCTTGCACTTGTTTCTGTTTAGCGGCGAGGATTTCTTTCACATCCTGGGCAACAAGCTGGGCAACTCGCTGCGCATCGGATGGCTTAATTAGCTCTCTAGCGCTTTGTCGATTGAGGGGAACGCTAGCTTCCGGGGCCTTTTCTGCAAATTTGGAGGTCATATTGTTATTTTGAGTTTTGCTCTAATTCTTTGGTCTTGAGATGTAGTTCAAATTTAATGCCGGGTCAAAATAGTGTTTTCGCTTGATCCAAATGAAACCATCACCCTTTGTTACTACTGCGACATCAATAGGACCGCCCACGGACTCTTCAGAAAATGAAGCCCTTCTTTTAAGGTAGGTCAGATTAATCAGCGATTCTGCCATTTCAGCCAAGTCTTCTTTTGACAAGGAACTAATGGTTTTAAGCATCGGACCAATGTGGCGCTCGAACCGAAGGTCTTCAAGACGCTGAACCAAGCTCTTTACAACATCAGGAACTGCTTGCTCTAGCACAGCCTTCAAATTCTGCTCCATTGCGGATGAATTATCGATACTAGAAAGCACATAATCATTAAACTGTTTGAGTGCCGATGCAAATGCCGAAGGTATCGAAGACTTGACATTTGGATCTATTCCTTCAACAAAAGTACGCATAATATCCGTCTGAGCAAACGGCGCTATTGTCGCGGCATTTTCAGAACTAATCTTCAATTCATCTTCATCAAAACTCAGCCGAATTTTGTCATTGAGGACGCCGCCAACGCTGATGGAATAACATGAAGGAAATATTTCTAACTCTCCAAATCCAGTAAACACAAGGCCGCTGTACGATTCAACAAAACCTTTCTTCACCGCATTCTCCATCACTACGTCAATTAACAACGTCGTAAGCTCATTGTCTTCTTTAAGAAAAAACGTCGCCAACAAGTAGTCAATGTGCTCTTTCAAAATCTCATGAAACTTCTCGCGCAGTTGCGCTTTGTCTGACTCCTCGAAACCTGGATGAAACTGCATTGCTAAGTTTGAAGCGATGCTTCCGTTAGCGATTTCCTTAAATGATTCTCGATAATGCTCCAGTTTTTGTCCTTCTGACAGCGCATCAAATTGTTGGTCCTCAAATTGAGTCGCACGCCTTTTAGCAACACTTCGTTCCAATTCGGACAATATCTTCGTCGTTATCTCCGTCATAGTTCGTTGCTCCTCCATGCCTCCAAAATACTGTCTAAATGACTGAAGATAGCTGATGAAGTCGTCCCTGTAACCCACCACATGATCAAACTTCTTATTGTTACTATGAGAGCGATACATTTTGATTATTGTCTCCCATGGAATACCTACGAATTCCGCGTTGTTATGAATCATGATGGCGATAGGACTTCCTTTCGCCAAATTGAAAATCTTGTTTGCATTGTTGTATACCTTTCTATGATTCTGACTCGTCACCGATACGGCGCTATCTGCCGCGATAGCTACACAGGATTTGTTGAGGATGGCAATGATTGCAGTCATTGTTTTAGCGATTCTGTTAGATGACGGGAGATATATTTATGAAATCCACGGGCCTATAGGGATGTTTGCTTTTATGTAAACCGCAAATCTGGTACACTTCGAAAATGCTACACAACCTACTGATAATCAATGAGCCGAGAATGGGATTTGAACCCACGACCTGCTGTTTACGAAACAGCTGCTCTACCGCTGAGCTATCTCGGCTTAATGCGCGACTTCTTCCGTGCGATACGGCGCAAACTAGTCACTTCCGGTAATCTTAAACAAATGACAGTCTCAAAAAATCGTGAAATGGGGCTAAATTGACGGCCATGCTGTCGAAAAAATGTAAGTATGCGATCCACGCGCTGGTGCATATGGCCAAGACCCCGGAAGAGAAATTCCTGATCAAGGACATCTCAGAAGTCTGCAACATCCCCAAGAAATTCCTGGAGACCATTCTGCTCGACCTGAAGCGCGCAGGAATACTGGGCAGCAAGGCCGGCAAGGGCGGCGGCTACACCCTTCGACGAGACCCGTCGGAGGTGAACCTGGCCGAGGTGGTGCGCCTGTTTGACGGCGCCATCGCAGCGGTGCCGTGCGCCACGCACAAGTTCTACGAACCCTGTGAAGAATGCGTAGACGAGGTCACCTGTGCCGTTCGCCACGCTTTCCTGGAGGTTAGAAACGCCACCGTGGAGATGCTGAAGTCCGACACGCTGGAGAAATTGGTGAAGAACGAATCCCGGTTGAAGGTGAAGGCACAAAAGACGCCAGCGAGGAAGTAGAGCAGGGCGCCGCACCGCTAATAACTATTTTACCTATAGGCATAAAAGAAATACTCCGACATCCGGCAACTAAAGGACTCATTTAGTAGTTTAGTATTCATTGTTCAACCTTAAATACACTACATATGTCACTACGATTAGGAGATGTTGCACCTGACTTTATAGCCGAAACCACAGAAGGTACAGTCAAATTTCACGAATGGCTTGGCAATTCCTGGGGCGTGCTATTCTCTCATCCCGCAGACTTCACGCCGGTATGTACGACCGAACTTGGAGCGGTGGCTAAACTGCGTGGCGAGTTTGACAAACGTAACGTGAAAGTATTGGCGCTTAGTGCAGATCCGCTCGACTCGCATCGAAAGTGGATCGGTGATATCAACGAGACGCAGAATACGGTGGTCAACTATCCACTTATTGCCGATCCGGAATTCAAGATCGCCAACTTGTATGACATGGTTCATCCTGCGGTTACCGACAAGTTCACAGTTCGTTCGGTATTTGTAGTCGGTCCTGACAAGAAAGTAAAACTCACGATAACGTATCCTGCGGCAACGGGTCGGAACTTCGATGAAATCCTTCGCGTGATTGACAGCCTGCAGCTGACCGCCGGATACAGCGTGGCTACACCTGCCAACTGGAAACAGGGTGAAGACGTGATCATCACCGCGGCGGTAAAAGACGAAGATGTTGCCGCCAAATTTCCGAAAGGACACACGCGCGTCAAACCTTATCTGCGTACTACGCCTCAGCCCAATCTCTAGCAAACCGGGAGTTTGCGGGCATCGGGCGACATCTGGTTGCACAAGCCAGCGGATAGAACCACTGCACCGACCACCGGAATTGCTTGTTACAGCATCTAAAAAATGCCTTCCCCCAATGGAAGGTATTTTTTTTGCCCGATCCCCTATCTAAAACGTTTGTGGAGGCGGTCAATAGCTTGAAAAAAGGGACGACGATTGAACCTCTCTGCCATCAGCATCGTTAAAATACCATTCGGTATCTGGTAGGATACAAATTTCTACAATAAACCGTAGGGGTATTCGTCTACCAGGTTGTCAAATAGCTAACAGGATGCTTATGGAAAATAGGATAAACCTTTCTCCGCTGCCCAACAGCTACCTACTGCATTTCTCCGTGGCGCAGCTGAATCTTAATTCGCTGATCAGAGAGGAACGAATGCAGAAGCGATTGCAGCGTGCCCGACAACGTCGCTTGAAGGCTCAATGATTCGGGTGAAGCCGAGCGCAGTGCCGTGCGGTGTGAACCGTTGCCACGGTTCAGCTATACGCCTGCATACGTTGAAAGAAAAAGTCGCCCGTCGAAATTCTCACACACTGTCCGCCAATCCTTTCGTTTGCTGTCCGTCGGATTGCGCAGGCTATGATTCGCCTGCTGTATGATCGGTATTTCATTCCGACCCGCGGGCATCAGTCAGAAGGAATCCACCATGGCATAGGGAGAAAAAGGAAAGGGAATGCTAAAGAAAAGCCGTTGATCGTCTCCTTACAGGGCAGGAGACCGTATCACTTCCCAAACTAAAATAACGTACGGACTTATGATACTGCGCCCTTCGCAAGACCATACGTCCAATACGTTATCGTGCCGAAGGCGGGACTCGAACCCGCATAGCTTGCGCCACACGCCCCTGAAACGTGCGTGTCTACCAATTTCACCACTTCGGCTCCTTATCTTCCCTTCTCCAATCGGGAGAAGGGTCAGGGGTGAGTGCCCACGACTGGACTCGAATGCCGGTCTTCGACCGAGCATCCTCGTGCAGAGCACGGGACCAGCATTGCCTTTCGGAATACTGACATTATTTAAAGTGCCCACGACTGGACTCGAACCAGCACACCTTACGGAATACGCCCCTCAAACGTACGTGTCTACCAATTTCACCACGTGGGCATTACTAAAACCGAGGGGCGGCAAAGGTAAAAACCTTTTAATAACAAGCCAATACATTCAGATATTGGTCATTCTTTTAGCAATAAGGTCATTTGGAATTTCCCTGCTTCATTTTTCCGGCCCACAAGTAAGCTGGAACTTTTCATTTCAGCCAAAGGCTTGCTACCTTAACACGAAGTTATGCTATCGAAAAAGTGCAAATACGCCATTCATGCCCTC
>DATHKA010000329.1:0-5105 GCA_035489615.1 Chryseolinea sp.
TCATGACCCAGGAAGAAGAAATTGAAAAGCGCCGAACCTTCGGAATCATTAGTCACCCCGATGCCGGCAAAACGACGCTGACGGAAAAATTGCTGCTGTTCGGCGGAGCGATTCAGAAGGCAGGAGCCGTGAAATCAAGCAAGATTAAAGATCATGCCCGGTCTGACTGGATGGAAATCGAGAAGCAGCGCGGCATCTCCGTAGCGACCTCGGTCATGGGGTTCAACTACAAGGATGTCAAAATCAACCTGCTCGATACGCCGGGTCACCAGGACTTCGCGGAGGACACCTACAGAACCTTGACCGCAGTCGATAGTGTGATCCTGGTCATTGATTGCGTAAAGGGCGTGGAGATGCAGACGGAGAAGCTCATGGAGGTTTGCCGCATGCGGAATACACCGGTATTGTGTTTCATCAACAAGCTGGACCGCGAGGGCCGCGACCCGTTCGAATTGCTCGACGAGATTGAAGAGAAACTGCGTATTAAGGTCCGGCCGTTGAGCTGGCCGATTAGTATGGGTAAGGCTTTCAAGGGAGTCTACAGCCTTTACGAGAAGAGTCTTCACTTATTCACGGCCAGCAAGATCACCGTAGAAGAGGGGATTCAGGTGACTGATATTCAGGATCCGGCACTTGAGTCTTACGTGGGTGAATCGAATGCGCGACAACTGCGTGCAGACGTAGAGTTGATAGAAGGGGTGTATCCAACTTTTGAGGTGCAGGACTACTTGTCGGGCCACGTGGCGCCGGTATTTTTCGGGAGCGCCGTTAACAATTTCGGGGTGAAGGAATTGCTGGATACATTTATTCGCATAGCGCCGCCGCCTGTCCCCCGGGAGACCACGCTCCGCATCGTAACACCCGAAGAAAACAAGTTCACCGGCTTCGTCTTTAAGATCCACGCGAACATGGATCCCAAGCATAGAAATCGGATTGCTTTCCTTCGAATTTGTTCGGGACAATTTCAACGCGGCAATAACTACTATCACGTCCGTCAGGAGAAGAGTATACGTTTTTCCAATGCTACTGCGTTCATGGCCCAGGACCGTGAGACGGTGGATGAAGCATGGCCCGGAGACATTGTCGGTATTTTTGATACCGGAAATCTGAAGATAGGGGATACATTGACTGATGGCGAGAAGTTGATGTACACGGGTATTCCGAGTTTCTCACCGGAAATATTCAAGGAAGTGGTGAACATGGACGCCATGAAAACCAAACAGCTTGAGAAAGGCCTGCTGCAGCTTATGGAAGAAGGCGTGGCGCAGCTGTTTTCGTACGAATTGGGAAAACGAAAGGTCGTGGGTGTAGTGGGAGCGTTGCAGTTTGAAGTGATTCAGTTCCGTCTCAAGAATGAGTATGGCGCTACCGTTTCATTTCATCCTCAGAACATTTACAAGGCATGTTGGATCAGCAGCAAAGATCCGAAGAAGCTGGCCAGTTTCATTGACAACAAGCAGCGCCACATTGCCCGCGATAAAGACGGAAGGCTGGTGTTCATGGCAGAGTCGCGCGCCTGGTTGCAAATGGTGCAGGACAACTTCCCCGACATCGACTTCCATTTTACTTCTGAATTCAAAGACTAGGTTAGTCCTGCGTCAAGTTACCATTTTTGTTGGGCGCGTGTGATGAGACCGTAGACTAGGGTGAAGGTCAGCCAGGAAGAGATCCATTTCACACGGGGGCCACAGAGTTATTGAGCCTACGGGCGCACGTTTGATTTTGGGATGCACCTCGTAGATTGGCAGGAAGGGGTGGCTCGTTGTAGGATGGCTCAAGCCAGAGGCATTCGAGCTTGCGGCTCCCCCGGGAATGCTTCGATGCTGCGCACGATATCAAATGCGCGGTGCAAGCCTTTATCGCTTCGACAGCCAATCGACAAAGAAATAGACACCCACACCAAGACATAAGACACCGGCAATCCAAAACGCTGCGCTGATTCCGCCCAGGAGACTCAGTGTAATACCCACGGCACCGAAGGCGATGGCTACGATCACTTCGTTATCGAGCTTTTGTGTAGCCTGGCCGTTGAGAATTGTCGCAGGCTTCGATGGGCTGTTTTTGGTGTGCAGCAGTTCCTTTCGGAGCTGTTTGATGGCCTGAACGATTTGCTTCCGATCTTGCCTGAGTTTAGCCCGCTTCATTTGACCGGAATATTGACTTTCGCGACCGCCACGCGATGGCATTTCTGCGGTTGCGTCGGCAGGGACTTGAACAGGTGCCACAGGCCCTGTGTTGGCAGAGAGATCTTTGGAATCTACTGTCAGCGGTGTGTCCAGTGGTTTGTTTCGTCCCGACGAAAGTGCGTCTGGCCCAGACGTTGCGGTGTAGTGATCGAAATAATAGGTGTATTTAGGTGAGGCACACGCTGCGAGCAGTACGGCGATGAAGGGAATGAATCTGGTCATTTAGTTTCTGGTTCACCTGGTTTCTTTGGCCTTCTGAATATCCTGGTAAAAGTCCGTTTCTCAAATTCCCAAAAGAAATTGAACTGACCGAACAGAAATCCGTAGGCCAACAGGATAACATTGTATAGCGGCAGAACGAATACATAGTAGAGAATCGTGGCCATCGTAGAGTCGCCTCGTGAGCCGGCGAGATAAGTCAGTATTGGCCTTTTAATAAAAAGTACCGTGAACCCGGTACAGGCGAAGACGATAAGCACAACGACAACCTGGAATACGCTTCCGAGTTTCCATCGGTGTTTAAGACGCTGTATCCAGGACATTTGCTCCATTGTGTATTGCTAAAGGTTGCACGTGGATCCATTCAGGCAGCCGACCTTCGATCCGCACGTCTCAATTTTCAAAATTCCTGAAATATTTCCACATTCCCTTGTCGGGCACTGGTGCTTCAAACGTCATGAACTCCTTCTTGACCGGGTGTACAAAAGAAAGGCGCCTCGCGTGGAGGTAGATGCTGCCATCGGGATTGCCAGTCTTGTCTCCGTACTTGACATCACCAGAAATCACGCAACCCATCGAAGCCAGCTGGACACGAATCTGGTGCGGTCTGCCGGTAATCGGATTAACCTCCACCAGCCACCGATCCTCGGCTGCGCCGACTACTTTGAAATTCAATTCAGCCCGTAGCGCGCCGGCCGTTTCCTGTTTATACGCCGTGGTCTTGTTTTTCTTTTCATCCTTCAATAGCCAATGAAGCAAAGAGCCTTCCGACAACACCGGCCGCTCCTTCACAATTGCCCAGTAAATCTTCGTTGTTTCTTTCTCCCGGAATAACGCATTCATGCGCTCGAGAGCCTTCGTTGTTCGTGCCAATACAACTACTCCACTCACCGGACGGTCCAGCCTGTGCACGACACCCAGGAACACGTCGCCTGGCTTGCCATACCGTTGTTTGATGTACTCTTTAGCAAGATCAGCCAATGGCGTGTCTCCCGTTGCATCGCCCTGCACCAGCACACCAGCCTCCTTGTTTACCACTAACAAGTGGTTGTCCTCGAAGAGCACGGTAAAACCGACGGGCGACTGTGACATCATGTGCGATTGTTCTTTTCTGTTGAGCGCCAATATCGCTGCCGTTGGCGTGGCTTCATCTACTATTCACGGTGCCTGGCCTTCAGGTCTGTGCAGTTCGATGCACGCTGACAAAAAGGCGAGGCTGTCTTTTTCGGACAGCCTCGCTATGGTCGTTATCCGAACGTTCACCGTTCGGAAGTCTGATGATCGCTCTCGATTGATTAACCAACCAAACCCGTGGCGAGCACGATGACTTTATTCTTCAATACTTCGACAACGCCTCCGGAGATTCTCACGTTTTGTGATCCCTCTTTCCCCTTGTACTCCACGGCTCCTTCTTTGAGCAAGCTGATCATGGGAGCATGATGATCCAAAACCTGAAACGAACCTTCTGAGCCGGGAAAAGTCACAACAGAGACTTCTCCATCAAAAACTTTCTTTTCAGGTGTTAATATTTCGAGATGCATGACCAGTCTGTTATGAGGCGAACTTAACTTCTTACACTTTAGCGAGCTGTTACTTTCTTGCTTCAGCCATCATCTTCTCACCTTTCGCAACGGCTTGCTCGATGCTGCCGACAAGGTTAAAGGACATTTCAGGTAAGTGATCGTATTCACCATCCATAATGGCATTGAATCCTTTGATCGTGTCTTTGATATCAACGAGTACACCCTTGAGGCCTGTGAAGGCTTCGGCCACGTGGAACGGCTGCGACAAAAAGCGCTGCACGCGACGGGCGCGGTAAACCACCTGCTTGTCTTCATCAGAAAGCTCATCCATGCCGAGGATGGCAATGATGTCCTGCAATTCCTTGTAGCGCTGCAGAATGCTCTTTACGCGCTGTGCGCAGTTGTAATGTTCTTCACCTACAATTTCGGGGCGAAGGATGCGCGAAGTAGAGTCGAGTGGATCTACTGCCGGGTAGATACCCAATTCAGAAATCTTACGCGACAATACGGTCGTTGCATCCAAGTGAGCAAAAGTGGTGGCCGGGGCAGGATCGGTAAGGTCATCGGCAGGTACGTAAACAGCCTGAACCGAAGTAATTGAGCCATTCTTCGTAGAGGTGATGCGCTCTTGCATCGCTCCCATTTCTGTAGCGAGCGTGGGCTGATAACCAACGGCTGAGGGCATACGACCCAGGAGGGCCGACACTTCAGAACCAGCCTGTGTAAATCGGAAAATGTTATCAACGAAGAAGAGAATGTCACGGCCTTTGCTGGTGCCATCACCGTC
Source organism: Chryseolinea sp. (assembly GCA_035489615.1). Lineage (GTDB taxonomy): Bacteria > Bacteroidota > Bacteroidia > Cytophagales > Cyclobacteriaceae > Chryseolinea. The sequence continues at coordinate 4,716 of DATHKA010000329.1, forward strand.
GCGGAAGTATTCAGCGAGCGTCAAACCAGAAAGGGCCACGCGAGCCCGTGCTCCGGGAGGCTCGTTCATTTGTCCGAATACGAAAGTCGCCTTAGACTCCTTCAATTTTTCTTCGTCTACTTTAGAAAGATCCCAGCCACCGCTATGCAGAGACTTAAGGAATTCATCACCATAGTTCACGATACCTGCCTCGATCATTTCGCGGAGCAGGTCGTTTCCTTCACGTGTGCGTTCACCCACACCGGCAAACACGGACAAACCAGAGTATGCTTTCGCAATGTTGTTGATAAGCTCCTGAATCAAAACGGTCTTACCTACACCGGCACCGCCGAACAATCCGATTTTACCACCTTTTGCATACGGCTCGATCAGGTCGATGACCTTAATACC
>DATHKA010000330.1:0-3062 GCA_035489615.1 Chryseolinea sp.
TTATCCCGTGATCAAAGTGGAAGTGAGCTCAGCATCGCATCCCTTTTTTACCGGCAAGAAATTGTTCGTCGACACCGCCGGCCGTGTGGAGAAGTTCAAGAACAAGTACCAAAAGAAGGTTTAATATTGATTGGAAGGAAGTGACTATCGCATTTTACATTGATAGTTCTACATTTTGCGGTTAAAATGGCCCGCGTAAAACTGCCAATGTAAAGTTACTTCGATTACGGTGCACCGTGGCGCGAGACCCGATCTTCAGCTACAACCTTGCTTCCGCAAAAAAGCCATCCCGCACGGAGATGGCTTTTTTGTTGATTACCCGGAATATTTTTCCGAATCATTCCTCTTTTGCGATCCGCTCCTATTTTTGAGGTCATGAACGTTATCCTCTTCGACGATCCCACTATCCGCCTCAATCTCTATCCATTCACGCTGACCCGGCCGGTAGGCGCGATCAGAGTGGGCATACTTACCATTGCCGAAAAATGGGAACGATGGCTAAAAGCCCCAGTCAGCTTCCAAACTGAGAACTATTTGTCGGGTAAGTTTGGACGTCAAGACAGCAACGACGATCTGCTCATCAATGGGGCACTATGTCCGGATGCTGACCTCAAGGCGACGATCAATGCCCTTCCACAAGGTTACTTTCTGGTGAAGGATACCATTTTGCTGGCCGCGCGAAAACCGCAAGGAGCCATGACTGAACGAAACGTGGTAGCCTATAAAAACGGCGTCACGCTCATCGACCAGGTGTGGAAAATATTCGGGCAGAACGCCGCTCAGCTGAGGACTGATTTCGTGTTGGTCACTGCAGGGCGGAAGTCGGCTGGAATCCACGACCCCCATACACGCATTTACAATAGCGCCGACATCTTCGTCGAAGAGGGCGTGTACATTAAAGGCGCGATTCTGAATGCGGAGACAGGACCGATATATCTCGGTAAGAACAGCGTGGTGCAGGAAGGGGCCATTATCCGTGGCGCCTTTGCATTGTGTGAGGGGGGACATCTAAACATGGGCGCAAAGATGCGCGGCGACATTACGGTTGGGCCGTGGTGCAAGGTGGGTGGCGAAGTCAGTAATTCCGTACTGTTCGCCCACAGCAATAAGGCACACGACGGGTATATTGGTAACGCGGTGATCGGCGAGTGGTGCAACCTCGGCGCCGGCACATGTGCTTCCAATTTAAAGAACAACTATTCTTCCATCAAGATATGGAGTCACGCCCGTGAGACTATGATATCGACCGATCTCCAATTTTGCGGACTCATGATGGGCGATCACAGTAAGGCGGCCATCAACACGGCGTTCAATACCGCTACCGTTGTTGGCGTGTCGGCGAATGTGTATGGCAGTGGATTTCCCCCCTCCTTTGTACCTTCGTTCAGTTGGGGCGGTGGAGAAGGATTAACGACGTATCGGTTAGAGAAAGCCATAAGCACGGCCCGTATGGTGATGTCGAGGCGTGAAGTAGATATCGACCGCTTGGACAAGGCGATTCTGGAAGTCGTTTTCAAGATGACATCACCAGGACGAACCTGGGAAGTGGAAGCGTAAAGAACGAACGATGAAATTTGCAGATATACCTGGACTTGATGATGTGAAATCACTGCTATCGACTGCGGCGCGTCAGAACCATTTGGCTCACGCGCAGCTAATGGTCGGTAGTGACGGTGCGCTTAACCTGCCGGTTGCGCTCGCGCTGGCGACGTATATACACTGTCAGGACAAAAGTGGCGATGCCTGCGGAAAGTGTGCGGCCTGCTCCAAGAGCGGCAAATTGATTCATCCCGATACGCACTTCGTTTTTCCGCTTAGCAACGTAAAGGGTGACAAAGATGATGAGCGTTTCAAGGCAGAGATGTTCAAGCTGTGGCGGGCATTTCTAACGGAACAACCATTCGGTAATCTTAACGACTGGACCGCCTATTACGGTGGAGAAGATAAACAGGCGCTCATCTCCCGGGAGGAAAGCCGTGAGATCATCAAGACTTTGTCCCTGAAGCCATTCGAAAGCCAGTCGAAAGTGATGATTATCTGGCAACCGGAACTGATGCACCCCTCGGCGGCCAACGGGCTGCTGAAAATTCTCGAAGAGCCTGCACCTTATACCTATTTTCTACTCGTAACGAATGCGGCCGACCGGCTTTTGCCGACCATTATTTCGCGGACGCAAATTGTAACGGTACCCCTATTGGACGATGAGACTGTGGAACGACACCTGATCAGCTCGGGGGTGGAGGCCATGAAGGCTGCCCGTGTTACGCAACTGGCGGAGGGTAGTCTGAACCTGGCGCTGAAGCTGGTGGACTCGGAGGAGGATGACAATGCAGGGCGATTCACGGAATGGATGCGCGCCTGCTTCAAGAAGAACTATGGCGCGCTGGTCTCTCTCGCTGAGAATTATCACGCGCTTGACAAGATGAGTCAGCGTAATTTGATGTATTATAGCATGAACATGATGCGAGAAACCCTGCTACGCGTTTCCGGAGCTGCGAATCTCAATCGCACGAGGGGCGACGAGCTGAAATTCATACAGGACTTCAGCCGCATTATGAATATTGAAAAGGTAGAGCGGTCCTACACCCTGATGAACGACGCGGCCTACCATCTGGAACGAAACGGCAGTGCAAAAATGATCTTCCTCGACCTGTCCCTTCAACTGTCAACGACCATCAATCCATGAATAAAGTAATTCGCATCGGTACGCGGGGAAGCAAGCTTGCCCTCTGGCAGGCAGACCACATAGCCCGCCTCATCAAGCCATCCGGCTACACGACGGAGGTTGTGCCTATCGAAACCAAGGGGGACACCATCCTGGACGTATCGATCGCCAAGATTGGTAGCAAAGGGGTGTTTACCGAGGAGATAGAAGCGCGACTGCTCGATGGGTCTATCGACATTGCCGTGCACAGCGCCAAAGACCTGTCGTCGGAGCTACCGGATGAACTCGAACTTATCGCTTTCACGGAGCGGGAGCAGCCCAACGACGTTGTCGTGAGTACGCAAAAAGACTTCAACATGGCAAATGGCACGCCCCGGGTGGGTACCTCGGCGACGCG
>DATHKA010000331.1:0-6388 GCA_035489615.1 Chryseolinea sp.
GACAATGACAATGCAGGTTCGATTGTCGATCGGTCGATCTGATGGTCACTTGCATTGGCGTTCGACGTTCCATGAACTGCGTTTGAGTGCGTTCGCTGCTGCGTTTCCGAACGCTGCATCGCTCGCCAATTCGCTGCACGACAACTCGATCCGCAGAATCTGGAGCTCGACAATCGCGCAGGATACTCAACTCCACACTGAATGCAAGTGCGTGGAAGTGTTTGACTGCCACCGCTCATTTCTGATATCCGTTAAACTTTTTTGCCTTGGCATGGATTTCAAACACCGAACTCCGCTTTCCGGACTGGATCCACTGGACAAGTTCAGATCTTTTGAAGTAAAGCTTTCTAGCCCTTTTGTATGAAATCAATTCTCTCCGCGACACTAGGCCGTAGATCGTTGGAATCGCCAAGTTCAGGATGTTGCTTGCCTCTTTTATTCCTATGAGTTCCTGTTCATTCGTCGATGGTGCGACCGCCCGGAACCGCTCTTCTAGAGCCAGTAGCAGGACTTTGATTTCTGCGAGTTGAGTACTCAGATCCTGTTTTAGGATTTCAAATGGGTTGGAGTTATTCATAGCGCCTTCCTTTCGGTAGGTGCTATTTATTGCAGGTTACTGACAGTTAAAAGGGAGGAGACTGCTACAAAACGATTGCAGAATGATTGCCAAATGATTACAACACGATTAATGACGATTTGCTGTTTCCTTACTCCAGTTACGAGAAAGATCTTCGATAGCGATAATTGGGTTGGACGACGGATTATTGTTTTTCTCCAGGTAATTCTTAACTGAACCAGGCTTCAGGTTGACGGCTCTTCCTCTGTAAGTGGATTGAAATCTATAAACCAACCATTCTACAATTTCGGCTATCGGATTTTTTAGGATCTGACAGTTCTTGAGTGTTGTGAATGTACCAACTAACATTTTTGCATCCTTCTTGAATATCAATTTTTCAAATTTCTGGTCGCTTCCTGAAAGAACTTTTTCAAGATTCATAGGATTTTTAAAATGCGGACCGAGGCCTTTTGCAATGGCCGGAATAAGTTGGTCCTCGATAAAAATCTTCCGGTCTACCACCGCGGTTTTGCTGCTGTTTTGGATTCTTGAAGTTTCAAGAATATCTATGATGATTTCTAGCGCGCGAGGCCGCGTTAAGAAATAATTCGCTTTCCGATCTGATTGGAATGCGCGAATACGTTTGGAAAGATAGCTGGTTATTTCGTCGAGGCGATCTAGACATTCCAACTTGTTTTCGAATTTGTCAAAGTGCTCCTGGAGGATGCGTACAAACCGAACTTCGCTGGAGTCATGAAGGAGTTGAAATAACTCAATTTCCCGTTCGTTGATAAACTTTAGGCCATCGGTTTCGGGGTCGTATACTTTGAATTTGTTTTTGGCCATTACATGTCTAGTTTAATTCTATTCGCAGCTTCAACTTTAAGTTTGTCTACCACCTTCGTATAGGCTTGCGTTGTCTTTACATTGCGATGTCCCAGCATTTTGGATAATGTATAGATGTCCGTTCCCTGTGAGAGCTGTAAAGTGGCGTATGTATGACGAAAATTGTGAAATGTTATTTTTTTATAAATCGTGGCCAACGTCAGCCAGTCTTTCAACTTCATTAGCATCCAAGCGGAGTATTCCAGCGTGGGAAAAATGCTATTTTCTCCGATTGGTTGCCTCCCAAGGATAGAGTATGCCTGCTCCGAGATGTTATGGACCTCAAATCCCCCCGTCTTTCTCTGTCTGAAATGAAGGGTGTAACCAGATGCTTCAGAAAAGTGAATTTGTGACCAACTAAGATTTTTGATATCCACCCATCGGAGCCCGGTCAAAGCTGAGAATAGTGCGGCCCTCTTCAAGTCAGGTAAGTCGCATTCCGTCTTCGATAACTTGTTTAGCTCTTCAAGACTCAAGTATGCCCGATCTGTTTCGGTTTGCTTTATGGATTTCACCTTCAAGCATGGATTTGAGTCTATAAGATTTTCCCGGAACGCGTAGCCAACCGCTGCCCTAAACTTGTTGAAATATGAGTGGGCTGCATTCTGCGACAACCTTGCTGTGTTCTTGGTGTTCCGGAGAGAATTAGCTTGAAGTAGATGGTCGCGAAAGCCTTCAACAAGCTTCTCACTCAGCGTCTCCATGGGACACTGCTCTTTCGTGAACTGTGAGAAGTGTTGGGAGGAGCTAAGCCAACTATCGTAATTGCCAATTGAAGTTTTACGTTGCTCACAAAGATTCTTGAAGTAGTTGGCGAAGTTTATGTTTTGCTGGGTCTTCAGAAAACCGTAATTGCCAGCTTGAACCTTTAGCTGACGTTGCGCGCATATGCTGTCAGCGAGAATTTTTGTCTCTTTGTTATGTTCCCTTTCTATTTCTCCGACAGGTTTAGCGAACACGTAGAGGCCAAGAAACTCGCGTCGCGTTGGTTTCCCCGTCTCGGGATTAATAATCGGGGGATAAAAATCCAGGTAAAGGGTGCGCCTCCCCTTTGATATTGGCTTATTTCGTAACGTTACTTTCATCGTGGCGTAGAATTTTGTGAATGCTAATTTTTGGCACGTAAGTGTACCAACCCCTCTTAAGTTTCGGAATGTTGTTTTTCTTGATAAGGTCGTAAACCGCCTTACTGGATAGATTGAATATTCTCTCGATCTCTGTTAGTGAGTAGCAATCCGCAATGTCCGGTGAAGCGGTGTTGTTTTGCTCTATGGGCAGGCTGCTCGATATTTCAGCCTCGGTAGCAAACATGTTGTCGATGTGCTTGCGACTGATTGTGAGTTTTCTTTGTGAGAAATTTACTGCTGGAATTTTCCCTTCGTCGATCAGCCTATAGGTTGTGCGCAACGAGCAATTAAGTAGTGTGGCTACATCGCGGACGGTAAGGAAGTCTTTGAGCTTTATCCCTTCAATTCTGGAATTTTTTGCTGCGATCATTTTGCCCTCAGCGGCTTCAATCTTGACTGCCCGTACTCCGGATTTGTAAGCAGCCGAATTGCATTTTTTTGAACAGAATTTTGTCACCGTCGTTTTTGCCGTGAACGCCGCATGGCAGTAGACACAGACTAGCCGGATTTTGATATTAGAGCTCAATAGTATGCGTTAAGTGTAGTTAAGTAGCACGTAAGTGCCATGATTTCTCCAGGTTGTACCTCGCTCGGTATACGCCAGGTGTACGGTACAACTGAGGTACAGAAAAGTACTAAATTCGGCGAGTGTTCCGTGAACTAATTCAAGAAGAATTTTTGAAAATGTGCCAATGGATATCAGGCACCGCGATTAGTCGATTGCAGTTAACGGTAGCTGATCATGCTTACTTCCCGATACAGAACTTTGAAAAAATATTCTCCAGCAAATCATCCGTCGTAATCACCCCCGTGATCTCTCCCAAATAGTGCAGCGCCTGTCTTATATCCATCGCCAACAGATCACCCGTCTGATTAATATCCAATCCTAACAACACACGATCGAGCGCATCATTCGTTCTCGAGAGATTCTGGTAGTGACGAATGTTTGTTACCACAACGTCTCCTGCCTTTACTGCTTTCACATGGAACGATGACAATATCCTATCCTTCAACTCTTGCAGGTTGTCTTTCCGCGAAGCGCTGATGAAAAGAAAATCGTGCGCTTTTAATACATCAATCAGCGCCGGGTCAGCGAGATCTTTCTTGTTACCGACTTTAATGAACGGTATTCCTAATTGCCGCACGCTTTCCTCGTCTGCCGCTATCTCATCGATGGTGACTTGTGAGAGATCGAACAGGTAAATAATCAGTGATGCACGCTTCATGCGCTCGCGGGTACGCTCTATTCCCAAAGCCTCGATAACATCCTTGGTTTCGCGTAGCCCCGCGGTGTCGATAAAGCGAAAGTTGATTCCTTCAAGCACCATTTCGTCTTCGATCACGTCCCGCGTAGTTCCCGGGATTTCCGAAACGATTGCACGGTCTTCGTTCAGCAAAGCATTTAGCAGCGTCGACTTCCCTGCATTCGGCCGACCGGCGATCACGGTGGGAACTCCGTTCTTGATCACATTTCCATCATCAAATGACTGGATGAGTCGTGTCAGGTAAGACTTGATCTGCATGATGAGCTTTCGCAAATCGTCGCGTTTGGCAAACTCCACATCCTCTTCTCCGAAATCGAGCTCCAGTTCCACCAATGAAGCGAAATGCACCAGCTCCTCGCGAAGGTGTTGGATCTCGCGCGAGAATCCGCCCCGCATCTGGTTCATGGCAGCCTGTCGGGCGTTTTCGGTCTCGGCATTGATCAAGTCTGCCACGGCCTCGGCCTGGGCAAGGTCAAAGCGGCCACTCAGGAATGCACGTTTGGTAAATTCTCCCGGGGTGGCTAGACGCGCCCCGTACTTTAGAAGCAACTTGATGATCTGCCGAACAATCACCATCGACCCATGACAAGAAATCTCCACGCTGTCCTCCCTGGTGAACGAGTTGGGAGCGCGAAACAGAGAAACGAGCACTTCGTCAATCACCACCGGGCCATCGTGAATTGATCCAAAATGAATGGTGTGCGAGGCCTGATCGGCAAGTGCCTTGCCTTGAAAACACTGCTGAGCAATCGCAAAGGCCTCCGGTCCCGAGAGTCGGATAACGGCTATGGCTGAAATCCCCTGCGGTGTGGCCAGGGCGATGATGGTATCGGTAGAGGGCATGGTGCAAGATGAATTGAAAATTGACAATTAACAATTGACCGGCCCGCTGCACTGCGGCCGGCACCCGTCGATGGTGCGCAGCGCTCGTGGCTGACGCTCATCACACGATATGAAGATTTCAAAAGTGTGTGCCATGAACGCCGCCGACGTCCGTGGGTGGACACTATGTCCCTGATCCGGACAAGAGATGGCCTAAGACATTACCTATGATGTGTGGCTTGGTGAGAACTCGCTGGCATGGTTGTTGGCAAAGCAGCAGCATGAAAGATAACTACCTCGCTGTGATGGTTGCGTTCATGATCATATCTGCAGCAAGCATCCAAGCACAAACTGATCCTCGGTATTTTGATCAGACGCCTCCGGATACAAGGCCTGCCGTATTTGCGCCAGGCAAAGTTTCATCGGCTGATCAATTTGAATTCGGCGCGACCTACTCAAAGAACCGAGATGAATTTTACTATGGTGTTGAAATCAACGGGAAGGCCGAAACGCGTATGATGAAGTTTGAAAAGGGTGCGTGGTCATCGCCGGTCAAGGTTCTCGTTCATGATGTTTATAGTTACAATGATCCCTTTCTTTCCCCCGACGAACAAAGGCTGTTCTTCATATCGGACAGATCCCTCTCGGGTCAGGGAGCAAAAAAGGACTATGATATCTGGTACATCCAGCGAGGGAGTGGCAAGTGGTCTGAACCCATCAATGCGGGAAGTCATATCAACACGACGGCGAACGAATACTATATGTCGTTTACAAAGAGTGGCAAAATGTATTTCTCATCCAACGGCCATGCGAAAAATGCGAACAACAATTACGATATCTATTCTTCGGAATTTCGCGCCGGTCAGTTTCAACCTGCCATACCCGCCGGCACTGGGGTGAATACCGATGCCTACGAGGCAGACGTCTTTGTCGCGCCCGATGAATCGTACCTGGTTTTCGCGGCCAACAGACCCGGCGGATTGGGATCCGGCGATCTGTTTGTGAGCTTTCGTAAGGCGGATGGCTCCTGGACTCCTTCGCGAAGTCTCGGAAACACGATCAACACCGACACGGATGATTTTTGTCCTTACGTGAGTCCTGATGGTAAGTATTTGTTCTACGCCAGCAGGGGAGACATCTATTGGGTATCAACAGAAGTTATCAAAAATCTTCGGTAAGCAGTCAGCTGTCCTCAGTCGCAGGTACGTATCATCAAGCCAAAGAAAACGATCAATCTTTACGGCATATTTTGTGCCCGCACGATAAGTACCGGGATCTTCACCCGGTGACGAACCGTATCAACCGTCGTTCCAAAGATGAGGTCCTTAAAGAACTCGTGACCGTGGGCACCCATCACCAGAAGATCGGCGTCAAAGGCCGTGACCAGTTTTGGTATGCGTCGCCTGGGATTGCCGTATCCGATCTGGATATCCACCTGGTAGCCCCTCGTGACGAGCTGGTCGCGATAGTTCTCCAGCGACAGTCGATCGTTCAGCGATTCGTGGTCAGAAATATCGCTGCCATACATCATGGCACCGGCCGTTTCGACTATGTGTAACAGCACATATTCGGCGTCGTGTCCCCCCTGCGCCAGCGCACTCTGAATCGTGAGGTTATCGATTGAGCTAAAGTCGAGCGTGACGGCAATGCGTTTGTAAACGGGCCCTGTGCCGACCTCCAGTTGCATAGCCGTACCGTGCGGTACCCTGGCGTCGCGCTCTGCCCGGCGATCG
>DATHKA010000332.1:0-4690 GCA_035489615.1 Chryseolinea sp.
AAACGACCTATGACGGTGTTGGCTCTGTTTATTCCGGAGTACGCACTAGCAAACTGCGTTATAAAGGTGTTCGAAGGAGTGATGTTGTAGCGCCAAAGGATAGGACGATCCGCGGAACCCGTCAGGAACGGTATGGCGTCGTCGGTAGTAACCAGATCAACGAAAGGATCTGTTCCACCGATATTGGCGTAACATGCACCCACCGCAGCCTTCGCATCGTCGGCGGTCTTATAGTAGGTGGCGCTAGTCAGGTTTGTGGGTGGATATTGATCAAGCACGTCGCCACATGCTGTCGCGATGAGGGCTATTGATAATTGGAGATATATTGTCTTCATAGCGTTGCAGAATTTAGAGTTTTAAATTCAATCCAATGAGCCATGTCTTGGCGGCAGGATAGGCGCCATAGTCCAGTCCCTGGCTCAAAGAAGAACTGCCATATCGATTCACTTCCGGATCGTATCCATTGTAATCGGTGATGGTGAACCAGTTTTGAGCGGCGACATAAACCTTAGCCGATGCCAGGCCCAGCTTTTCAGAAACGGTAGCCGGCAGGTTATAGCCCAGCGATATGTTCTTGAAACGCAAATAAGAGCCGTCTTCCACCTGGAAACTGGACAAGATCCGTGAGCCACCTGCAGAACTCGCGCGGGGAATGTCGTTGCTCGGATTCGTCGGCGTCCACCGGTCCAGTGCCTGCGCTGACTGATTGTTTCCTCCTGTCAGGTTTAGTAGGTCGAAGGTCCCATAGTTAAGGATCTCGTTGCCGTAGCTGCCTTGAATGAACACATTGAAATCAAATCCTTTGAATGTAACGGTATTGTTGAAACCACCGAAAAATTTAGGATTTGCATTGCCAATGATGGCGCGGTCATTGTCATTGATCACCCCATCAGCATCGAGATCCTTGTACCGAAGGTCACCCGGCCCGGCCGTCTTCTGTGCAGAGGCATCAACCTCTTCCTCCGATTGGAATATTCCATCTGTTACCCGTCCATAGAAATTACCCAACGGTGTGCCTACTCTAAGAAGGATAGGATTTACGCTAGTCGCAAATATCACAGCATCCGTACCCGTCGTAAATTCCTCGCGGCCATCCAAGGTTAGAATCCTGTTTTCGTTAAAGGTGATATTGGCGTCGGCTGACCAGCGAACACCTCCACGATCTATCAGGATAGTACTCACCGACAGTTCAAGCCCTTTATTCTCCACACTTCCGATGTTCTTCAACGTGGTGGAGAATCCAGACGAAGTTGGAACGCTAACATTGAACAAGAGGTCGGATGTTTTCTTAATATAATAATCGGCGGTGATCTGCAACTTGTTTTCGAATAGACCAACATCAAGACCCGCATCGAACTGTCCGTTCTTCTCCCAGCGCAAATCAGGGTTGGCAATTCCAGTCGCCGCAGCGCCGGAATTCAATGCACCGCCAACTACATACGGCGTGGTGCCCACATTTGAGAGATACCGATAGTTGCCAATCTCCTGGTTTCCGGACAAGCCATAGCTGACCCGCAGCTTCGCATCAGAAATGACCGGGATATTCTCCATCCACTTTTCGCTGCCGATCTTCCAGGCAAAAGCACCGGAAGGAAAGAACCCGTACTTGTGATTCGGACCAAAGCGGCTTGAACCATCTGCACGTGCCGTAAGGGTGAGCAGGAAACGATCGCCATAGCCATAATTCACCCTGGCGATGTAGGACATGAGTCTCCAGTCGCTCGCTCCTGTCGCGGGTGCCACAAGCGACGATCCCGATCCCAGGTTGTTGTATTCCGCATAGTCGTTGGGGAAAGTGTTAGCATTCGCTGTTACATTCTCCGTAGTCAGGCCCTGTATAGTATAGCCCAGCAGCGCAGACAGATTGTGGTCCGCGCCAATCTTTCGTGTATAGTTGAGCGTATTCTCATTAAGCCAGCCAATGGACTCCACTACCGAAACGGAGCCGCTGCCGCCCAGCGTCGATCCGAGCATGGACAGGCGGGTGGCATAGAAATCGGTTTTAGTACTCTCCAGATCCGTCCCAAACGAAGTACGGAAGTTCAATCCCTCGATGATTGAATAGTCTAAATAGGTATTGGCCAATAGCCTCATCGTTGATGGTTCGCTGCTGATTTCATTGGCTACTGCAAGTGGGTTATCCACACCGTATCCGTTTAGTGTTCCAACGTTCTTGTAGTAACTTCCGTCGGCATTATACGCGGGAAACGTTGGCGCATAGCTGAGTGCCGAACTCGTCACGCCGCCACCATTGTTACCATCTACTTCCGTTCGGGCATTGTTACCCGATGTATATGCGCCCTGCAGGGTGAGGCCTACTTTAAGCTTGGAAGTCAGCTCGGTGTCAAGGTTGGTTCTCAGCGCGTAGCGTTTGAAGAAGGAGTTCAGAATAATGCCCTGCTGATCGAAGTAACCGAACGAGATCGCGTAGCGGGTCTTCTCGGAACCGCCAGTCGCGGAGAGCTGATGACTCTGAATAGGAGCCGTGCGAAAGATCTGCTCTTGCCAATCTGTTCCCTCGCCCACATCGGCAGGTAGTGGGCGGTCAGCCGAGGATCCGTCAAAGTAAGGCACAGCTCCCCCGTTAACGCGAGACTCGTTAACAAATTCGGCAAACTGCTGAGCGTCGAGCAATGGGATCTCGTGGCGAACAGATTGCATTCCGTAGTAGCCATCGTAGGCGATAACATTCTTGCCTGCCTTTCCTCTCTTAGTGGTTACCAGCACAACGCCGTTGGAACCACGCGAACCATATATAGCCGTTGCCGAGGCGTCTTTCAGTATTTCGATCGACTCAATGTCATCGGTATTAATCGAATTGAGGCCACTCGTGGGAAATCCGTCAATTACATACAACGGATCGTTGCTAGCGTTTACAGATCCTGAACCGCGTATACGAATCGTCGAGTTGCCTCCCGGACGCGCCGAGTTGGAAACTACCTGAACGCCAGCAGCCCTTCCTTGCAACGCACGATCGAATGACGACACGGGCGTCGCCCTGATGTTCTCCTCCCCCACTTTAGATACAGCCCCGGTAAGGTCGCTTTTCTTCACGGCGCCGTAACCCACCACGACTACTTCATCCAGGGAGGTGATGTCGGGCAGTAGCTGAATCATTAATACATTTCGGTTGCCCACGGAAACTTCTTGCGTGCGGTAGCCGATGAAAGAGAAAATAAGAACAGCGCTTTCATCATCTACCGAAACTACAAACCGGCCGTCGCTATCGGTCGTAGCTCCGGCTGTAGTTCCCTTCACCAGGATGTTTACTCCAGGAAGTGGCTGATTGCCATCGTCTGTAACCCTGCCGCTAACCTCAATCCTGAGCACATCTTCTGAAAGTTCATTGCCCATAATTTGACCCTGCTCAGGTACGGGGAGAAGAATGATCTGATTCATTACCACCTCATAGCTAACCTTATGGTCAAACAATCTGTCGAGCAATTCACCGAGCCTGACACTATCGGGCTGCAAGGTGAAGCGTTCGTTGCGCTTGATTAGTTCGACCTTGTACGTAAACGAAACGGAAAGTTGTTTCTCAATCCTGCCAAGAACCGACTTAAGATTTTCGTTGGTGGCCGATATGTAAATTTTCTTGTTGAGCAGTTCCTGCCCCTTGGTTTCAGTAGCATATGCCATTACCGTCAGCGACACTGCAATAACGAACTGAAAAAAGGTGATTTTCATAAAAGCAAGAACCCTTTCTTGAATGGGGTAAGGATTATTCATACTTTAGAGAGTTTTTGTTTAACACTTCAAAAACGACGGCCTGCTGTCCCTGGGACTGGAGGTACAAAACCGATGATGCGCTAACATCATCGGTTTCTTTTTAGTAAGGATTTATTGCTCGTTCATTTATTCTCAATTAGGTGTCTATTAACATCCGTTGGCTGTAAATAGTATTTGTGTTCCATCTCGGCGATAAGAACCGCCGATGGCCTTAGCTACCACATTCAACCTGTTAAACAAACTTTCAGTCGTAAATTTTGTAGTAATCCTGCATTTACTCAGGGCTGTCTCGTCGAAGGAGATGTGTACGCCGTAGGCCGTCTCGAGCTTATTCAATATGGAGGCCACGGATTCGTCATCAAATTCCATAGCCTCCCTGTTGACATTCTCAGGCAGCAACACGGGCAGCTCAACTACCGAGGCTGTCAGTTGATCAAGTACGGGATCATAGACAACGCGCTGGTTAGGCGTCAGGATGACCTGCGTCGATGTATCGACATCGGTTGAATGGGTGCTTTCCTTTGAGACGGAAACCGTGCCAGTCCTCACCGTGACAGAAACGCTCTTCGACGCTCCAGGAGCTTCAATCGTGAAGCTTGTTCCCAGAACCTTCGTTAGCGTTCTTCCTGCGTGAACAAAGAACGGCCGTTGCTTATCGTGTGCCACTTCGAAATATGCCTCGCCTTCAAGAGTCACTATGCGCGACGTGGCGTGCTTGACATCATTGAATTTCAACTTTGAATGAGGTTGAAGCTTTACCATCGACCCGTCGGAAAGCACGACTTCGCGCACCGACGAACCGTCGTTAACTACTTCCGTGAGTGCCGCCACCTGACTAACCTGGCTGTCGGTTGGCGCAGGACTGTGCTGCATCCAAAGCGCGCCCGAAATGGCCGCACCGACAATGAGGGCAGCCACGGCCGCAAGCTTTCTGTAACGATGAAAAAACGAGCTGAAGGCT
>DATHKA010000333.1:0-7176 GCA_035489615.1 Chryseolinea sp.
TTGAGTTCGCGCTGCATGTCAGCCGTTTCCGCGGTGATGGCAATCACGGCATCCTGTTCGGGCAACACGAGAATAAACTGGCCGTAAGCACCGTCGCCACGATAACTGTTGTGCCTGCTGCGCCACATCTGGTAGCCATAACCTTGCAGCCAGTCGCTGGAGTCCTTTCGCGCCTGCGGGGCGTCCGGATCTTGCATGATCTTGGCGGTTGATGCGTCCGCAATCCAGGTCTCCGGAAGAATTTGCCTTCCATTCCATTTGCCTTTTTGAAGGAACATCTGACCAAATTTCGCCATGTCTTCAGTCCTCAACCGCAGGCCCCATCCACCGGTATTGATGCCATCGGGATCCGTTTCCCAATCCATTCCGGTAATGTTGAGGGGAGCAAAGAGTCTGGGCTTAAGGTATTCCAGAATGGTCTGCCCGGTCACCTTTTGCACGATGGCCGAAAGCATGTATGTAGCCAGAGAGTTGTAGACGAACTTAGTTCCCGGTTCGTGTACGACGGGCACTTCAAGAAACGAGCGAATCCAGTTGTCGCTGCCCCGTGTAGCACCGGTAGGATCCTTGTCATGTCCCACACTCATGCTTAACAAATGTTTGACCCGCAACGCTTTGAGATTTTCGGAAGGATTGGATGGCACGTCATCAGGAAAGAAAGAGATCACCTGGTCCTCGACGGATAATTTCTTCTCGCTCACGGCGAACCCGACGGCGGAGGCGGTGAAGCTCTTGCTGCAAGAATACAGCGTGTGTTTCAGATCGGGCCGGTATGGATTCCACCAACCTTCTGCGATCACCTTACCGTGACGCAGCACCATGATGCTGTGAAATTCGTGTTTGCTATTGGCGGCGGCATCCAGGAAAGCAATGAGTGCTTTGGACGAAACGCCTTCAGTCTCAGGCGTGCTCCTGGACAAGGTCAATGGAGACTGGGCCGGGAGCGAAAAAGCAATCAGCGTCAGAAAAAGGATAAAAGCGAAGCGCATGCTGGTGGTGGTTATCCAACCAATTTATGAGAAATCCCGATACGCGCACATTCCGTTTGTCAAACTCATAGATCTAAACGGTGCAGGGTGGGGAGCCGTCAGGCGGGGCGGAGTAATGTCTCGAACGAATCCCACACGAAACGGGTGGCTTTGACATCTTTTCCTCCAAAATGTACGGTCGTCTCGTCGGCGGCAAGGCCGCCGATCGACTCATAGAATCTGCACGCAGGTTCGTTACCATTCAAGACCCACAAATAGTAATTGGACCGGCCAGAATCCAGCAGTCTGCGCGCAGCGCCTTGCATCAACGCTCTGCCTATACCCCGCCCTTTCAGATCAGGCCGTACATGAAGATTGTCCACCAGTGCACGGTAACCGTTCTGGGGCTGGTCCATGACGGCTATGAATCCGGCTATTTTATTCTCGTCATCAAGGGCGAGCAGGATGAACTCCCCTGTGGCCAGGGTGGTCACCTTTTCAGACCAATACGCGAAGCGTTCACCAGCCAGGTCGTTGTCCAGGTATTCGTCCGACAAAAGTCCGCGGTAAGCGATCATCCAACTGGATGCATGGAGGGTGGCGATCAAGGGGGCATCGTCATTCGTTGCTATCCTCAGAATTGGATCGACGGGCATGGCGTAGTGAAGGTGTTATGTTTCCCAAAGATACAAGTGGCGGAAAATTGGGCCAAATTTTATTACAAAAGCCCTAATATGTGTTTAAACACATTACAGTCAGAGAATTCGTAATGGCGATAGGTACCCGATTAATTTTGTCGTTAAGAAGCGACTATGTCATGATGAAGGTGCGGGAAACTATTTTATCTTTAACAGACCAGCCATAATATTTTAATCACGGCCCGGCTGTCGAGGATGCGTATATGAAGTGTGGTCAAAATCGATATGTGAATGATTGAGCACCTCCTGATCGTTTACCGGGGATCCAAATTCCGATAATCATGCGCGTGTTAAAACCGAGGAACGTTGTTTTCATAACGGGTGCGTTTGTCACGCATCAGGGATGGGATCATTGGAAGGCCTACTTCGAGGAGCATGGATACAAGACTATCGCACCGCCATGGCCTTACAAAGATCTCGCTCCGGAATTGCTGCGCGACCGGCAACCCTACGACACTGATCTGGCCGAATTAACGTTGGATGAGCTCATCGATCATTACTCGGGTATAGTTCAATCGCTGCCGGAAAAGCCCATTGTTGTGGGCCATTCGCTTGGAGGACTTATAACTCAGATCTTAGTGAATCGCGGTCTTGCGGCGGCTGGTGTTGCGATACACTCGGTGCCCCCGCTAGGCGTCTTTCCATACGAATTTTCATTCCTGCGCGCGGGGTGGAAAGCGCTTGGGCTGTTCACCACTATCAGGAAGACGTATCTTATGTCGTTCAAGGATTGGCAATATGCATTTGTGAATGGTATGCCTTTGAAAGAGCAGCAAAGGGCGTATATCGAGAACGTGATTCCGGAATCGAAGCGTGTAGCGCGGGGAGGACTTACGCGTGCCGCGAAGGTGAACTGGGAAAAGCCTCATGCGCCGCTGTTGCTAACTTCCGGCGACAAAGACACCATCATTCCTGCACACCTTAACCTGCGCAACTTCAAGCGCTATCCGCAGGACGGTTCCATTATCGAATACAAGGAATTCCCAGGAAGGAATCATTTTGTTCTCGGTCAACCGACCTGGAAGGAAGACGCCGACTATATTCTGAGTTGGCTCGAAAAGGTTTAGGCTTCAGTCCCCCATACTTTTTCCGTGCCTCGTGTCCGGCAAACAGCAGCGTCCATCTGTATGATTAGCCTTTTATTCAGGCAGCCTTATTGCTTCTTCAACATCCAAATCCCGAACCGGTCTTACGACGACAACACAATATATCAGGAGTTTTTAATCATTTGATTAAATTGTTTGATTAACTCTCAGAATTTGCGTTCCTTTATCCCGCCGCCCAGACGCCGAAACGCGAAAACGGTGTGTTCCTAATTGCTGACTACGAGGTTCTTCCACTGGGAGGCCTTGAAACAACTCGCTATGGCCAAAAAAAAGAAAGCGGTAGAGGTAAGTCTTTCCACAGAGGAAAAAATCAAAGCCGCCGCCAGTATGGTTTTTACTAAAAAGGGCTACGCTGCCACACGCACGCGCGATATAGCTGAAGAGGCGGGTATCAACCTGGCACTACTGAACTATTATTTCCGGAGCAAAGAGAAGCTTTTCGAGATCGTGATGGTGGAGAAGATGAGCAAATTCTTCGGCGTGGTGTGGCAAGTGCTGGAGAGTAAAGCCATGTCATTGGAGGAAAAGACCGGATCAATCGTCGCCAATTACATCGACCTGCTCAATGCGAACCCCGATCTGCCCATCTTTATACTCAGCGAGATCAGAATGAATCCGGCACGGTTTGCCTCACGCGTTCCGCTTTCGAAGGTTGCCGGGTCAGACTTCATGAAACAGATCAAGAAGCAGCGGCCAGACCTGCATCCCACGCAATTTCTCATGAATCTTCTGGGACTTGTGGTCTTTCCTTTTATCATGAAGCCGGTGCTCGAACAGTCCGGAATGCTGACGGAAAAGGCGTTTCAGTCACAAATGAATTTGCGGAAGGAGCTGATCCCGAAGTGGGTTAAGGCGTTTCTCAAGACTGCCTGATCCTCGTCAATAAAAAAATGTGGCAGTAGTGAAATTTTCAGATCATAATTTAAACAAATGATTAAATCGTTCGTTTAACCGAAACAAATACAAATACCAGTATCCGTATGAAATCATTTCCTCTCCTGGTGCTTTTGTCGGGCCTTCTGGCCGGGTCCCTGCCCATGCACGCCCAACTTACCCTTGAACAATCTTACCAGCTGGCTGAGCAAAATTATCCGCTCACCAAGCAGCGCGCACTCATTTATCAGTCGCGGGACTTTTCCCTTCAGAACGCGACGACCGGGTATCTACCCGCCGTAGCCATCAACGGACAGCAAAGCTATCAGTCAGACGTAACCGGCCTACCTTCACTTCCCGGCGTTGAACCACTCGTTCCTCCCGTGAGCAAGAATCAATACAAAGCTTATGGTGACGTAATGCTGTCTATTTATGATGGTGGCGTAATCCATGCACAAAAGCAAGCCATTACAACCAACGCCCAAGTTGAAGAACAATCGCTCCACGTAGAATTGTACAAACTCAGGGACCGCGTAAACCAGTTATACTTTGGCATCCTGCTCTTCGATGGTCAACTGGAACAACAGGTACTCGTGCGTCAAGACTTGGAAAACGGTTTGAAGACAGCAGAAGCGTTCATTGCGAACGGAACCGCTTTAAAGAGCACAGCGGATTTGCTGCGCGCAGAATTGCTGCGGAATGAACAGGTGGATATCGACCTCCAGGCCATGCGCAAAGCGTATCTGGAAATGCTGGGGCTTCTCATCGGCCGGGAAATTTCCGCCGGAACGCTCGTCAAACCCCCGCAGGCAAACGTGGTGGCTGAAGTGAATCGCCCCGAACTCCAATTGTATCAATATCAGCGTAGCCTGCTCGATGTGGAACAGAAGCGGTTGAATACAATCATAACGCCAAGGCTATCTACATTCCTTCAGGGAGGCTACGGAAGGCCAGCGCTGAACATGCTCGAGAATAATCCTGATACCTACTATATTGTGGGCTTCAGGCTCAACTGGAATCTTACCGGTTTCTACAACCGAAAGCGCGATAAGGAGTTGATCGACGTTCGACGCAGCGGCGTTGACGTGCAACAGGAAGTTTTTCTATTCAATGTCGGCTACCAGGTCCGCCAACAGCAAACGGAGATCGATCGATTTGCCCAACTCACAGCGAGCGATGATGAGATCATTTCCTTGCGCGTAAAAATTAAAGAAACGGCATACGTGCAACTGGAAAACGGCGTCCTCGATTCGAGGGAATATCTGCGCGAAGTGCAGGCTGAAAGCCTGGCGCGCCAGGCGAAGGTGTTGCACGAAATCCGAATGCTGACGGCGCAATATGAACTGCAGACCACGCAAGGTGCTAAGTAATCCATGTCCGGGATATCAAAAACAGAATAACAAATCCAGTCTATGAATAAGGTTCGCATGCACTTCAAATTCAGTACTATCCTGGCCACCGCGGTAGCAATGCTGTCCTTGGCCTGCTCCCCAAAAGAAAACGCTTACGACGCGTCCGGTACATTCGAAGCCGTAGAGACAATTGTGTCTGCAGAAGCAACCGGCACATTAAAAGCTTTTGACATACAAGAAGGGCAAGTGCTGAAACCCGGGGAACAAATCGGACATATAGACAGTCTGCAGTTGTACCTGAAGAAAAAACAACTTCAGGCCCAGATCCGGGCAGTACTCGCACGCAAACCAAACACCTCCAAACAACTCGCCGCCTTGTATGCGCAGCTCTCGCACGCGCGCAATGAACAACAACGTGTGGCCCGCCTGCTAAAATCCGATGCTGCTACACAAAAGCAATACGATGACGCAACGGCGCAGGTGTCTGTAATTGAACGACAGATCGAAGGTCAGCAATCAACACTCGCTGTAACAACCAACAGCATCGGCGAAGATGTTTTGCCTCTCCAGGTGCAAATCGAGCAACTCAACGACCAACTTTACCGATGTCGTGTCATTAATCCTGTAGCCGGTACCGTGTTGGTGAAATATGCCGAAGCGTTCGAGATGACTAACGCCGGCAAACCACTCTACAAGATTGCCGACTTGTCAACGATCGTGCTTAGGACTTACGTTACCGGAGAGCAGCTTCCGGCGCTGAAAATCAATCAACCCGTAACCATATTCACCGACGACGCCGGCGGAAAATCTGCCTCATCGGAAGGAAAGATTGAATGGATCAGTGACAAGGCAGAGTTCACACCCAAGACCATACAAACCAAGGATGAGCGTGCAAATCTGGTCTATGCGGTGAAGATCAGGGCACCTAACGACGGTCGCCTGAAGATCGGCATGTACGGGGAAGTAAAATTCTGATTAGCGGTGTATGATTGAACTTAACGAGCTAACGAAGACGTACGGAAAGGAGAAGAAGGTCGCGGTTGATCGCGTGTCGTTCTCCGTTTCCCGTGGAGAGCTCTTCGGATTGATCGGGCCCGATGGAGCCGGGAAGACGAGCATCTTTCGTATCCTCACAACCCTACTCCTACCAGACGGCGGAACTGCAGCCGTCGACGGACATGATATTGTGAAGGATTATCGTGCCATCCGAAATACCGTGGGTTACATGCCGGGCAAATTCTCGCTGTACCAGGATCTTACGGTGCGCGAGAACCTGAACTTTTTTGCCACTGTATTCGGCACCACCATTGAAGAAAACTACGATTTGATCAAAGACATTTATGTCCAAATCGAACGATTTTCCGATCGGCGGGCAGGTAAATTGTCCGGGGGAATGAAGCAAAAGCTAGCCCTCTGTTGTGCCCTCATTCACAAACCGACTGTGCTATTTCTGGACGAACCCACCACCGGCGTGGATCCCGTTTCACGACGCGAATTCTGGGACATGCTAAAACGGCTGAAAGAACAAGCGATCACCATACTCGTGTCGACACCTTACATGGACGAAGCTACGCGCTGTGATCGCATCGCGCTGATACAGGCGGGTCAAATTCTGGCTATCGATACGCCCGGAAACATTACGGCCTCGTATGGTGATACGTTGCTGGCGGTGAAAGCCTCCAACATGCACATCCTGTTGAAAGCGCTATCAGCTTATTCCGGTACGCTCAACAGCTATGCGTTTGGCGAGTACGCACATGTTGCGCTGCGAAACAACCAGTCGGAAGCTTTGGAACAGTGGCTGCTCGACGCCGGTATTGAAGGGCTTCAAATCCGTTCCGCTCAGGTAACTGTTGAGGATGTCTTCATCAAGTTGCTCGGGAATCGCGCTACGGTATAAATGATTAGTCCGAAGACACAAAGAAACCGCCAAAAAAAATGGAGAAAGTGAATCCGACGAATGCAAATGGTACTTCCCTGAATCCGGAAAAGGAAACGGTCATCGAGGCACGGGAGCTCACGAAAAGATTCGGCGACTTCATCGCTACCAATGCCATAACACTGGACGTCTACCGCGGCGAAATTTTTGGCTTCCTGGGAGCCAATGGCGCAGGCAAGACCACCGCGATGCGCATGCTCTGCGGGTTATCAGTACCCACCTCAGGAACGGCAATCATAG
>DATHKA010000334.1:0-2986 GCA_035489615.1 Chryseolinea sp.
CCGCAGGTTGCTGCGAATCACATGGTGGTGCCGGTAACTAATGCCGAAGGCCGCGAACTCCCCACCATAGGCATGCCGTTCAAGCTATCGGGCGATGCCTCGTATGCCACGCGCGCTGCGCCACAACTGGGTGCCGACACCGACGATGTGTTGCGTGATGAACTGCAGATGGACGATGCAGCGATTGCGCGGTTGCGGCAACAGGGTGCGCTGTAGTTGCGTGCCCGTCGTTCGGCAAGCGTTTGGGAAGATAATGCGGCTCAGTCGGAGATTTATTGTAAGTATTTGATTTAATTGAATTATTTTATAAAATACTATTTTTAATAAAATCAATAAGTTACGATAAATCGGCAGGTGAATCGCACGGGCTACCAGACATCCCGGCACGCGGGATGTCTGTTGCCAGAAAGTGGGCCATCGCTGCCGCCGCTGTCGGCGCAAAAGCGGAAGTTCAAGCAGGCCGGAACGACCGTCTGGTTTTCGGCCATTGCTGCCGCTGGTCACAAGCGACCTAAACGGCCGCTATGGATGCATCAGCGGCCGCAGATGATGCAATCACACTCAACCGCAGCTTTCTGATCTGGCCATGCCCGCTGGGCAGTTTCAGAAAGGAAGTGACGTCCTCGTGTAACACCGCAGGCACAGCCAGCAAGGCGCGAGCGGTTAAAGCAGGGTCAACTGATCCGGCGCTCTGGACGGCATTACGTCCGCCGGGCCCGTGATGAGCGTCACCGGGAACTTCCGCCTGCCGCTGCGTTTCCTATTTGTAAGGACGACCACTTTTTGGTGCAGAATGCTTCAGAAATTCAGGGCGTTACGTATGCGCGTCGATTTCGCATGCTCCCGTTCGACTAGATCAGGAATGTGTAGGAATAACCCGTCGTTTACCCAGAGGAGCTAATCATGCCCAGCACAATCCGCCTTCATCGTGTCCTCAAGACCCCGCCCGAGCGCCTTTACCGCGCGTTTCTCACCCCCGCTGCCTTTGCGAAGTGGCTGCCGCCCTACGGCTTCACCTGCACGGTGGATCATATTGATGCCAAGGCTGGCGGCACGCACAAGGCGTCGTTCACCAATTTCACGACCGGAAAGAGCCACTCCTTTGGCGGAAAGTATCTGGAGCTGAAGCAGAACGAGCTGATCCGTTACACGGACAACTTCGATGATCCAAACATGCCCGGTGAGATGAATGTGACCGTAACGCTGAAAAAAGTCATGTGCGGAACCGAAATCAACATTGAACAGGCGGGCATACCCGATGCCATCCCCGCCGAGATGTGCTACCTCGGCTGGCAGGAGTCTTTGGAGCAGCTCGCAAAGTTGGTCGAACCGGAAATTCGCGACGAATAACGCGGCGTCGCCTGAAGCAAACGGTCGGAGGACATGGGTCAACCCGACCGTGAGTCCTGTGACGTGCAAATCAAAACTAGGAGAAAAATATGCGTGTAATGGTGCTTGTGAAGTCTACAGAAAACAGCGAAAGAAAGGGCTACACCAACACACCCGAAGAGAAAAAATCGATGGAGGAAATGGGCAGATATAACGATGAGCTACGGAACGCAGGAATATCGATCACTTGCGATGGCCTCCAACCCTCGTCGCATGGCAAGCGTGTTGCATTCGATGGTCCCAACCGTAAGGTCACCGACGGTCCTTTTGCCCACCCCCGCGAGCTGGTTGCCGGCTTCTGGATATGGGAAGTCAAGGACATGGATGAAGCGGTAGCCTGGGTGAAACGCTGTCCCAATCCCCATCCGGAGCCGTGCGAGATAGAGATCCGCCCCTTCTACGAAATAGCTGATTTGCAGCCGACGAAAGGAAATGGAAAATGACTAAGAAGAACACAATCTGTCTGTGGTATGACGGCACCGCTTTGGACGCGGCTAAGTTCTATGCCAACACCTTCCCTGACAGTGCGGTGGGCGACATAATGTATGCGCCCGGTGACAATCCCAGCGGCAAGAAGGGCGATATCCTGACCGTCGAATTCACCGTGTGTGGCATTCCGTGCGTAGGGCTCAACGGCGGACCGGCGTTCAAGCACGATGAGGCATTCTCATTTCAGATCGCAACCGACGATCAGGCCGAGACCGACCGCTTATGGAATGCGATTGTCGGGAACAGCGGCCAGGAAAGTCAGTGTGGCTGGTGCAAGGACAAGTGGGGTTTGAACTGGCAGATTACGCCGCGTGCGCTAACTGATGCCGTCAAAAATCCTGACCGCGCGGCAGCCAAGCGTGCGTTTGACGCGATGATGACGATGAAAAAGATCGACATCGCCAAGATCGAGGCGGCGCGGCG
This sequence comes from Chryseolinea sp., assembly GCA_035489615.1. GTDB lineage: Bacteria > Bacteroidota > Bacteroidia > Cytophagales > Cyclobacteriaceae > Chryseolinea. Next base: position 2,302 of record DATHKA010000334.1, read on the forward strand.
GGGCTGACTCAGCCACGATAGCCCGCGCGGCAAAAGCGGATACAGATAAAAATGTTCTTCACGTCGCCCCGCCCCCCCTCTGGCCATGACAACAGGAAAACGACTCAATTGAAATTCTATTGATACCTCTCGTTTGCGCGAAAGGACAACGCTATATTGGAATTTTGCCTTGAATTTCCTCTAAAGTCATCGGGAAGGTATTTCGTGCGTCTAAACCCCGAACCCCCGCCTTTTCGTTCGCCCACGGGAATCTCCTCTCCCGAATTCATATTCGAGCTGAACGTCTGCAATGGAGAAGCGATTCCATTGTCTCTTCATGGCCGAATCCGGGCATTCCGTTTTAGGTAGTTAATATACCCAGTCGGCGGACTGTGACGCCCCTTTACTTCGGCCTGCTGTACCCACTTGCTATCCACGCGTCTGCGCTGGCAGAGTTTAATTTGAAGTCTGGCCGGACCATCACCTGCGCCATTTGTGCGCCATCCTGGTCATGAGCGCTCAGCAGTGCATGCGGCTCGTCTTCGTGAAGCGCAATGTCCAGCGCAACACTGATAGGCTGATCTTTCACTATTATGGTGATTGTTTTGTGTAGTAAGGCCTGCAGGTGCTGCTCGTGGCGGAGCACCACTTCAGAGGCTGTTTTGACCAACGTATTAAATGCGTTGCCATCGAGCGGTTTCGGATT
>DATHKA010000335.1:0-2794 GCA_035489615.1 Chryseolinea sp.
TGGCGAGTCTTTGCCTGGGCGCATTCCTGCTCGCGTCAACGGGGTTGCTAAGCGGCAAACGCTGCGCAACCCATTGGATGGCCGAGAGCGCCTTCCGGAAAATGTTCCCGGATGTTACGCTTGTAACCGAGAAAGTAATTACGGACGAACACGGCCTGTACTCAAGTGGCGGCGCATTCTCGTACATGAATCTGATACTTTATCTGATCGAAAAATTTGCCGGTCGTGAAATGGCCGTTCTGGCGGCGAAGGTCTTTGCCATTGAAATCGGGCGCGAAGATCAACTGTCTTTCATCATCTTCCAGGGACAAAAGGATCACGACGACCACCAGATCAAAAAGGCACAAGAATTCATCGAAGCCAACTTCCAGGACAAAATTACAGTCGATCAGCTTGCCTCGAGATTTGCCATCGGCCGACGAAATCTGGAACGCAGATTCAAGAAGGCGACTAGCAACACCGTTGTAGAATACATTCAGCGCGTGAAGATGGAGGCCGCTAAGATCAACCTCGAATCTTCGCGCGAGAACGTAAACGAAGTAATGTACAAGGTGGGCTACACAGATACGAAGGCATTTCGAAATACCTTCAAGCGCATTACCGGCCTATCGCCTTTGCAATATCGGATCAAGTATAACAAGGCCGTAAACGCAAACTAGTCACTAGCGTTCCCAGAAATGGGGCGGCTCAATGCCCAGTGCGCGCAGGTACACGTAGCCCTGGCCGCGATGGTGGATTTCGTTGTCGACGAAGTACATCATCATCCAATATATTTTGCCTGGCCACTGACCAAAGGCGACATCGTCCTCATGAAATCTGCCTTCGGGGATTTTCGACCAATTCTCATCAATATACGCGGTGGTTTCATCCCATTTGGCCAATAGGTGGTCCTTGGTTTCGACTGACTTCGCGTCAGAGAAAGCGTCCCACTTGCGCGTGATGATGCCGTCCATGCCTGGTTTTGCCATCCCCAGCATTTCCTTGGCCAGGTCGGCGAAAGGCCGCATCCCGGCCACCGAAAAGCTGAACAATTCTTTCTCGGGGAACGCCTCTATTGCCCGGCGTGTCAGGCGACGATGACCTTGCCATTGATTCAGAAGATCCTGGCTGGAAAGTGCGGTTTGAACTGCCGCGGCGGATGTGGTTTCAATTACTTCGTTTTTCATGTGACTGTTTATTTAAGTTGGAATTACGCGTTCTCTTCACTGATAGAACAAAGTAAATCCCACCAGCTGACAACGGTATGTCAGCAGTAAATATCGCCGTAAAAAAAGCAGGTCTTTTTTTAATCTTTTTTTGCTCTCAATATGCTTCCGGTGACGGAAACAGCCCGTTAGGTGCCTGAAAAGACGTGATCCATAAATTCGTTGCGAAACTTACCCTCCGGGTCACATCTCGCGACAAGATCTTTGAATTTATTAAAATGCTGATAGCGGGACCTCAGTTTAGCGGGATTCATGGTGAATTGCTTTCCCCAATGAGGCCGTGCATCGAACGGCTCCAGGGTTTCCTCAAGCTTAGGCAAAAAGCTCATCACACCCGGGATGTCCTGCTTCAGGGTAAAGTGGATGGCTACGCTATCGCGTCCGAAGGCGGTACTCAGCCAAAGGTCATCGGCTGCAATGGTGCGGATCTCTGAAATGAACAGCAATGATTTCAACTCATCCTTGTGGCGCGCAGCCACCGCCTGAAGGGCATCGACTGCCCGGTTGCGTGGTACGAAGTACTCTGCCTGCAACTCTTCGCCGCTGCTCGGCGTGAAGTCCATTTTAAAATGTGGCAAACGTTCATACCACGGTCCGGCTACACCCATTTGCGGTGTGCAGTTTTCAGCCGATATAGCGATTATGGGATGTACATCGCGGTCTGCAAGTGTGGCACCGTATAGGGTTGGCGTTGCCTGAACCGGTTCGCCATCTTTCGCAATGCTTTTAATCCACAGCTGGTTAATGTTGTCCGTTTGCCAGTCCGTGAACAGACTTACACTATAGCCCGACGACATAATTTCGTCGAATTGCCTGGCTAACTGAGCCATCGGCAAATTCAGATACACCCATTGCCGTACCTTGAAAGCCGGCAGCAGCTGCAGGGTTACTTTGGTCACCACGCCGAGTGCCCCCAGGTTCACCACGGCTGCGGCAAACTCAACCGGATCTTTCTCTTTCGAGAACGTCATCAGCTCTCCGGAACCGGCGAGCACTTCAATCGATCTCACGCCTGTTGAAAGATTTCCATTGGTGACACCGGATCCGTGTGTCGCAGTAGCGCAGGCACCTGCCACCGAGATATGGGGGAGAGAGGCGAGATTGTGAAGGGCAAAGCCCTTTTCATTGAGATCCTTACAGAGATCCCCGTATCGAATGCCACCGCCTACCGTGATCGTCGCATTGACCGGGTCTATGGGGCCGATTTCGTTGAGATATCGGCTGGAGAGCAAGTTGTGTTCGGAGTCGGCAATCGTGTTAAAACAGTGCCGCGTGCCCAGCGTTCTAATCTTTTGAGACTTGCGAACAATCTCCCGTACCTCATCCACAGTCCTGGGCTCGTGTAGGTTAGTTGTTCTGTAAGTGACATTGCCTGCCCAGTTCTTGATCACGGATGATTGGGTTGAATTTTCCTTTGGAGTGTTACACGACGTCAACGGCGACAAAGCGGCGCCCGTAAGCACAGCCGTTGACAATTTAAGAAAGTCTCTTTTTTTCATAGAATTTGTTTCAAACACGGTAGCGAGGCCTGTCTACGCCGTCTGATCTTAGGAAAATGGCGCAACGTTGCTGGTGGGGTTGCTTTCATC
>DATHKA010000336.1:0-8272 GCA_035489615.1 Chryseolinea sp.
CGAAGTGCAGGGCCTTGAACACATAGCGTGACAGCTGTGTGAGTACCTTAATCACCCGTTCACGAGCCCGTATATGGCTCAGCATTATTCCGGTGGCAATACTCGCCAACAGCACCTGAACCGTAAGATTGTCGCGAAAGAACTGCCACCAGCTAAAGTCGCCCGCCTTTTGCGCATAGGTGGCGACATCCTTGCTCGGGCCGTGCGCCGTTACGATTCCGGCACCTGGTTGTATCACGTAGGCCACGGCCACGCCGATGATCAACGCCAACGTAGTCACTACTTCGAAATAAATAATGGCCTTACCGCCTACACGCCCCACCTTCTTGAGGTCGTTCATGCCACTGATACCCAGTGAAATAGTAAGGAATATTATGGGACTGATGAAGATCTTGACGATGTTGATGAAACCCTTGCCCAGGAATTCCATGGCCACGCCCTGTTCAGGAAAAAAGTGCCCCAGCAGCGCACCGGCCGTAATGGCTGTCAGTACCCAAAACGTGAGATTAGTCAATACCTTTTTCAGCATTTTCAGAGGCAAATCATAACTATATACCCATTGCCTGCCAGAATTGCAACCGTCTTTGTCAGGGAATATGACTGCAGCAAATCGACGTGATGTCGTTGGTCAGTCTTATCTTGCGGGCCCGGACGTGGCGCACATGGAACAATTAACTGAAAAACTACAGTACACCGATCGAATGGCGCAGGCGCTGCGGTTCATCAACACGACCGGGAGGCACATTTACCTGACCGGCAAGGCGGGCACTGGAAAGACAACCTTTCTGAGGTCCCTACCTGGACAGACCTACAAGCAACACATCATCGTTGCCCCAACAGGCATCGCTGCCTTGAATGCGGGTGGCACTACGGTTCACTCTCAATTCCTGCTGCCGTTTGGCATGTTCATACCCGATCGCAATTACGCCGAGCCGCCCACCGAAAATGCCAATTGGTACACGGAGAGTGTGCTTGCGAGACGTCACCCGCTGAACAGTATTCGAAAACAGGTGCTGCGATCCATCGATCTGCTCATCATCGACGAAGTTTCTATGCTGCGCGCTGACCTACTCGATGCCATAGACTATCGTCTTCGCTCGGCGCGCAACAACTATGCGCAGCGATTTGGTGGCGTCCAGCTCTTGCTCATCGGCGATCTGTACCAGCTTCCGCCCGTCGTAAAAAAGGAAGAAGAACACAAACTTCAGCAGTACTACCGGACAAACTGGTTCTTTGATTCGAAAGCCCTGGAACAAGACGGGTTCACCTACGTGGAGCTCGATAAAATCTTTCGCCAGCGCGACCGGATTTTTATCGACTTGCTGAACAATCTGCGACACAACTGTCCTACACGTGGCGATATTGACACGCTCAACGAATTCTATCAGGCGCCCGATATTCTGCGCCAGCTACGGGAAGTGATCACCCTAACCACGCACAACTATAAAGCCGACGATATGAACCGTCGCGCGTTGGAAGCACTTGAGCCGCCCTCGCGATTCTTTGATGCCCTTATCGAAGATGATTTTCCGGAATCGATGTACCCCGTGCTGTCACGCCTGGAGTTAAAGGTTGGTGCGCAAATCATGTTCGTTCGAAATGACCCGGAAGCCGGCCTCTATTTCAATGGAAAGCTCGCCACGGTATCGGAGATTACCGGAGAGGCCGTCACGGTGGTGATGGCCGGTTCTGAAACGCGTTACACCCTTCAACGTGTTGTGTGGGAAAATAAAAAATATTCGATAGCAGAAGAAACGAAAGAACTCGTCGAAGCCGTTACCGGCACATTCGCGCAATATCCGGTAAAACTTGCGTGGGCCATCACCGTACACAAGAGCCAGGGGCTGACGTTTGAGAAGGCGATTATCGATGTTGGCGCCGCCTTTGCCGATGGGCAGGTATACGTGGCGTTATCCCGGCTTCGGTCGATCGACGGCCTGATTCTGCGCACGCGCATCGATCCCTCCGTGGTAAGTACCGACCGGTTAATTGTATCCTTCGATGAATACCACAACAAACCCGAAGCGCTGGATACCGAGATCATCCGTCAGCAAAAGTCATATCTCATCGACTTGTCCAACAAAACTTTCGACTTCCAGCCGCTGGCACGCGAACTGTCGTATCTGATCAAGAATTCGTCGGCGGATGCTACACTGGCCGATAAAAGCATGAACGATATACCACACCAGATTGCCGACGCGATCGCCGCGGAAATGGGCAATACGGTTAAGTACCGCGATCAGCTGCGCGCATTGCTGGAATCGGATAAACTCGAAGACTTCCTCACCCGGCTTTCCAAAGGTATGGAGTACTATAGGACGTTGCTGCTTGAACAACGCAAGCTTTTGGTGAAGCATATACGGATGGCTATGCTTGCCAAGCGAGGGCGACGATACATGAACGACTTGAAAGACCTCGATCAGATGCTCGGACAGTATTGGCTACAGGTCAGCAAAGTGCATGCGCTTGCCGATGCCATTGTGAATGGACACGACTCCTTCAATTTTACAGCGTCTGAGACGGCGCACGAGCAAGCACGCCTGGCTATTGCTGAATGCATTGGACAGGTGCCGTTAAAGAAACAAAAAAAGAAGAAAAAGAAAGCGCCAGGAAGTGCTCTGGAACAGGGCTCTACAACCGATATCAGTGTTCGCCTGTTTCGCGAAGGGATGACGATCGACGAAATCGCTGCCGCACGAGAACTCACGCGAGGCACGGTCGAGAGCCACCTCGCGCGTGCGGTCGAATCGGGGCAGCTCATGGTTACTGAATTACTCAATCAACCTGCTATTGATGAGATAACCGCGGCGATCGCCCAAATGGACGACGGTTTCGGCCTTGCTGCCCTGCATCAGCACCTGAATGGGAAATACGGATTCGGGCAGTTACGTGCGGTAATTTCTGATCTGGTGAGTCGGGATAATTTAGGTTAACTTTCAGCTCCTGTGTTCCGGATACCAGGTGCGAAGAACAACGACATGACACCACGCCAGACGATAAATATGAAAAACGCATTGATATTAATAATGTTCGCCACTTTGTGCTGCTCAACCTCCTCACTATTGGCGCAAGCGGAAAATCCAGACATCGCCGTAACGCTCAATCACATGGGCGTGTACGTCACCGACCTCAAGAAGAGTACGGCATTCTATGAAAGTATTCTTAGCCTCAAGCAGATACCTGAGCCGTTCCATGACGGAAAGCACACCTGGTTCTCAATTGGAAAGGCAGGGCACCTGCATTTGATTGAAGGTGGCAAGAAGCAATACGAACGCGACCGGAACGATCACCTTTGTTTCAGTGTGAAAGACATTGATGCTTTCATCGCGAATCTCAACAAACATCAGGTGGAATACACGAATTGGCCAGGTACTGCGAAAGAGCCCACGGTGCGGGTCGACGGCGTAAAGCAAATCTATTTCAAGGATCCAGACGGGCACCTCATTGAGATCAACAACGATACATCGGTTAAATAACAAGGGGAAAGTGGCGGTCTCTGAATGTAAAAGTTAGGATGCGGCCAATCCTACCGGTCAATGAACACGCGCGAGGTGTACACGTCTGATCCAATCTGTACGCGCAACAAATAGATGCCCGCACTCACAGGGGGCTGTACCTGATAAGTCTGGTTCAGCACATCGGTCAGCCGGGTGGTCAACAGCGAACGTCCGGTGATATCCAACAACGCATAGGAAACCTCTTGCCGATCGGCGAGGTGAAAAGTAATATAAAAATCATTCGGTGTGGAAGGGTCCGTTCCGTAAACGGTGAACGGCTGATCCGTGGTAACCGGCGTTGAATCGGCAGAAACAAAAAATTCTACATTGTCGAGATAGACGGATGCTTTCGGATTGTTTAGGACAAATGCCACCCGCACGCTGCTTTCACCAGCTAGCCGGGTGAGGTTGACAAACCTGCGTGTCCAATGTGTTCCGGCTGCTGGCGTGATGGCGTGTTCGTCACTGTATGGCAACGGAATGGCTACCAGCTGGGTGTAGGATGCGCCACAATCGGCTGACGTCAGGATGCTCAACGTATCATTTGAGTCGGCCCTGGAGCCCGGCAGACCCCCGGGCGTGGACGGCAGACGCGAGACTTCGAAGAACATGCTCGCAACTGTGGCCCCACTGAAGTCCAGCACCGGACTTGTCAGCCATGCCGATTGTGTGTACCCGCCGTCGGATTCCTGGACGACCATTGAGCTCCCAAGATCGGTAGCACTCAATGACCACACAGGCCCACCATACGGACTAATACTGGTCCATGATCCTGGGCCATTTTCGAACGTCTGCCGGTTGGGAATAATATCGCTGTCACCACTTACAACTGCGGAAACGCGATAAGAATTATCGGCATCGTGCACGTCAAACAGACCGTTTGGACGAACCAGGTTAAAGGCGATCAGATTCGTTGCCGGCAAGGTAGGTATGTCGGAAACCGGCAACGTGGTCCTTGCTCCCGGCGAAAGGGCTAAGTTATCGAAGGTTAAAATATTGATAACTTCGCCATTTACGGCGTAGCTTACCTGAACGCTGTTAAGGTGTGTGGAACTGTGGTTTAGTAAGGTTAGTTCGGCGGTAGTGGCTAAATGACAGGAGACCGGGCTGAAGTTTGTCACGTCAACCAATTCGACATCTTCGTGTACATCGCCGACGATCTGAAAATTATCGAGGTAAAGATTGTTGCCGCCCGACCCTGATGCGACGACGGCAAAACGCACGCTTTCAGCGCCAGCGATCGCGCTTAGGTCAACAATTTCCTGACGCCAGGAAAGCGCACCGGGAACGAACTCCGAGGAAGTTCCTGTCGCTGTGGCCAGTTCCGCTCCTGTTTTGCTGTACAGCAATGTACCTGAGGTAACGTCATCACTACACGCATCAAGTGAATATACGGCGAGGCGCGTAAGATCATGGGTGGACCGTTGCGCATAGGCCACGTCGAAAATCATAGAAACACGCCCTGCCGGAACATCGAACAACGGGGTGATCGCCGACGCGGAATCCACTCCCGACGTACCGAAGGCATTCAGGAACAGCGACCCGTTGCCGTCGACGATTTTCGTGTTCCACATGGGATTTGTGTCCGTCAGTCGCCAATCACCCGGCGTCGCATCGAACCCTGATTTATACGGCAGGGATGCACGAGCATAAAGGTATGTCTCGCCAGTAATCGAATTGTCATGCGACTTTCCGTCGGTTGTGCCGTTCACGGTGATCACTGCTGCACGGTAATCGCTCGCGCCCGGATGAAGCTCAAAAGCGTCTAGCATTACCGTTGCGTTGGCTCCAGGTTGAAGCGGCTGAGCAAGCACAGTAGTGGTGACGAGCGTATCGCTATCAGAGGAAAACGCAATTGCCAGTCGTGTCACGTTTTGCGTACCCCTATTCTCTACGCTTAGCACCGGTCTGATCAAGGCCTCACACAACACGGCCGCGGGTGATGCGAACGATACCAGGGCAACGTCGTTGGCCACAGGCGCCGGATCTTCGGCCCCTGTTGAAATCAGCAAGCTTGCACGACGCGGACTGTTTTCTATCACCGTTGCCATGCGTGCAACCTGCCCCAGCGTGAACAAGTTCATGCAGACATCGTTCGTGTAGTCCATATAGTTTTGAAACATCGTGTGAACACTGCAGGAAGTCTGCGGCTGGGTCGGACAGCCGTCTGTATTGTTCCCCTGATTCGGCGTATCGACAACGTAATCACCCATTCCGGCACACGACCCGCTGTCGTCACCCCAGATGTGACGCAATCCGAAGAAATGTCCCACCTCGTGGGTTGCCGACCGGCCTTTATTAAAATTCGTTGATAAATTGAATGTGCCGTCTTCACTGCTGCCTACAACCGAATAGTCCACTACAACACCGTCTGTAAGGCGATTGTCTTCCGCAGTCTCCAGGCCGGCGAGATCCGAAACAGGAAACTGCGCATACCCCAGGAGTGACGACGACAAATCGGTGACCCATATATTGAGATAGTCTTCAGCGGGCCAATAGCTCAATGCCTTTAGGATTGATTCGTCGTCTGTTGACCATTGGCTTCTCGTACCCTTTACACGTACAATGCCGGAGGTGGGATTCCCATCCGGGTCTTGTTTGGCGAGCACAAACGCGATGTCAATGCTCCCGGCGACAGCAGCAAACTCGGCGGGTGTCGATGAGGCATCGCGATTTGTTCGGTTAAAATCACGATTCAGCACCGCCACCTGAGAAACCAATTGGGCATCGGAAACGTTTGCCCCACTGCCAACAGATTCTCCTTTGTGAATGATGTGAAAAACAACGGGTACCATATACGCCCCCGTCCGCTGCCCGCGACCCTTCCGAAGCGCTGCACGTTGGTTCATCCATTGCTCAAATTGAGCGTCCGATTCCTGCAAGATCAACCTGCTCCGCTTCTTCTCCATCACCTCCACGGTTCCACAGCGGTCTTGCCCAACCAATGGCCGAAACGCGAGCATGATCACCAGCGCGATCAGAAGACTTGGTAGACGGGCAGATTTGAAGTTTGTCATGCGTTTCAAAAGGACCATATATGGAGCACCCGTGCACGCGCATCATCCGAATCAGGCCCTGCAGGTACGGTTCCAAACCAATAGACAGCAAAGCTATGCGCGGCCACTACGGCTTGCTGTAAAAAAATACACGATGCTGGAATTGTAGGGACGATCCGGTGAATTGTGCCGAGGTCAGCCCTGTAAGGCAATCTGCCGAGTCCTTCGCCGCTACGCGACGAGTTCGGATGATCAGATGCACACAGTTAAATACTGCTCGCTCGATGTCGTCGCGTAGCGGCGAAGCATTCACGAAAGAGCCGCACGCTCCTATGACTCGGAATGAAACTCTCTACGAAGCGCAACGCTTTCCAGCCAACTTTATTTGAAAAGCCATCTTTCAAAAGAACCTATGCAAGTCAATCTCAAAAGCTTCTTAGACTCTGTGTGATGTGGATTTCTCTGGGCGGACATTCACGCTATCCTATTCCCACCGCATGAACTTATATCGCAAATTTGGACGACTGGGACTAAACGATCGTCTTTGCTGTGGCAGCCTCCACCGGCGTATTTTCCTGCCTGCGGCCAATAATGAGACGAATTCCGGTGTCATAGGTGAAATAGCTCCACACCCAATTGATCACCACGATCAGTTTGTTCCGGAAACCGATCAGCGATATCAGGTGAACGAACATCCAGATAAACCAGGCTTTGAACCCCTGCGTCTTATAAAGCTTTCCGAATATACGCAGGTCGGCAACTGCCTTATTCCTTCCAATCGTCGCCATCGATCCATGGTCGTGGAAACGAAAAGGCACCATCTCTTCCTTCATCAGTCTGCGGGCGAGGTTCTTTCCCAGCCAGCGTCCCTGCTGAATGGCCGGTTGTGCCATCATCGCGAATCCTTCCGGGTTTTCGGGCGTCGTCATCTCCGCGATGTCGCCGATAGCAAACACATTTTCATACCCTTCCACCTGGCTAAAAGAATCCACTTTCAAACGACTGTGGTTGATAGCTTCAGCACGAAATCCATCCAGGATTGTCCCGGTAACACCTGCAGCCCAGATCATTGTTCGTGTGCAAAGTGTCTCGCCCGTATCCAGCATTACCGTGAAACCATCGTAAGATTTGACCCGGCAATTCATCCACAACTTCACGCCTGCACGCTCAAGGGTCTCTTTCGATCTCCGGGCCGCCTCGATGGACATGCCCTTTAACAAATGATCGCCGCTCTGAACAAGGTGAATGTCCATCTTCACAAAGTTCAACTCGGGATAGTCCTTGGGAAATACATGCGTGCGCAACTCACTGAGGGCGCCTGCGATTTCGACACCTGTCGGTCCTCCGCCTACAATCACAAAATCCATCAGGCTATTCAGTTGCGCATCGTCTTTGATCTGCAGGGCCTTTTCAAAGTTGGAAAGGATGGTGTTGCGCAGCGCCAGTGCGTCATCGATGTTTTTCAGGGCTATGGCCTTTTGCTGTATCTCCGTATTGCCATAAAAATTGGTAACGGCGCCGGTAGCCACAACGAGATAGTCATAATTCACATAGCCTATGGACGTCTCGACAATCTGGCGCGATGTGTCGACTGACAACGCCTCCGCCATACGAAAATAAAAGTTCGTATGATCGTCGAATATCTTCCGAAAAGGGTAAACGATCGACTGTGGCTCGACGCCCGCGGTGGCGACCTGATAAAGCAACGGCTGAAACGTGTGAAAGTTCTGCCGGTCAATGAGCACCACCTGCACATCGCTGTTCCGAAGCGCCTTTGCC
>DATHKA010000337.1:0-7617 GCA_035489615.1 Chryseolinea sp.
CACTTTCCGACATCAATCGCTACATTGAGAACACAAACGATTTGCAGGCGGTACTGCTGCGCGCGTATGTCTATCAGGAGTTGGGTCGCACGGATGATCAGCTGAAAGATATTAACGAACTGGCACAGAGTAGTCCGGACAACCTGGATCTGCTCCGTTGGCGGGCGTCCATTTTGATGGACGCCGAAAAATATAAGGAAGCACGCCGCGATATCGAAAAGATCATGATGATCGACCAGAGTCCTGACATCGTCGGATTTCTGGGCTTAACCTACTATTATGACAGCGAGCCCGACAGTGCGCTGATGATCTTTGATCGCGTGCTGACGTCTCACCCGGATCATATGCAGACGTACGTCTACGCCGCATCACTGGCGTTAGAAGAGGAGAGTTTCTCGCTGGCGCTTAATTACGTCAACAAAGGCCTGCTGCATGAGCCTTCCAATACCACACTCCTTTTTTATAAGGGCATTGCGCTGGTCGAAAGCGAAAAAACGGATGAAGGATGCCGCTGCCTGGCTAAGGCATTCGCCGCCGGCACAGATGATGCCGGAGATTATCTCAAGCAATATTGCTACGGCGTAGAATAGTACGCTATCGCAAAACCGGGAGGCATATTTTCAGCGAAGGTGAGGTTGCTACGGCGTACAAGTACAGCTGACTTTTTAGGGTTTCCCTGCATTATCCGGAAGTTAAGGTTCGCGTGATGGTGTTTATTTTCGATTAATTATACAATCTTCACTGAATAAAACTGACAACCTATGAACCGGATACTCGTGCCCTGCGATTTCTCTGCTCAGGCGATGAGCGCGGTAAAGATGGCCGCTGAAGTAGCTGTCCAATCAGGCAGTACACTGCATATCCTCAATGTAATAGAAGTGCCCGTTATGCACGACAGCATGTTGATGCCGACGTTGTCATTCGAGGAAGAAACCATGAATGATCTGCGGGATAACGCAACAAGGCAGTTTGAGAAGATTAACGCCAGCCTGGCACCACAGCCAGTCGTTACGGAGGTCCTGTTCGGTAGCCCGGCCGTTATGATCTCCGAATACATTAAAGAGAAGGACATAGACCTCGTGGTCATGGGCACCAAGGGTGCCAGCGGCTTGAAAGAGCTGCTCATTGGATCCACGGCCGAAAAAATAGTACGCAGTGCGATATGCCCGGTCATTACCGTGCGCAAAGAAGTGTCACCCAAGACTATCAAGAATATTGTGGTTCCCAATTCCCTGGAGCCGGAACAGGAAGTATTGGTTGCGAAACTCAAACAACTTCAACATATGTTGAAGGCAACGCTGCATATCGTGTGGATTAATACGCCCGCCAACTTCACTCCCGATAACATTACCCTGGTGCGGTTAAAGGACTTTGCCATGCGTTATATGCTCACCAACTATACGCTCAACATCTATAACGATGTCGAGGAAAAGAGCGGTGTGATTGCCTTCGCCCGTCAAAAAGAGGCAGACATGATCGCCATGGGAACGCACGGGCGAAAAGGAATCAGCCATCTCCTCATTGGCAGCATTGCTGAAGACATCGTGAACCGTGTGGAGATCCCGATTTGGACAACACATTTGGGATAAGTATTGAGTCCTTAGCCCATAGATGTCCATAGTGTGTTGGGAAGTGATTTTACATTTTACATGGGTAGTTTTATATTTTGCGGTTAAAATCTCCAATGTGAAACTACCAATGTAAAATGTAAAAATTAGGCCTTCCTGTTCACATGCTGCGCCTGTACTGCCCGCCCACTTCGAATAAAGAATGGGTAAGCTGACCGAGCGAACAAACTTTGCTGGCCTCGATAAGCGCTTCGAAGACATTCCCGTTTGCCAAAGCCGCTTCCTTTACCCGCTGCAGAGCTACCGGCGCATGCCCGCGTTGAAAGAGGTGCAGATTGCGTAACATTAAGATCTGGTACTCCTTCTCTTCTGCGGTGGCACGAATCACTTCCCGGGGGATTATCGTTGGCGACCCCTTTGAACTCAGGAAGGTATTAACCCCGATGATGGGATACTCGCCGTTGTGTTTAAGATTTTCATAGTAGAGACTCTCCTCCTGAATCTTGCCGCGTTGATACATGGTTTCCATTGCCCCCAATACACCTCCGCGTTCGCTGATCCTGTCAAACTCCGCCAACACCGCTTCCTCCACCAGATCCGTTAACGTTTCGATGATAAATGCGCCTTGCAGCGGATTCTCATTCTTTGCCAGCCCCAGCTCTTTGTTTATGATCAACTGTATGGCCATCGCTCGGCGAACAGACTCTTCAGTAGGAGTGGTGATGGCTTCATCGTACGCATTGGTATGCAGCGAATTGCAGTTGTCGTAAATAGCGTACAATGCCTGCAACGTGGTGCGAATGTCGTTGAAATCAATCTCCTGCGCGTGCAGCGATCGACCCGACGTTTGAATGTGGTACTTGAGCATCTGCGACCTGGCGTTCGCCCCGTACTTGTGACGCAATGCGCGCGACCATATCCTCCTGGCTACACGCCCGATCACGGCGTACTCCGGATCAATGCCATTGCTGAAGAAGAACGAAAGGTTTGGAGCAAAGTCGTCAATCTGCATGCCGCGGCTGAGGTAATACTCAACATACGTGAACCCGTTCGACAGTGTAAACGCAAGCTGCGTGATGGGATTGGCGCCGGCCTCGGCAATGTGATATCCTGAAATCGAGACAGAATAGAAATTCCGTACGCCCTTATCAATAAAGTAGGCCTGCACATCACCCATCAGGCGCAGCGCGAATTCCGTAGAAAAAATGCATGTGTTTTGCGCCTGGTCTTCCTTCAGGATGTCGGCCTGGACTGTCCCGCGCACCTGGGCTAGCGTTTCACGCTTGATGCGTTCATACACTTCTTTAGGCAATACCTGATCACCCGTTACCCCGAGCAGCAGCAGACCCAGCCCGTCATTTCCCTCGGGAAGTTGACCCTGGTATTGCGGCCGCATAATTTCTTTACCTGAGTAAATATTTTTTATCGTCGCCTCTGTTTGTTCGAGGAGCCCGTTGCTATAGATATATTTTTCGCATTGCTGATCTATCGCGGCGTTCATAAAATAACCCAGTAACATGGGGGCCGGGCCATTAATCGTCATGGATACCGACGTGCGCGGATCTGCCAGGTTAAAACCGCTGTACAGTTTCTTGGCATCGTCGAGGCAACAGATGCTCACACCGGCATTGCCGATCTTTCCATAGATGTCTGGCCTGTAGTCGGGATCATTGCCATAAAGTGTGACGGAATCAAATGCCGTGGACAGGCGCTTGGCAGGCGTGGCACGACTGACGTAATGGAAGCGACGATTGGTGCGTTCTGGTCCTCCTTCACCGGCAAACATCCGCGTGGGATCTTCGCCTTCGCGCTTGAATGGATAGATTCCAGCAGTATACGGATACTCGCCTGGCACGTTCTCGCGCAGGTTCCATTTCAGGATTTCTCCCCAGGCCTGGTAGGAGGGTAAAGCAACCTTTGGAACGCTCGATTGAGAAAGCGTGGTGACGTGCGTCTTGATCCCCACTTCACGGCCTCTTACATTAAAAGTGAATACCTCATCGTGATATCGTTTCACCTTGACAGTCCATCCTTCAATTATCTCGAGATTATCCGGTGAAATTTCACGGCGGAGCGAGGTCGCTTTTGCATCAAGTTCCGCCACAAGCCCGGGCGTAGCATCGCGTAGCATCTGGGTGGTCTTGTCGAGTGCATACAGCTTCTCGGCCACATCTGCCTGCTGCGTAATCCACACCTCATGCTGCCGGTTACTTTCTGTTATCTCGCTAAGGTAGCGTGTCCGTTGTGGCGGTATAATGTAAATTTTTTCTGAAGGTTCGTTGTCCGTTGAAAGACCCGACTGCAGCGCGGCGCCCGTCTTGGCAACCAGCAAATCGATGACAGCACGGTACAACCGGCTAGTGCCGGGATCATTGAACTGTGAAGCGATTGTGCCGAAGACGGGCATCGACC
Source organism: Chryseolinea sp. (assembly GCA_035489615.1). Classification (GTDB taxonomy): domain Bacteria; phylum Bacteroidota; class Bacteroidia; order Cytophagales; family Cyclobacteriaceae; genus Chryseolinea. Next base: position 3,981 of record DATHKA010000337.1, read on the forward strand.
CGACGTCGTCAGTCCAGCGTTGGTGATTGCGCTGATATTGTTTTTGCACGTCGCGCAAAGCGTCGGAGGCTCCGCGCTTGTCAAATTTGTTGAGCGCGATGATATCTGCAAAGTCGAGCATGTCGATCTTTTCCAGCTGTGATGCTGCGCCATACTCAGGAGTCATCACGTACATCGATGCATCACAGTGTTCAACAATTTCTGTATCGCTCTGGCCAATCCCGGATGTTTCCAGGATAATGAGATCAAACTGTGCCGCCTTGAGTATATCTACGGCCTGTTGCACATGTGCCGACAAGGCGAGATTGCTTTGACGGGTAGCCAGTGATCGCATATACACGCGCGGATTGTTAACGGCATTCATGCGGATGCGATCGCCCAACAGCGCACCACCCGTTTTCCGTTTCGAAGGATCCACCGAGATCAAACCGACCGTCTTGTCACCAAAGTCATTAAGAAACCGTCGCACGAGTTCGTCTACCAGCGAGGATTTCCCCGCGCCACCCGTTCCTGTGATCCCCAATACAGGAGTTTTCGATTGAGCGGCTAGTGTGCGCACGGATTCGAATGTCGCGCGATGTAGATCATGATTGTTTTCTGCGGCAGAGATGAGTCGTGCAATAGCCGGCGCATCCTTCGTCACGAGGCGACCTATTTCATCGTGCAGGACTTCGCCAAGAGGAAAATCGCTTTGGCTTACCAGGTCATTGATCATGCCCTGGAGTCCCATTCGTCTGCCGTCATCAGGCGAGTATATGCGCGTGATTCCATGCTCCATCAAAGTGCGAATCTCCTCAGGCAATATCACGCCGCCACCGCCGCCAAAAATACGGATGTGCGCAGCTCCCTTTTGCTGGAGCAGATCATACATATACTTGAAGTATTCATTGTGCCCGCCCTGGTAGCTTGTCATGGCTATTGCCTGCACGTCTTCCTGTATCGCCGTATTAACCACTTCTTCAACACTGCGATCATGCCCAAGATGAATAACCTCTACGCCTGTTGACTGAATGATCCGGCGCATGATATTGATGGCCGCGTCATGACCGTCGAAGAGACTCGCTGCCGTGACGACGCGTACTTTGTTCTTAGGGATATAGATCCCGGGCTGTGGATGCGATGGCTGCGTTTCTCGCTTTTGGGGCGTGACGGTATTGTTCATAAAACGTCGCGTTAGACTTCCTAAGAATGCCGCTTTGTAAATTCAAAAATAGAGAGAAGGGTACGATTAAACTAATGCTGCCAATTGTCAGCGACTTATTACCTTGCGCTATCATGCGCGTCAATATTCTTGCTGTATTAGCCTTTTGCTTTCTGTCGTGTGTTCCCGTTGAACAGCAGGGAAAAGTAATAAAAGTCGTAGACGGCGACACGTTCGACATTCTTGATGCAAGCACGACTACGCGAATCCGCTTGTTTGGTATTGATGCGCCTGAGCGTGGACAGGCCTTCAATAAACGCGCAAAGGCGTTTGTCGATTCGCTTGTGTCCGGAAGGACAATTCGCGTGGTGGTGCGCGACAAAGATCGCTATGGCCGAACCGTTGGCGACGCATACTTGTCCGATGGAACGTTTGTGAACGCAGAAATTGTCCGGGCGGGATATGCCTGGCAATTTCGGCAATACAGTACTGATCCGGAGATTGCCCGGCTGGAGCTTGCTGCCCGTAGTCATCGTCGTGGTTTGTGGGAGGATGTCCACGCTATACCGCCCTGGGAGTTTCGAAAGGGAAAACGATGAAGCTGATGATATCGACAAAAAAGGACCTATGTCGGGAGGAGATGATGGCAACCAGATGTCAGCAATAGAATCATGACCCTGATCAAACGCATTGTCAAAATATTACTTATCGCAGTGGGAGTCCTGCTGGCGTTAATAATTGTTTTGCTGGCCGCCTTGCTTATTCCGGTAGACCGGAGTGTAGACCACTCGGGGCAATTGCACGACATGCAGGAGCGTGTCGACAGTCTTAGTTTGCCTAAGCGAAGTGAGCATAGCTTCACCGTTGGTTTCGCCAGGCAAAACATTACACCGGCCTATCACACGGCAACTGCTGGCTATGGAAATCGCCTTGGCAAAAAGGTTACCTCTGTGCACGATTCGATTTATGTCCGGTGCGTGGTAATCGATAACGGTACAGCTAAGGTGGCCATCGTGGCGGCGGATATACTGCTCATGCCACCGGAAGTAGCGCGTTTGCTGGAACAGGAATTGCCATCGGTCGGGTTCTCGGCCGCCAACACCTTCCTGGGTGCCACCCATAGCCATAACAGCGTTGGCAATTGGAGTCATGGCGCTATGACGGTGATGTACGGAAATTATGATGAGGGCCTCGTTCATTTAATTAAGGACAAAATACTGCTGGCCATTAAGACGGCCGATGAGTCAAAGGTCAGCGCTACCCTGTCGGTAGCGCATATTCCGGTTACCGATGCCGTTAGAAATCGGATCGACAGGCGTCATCCGGTCGACTCGCTGTTACGCGTGGTACGCGTTGTCCGCTCCGATAGCGCGAAGCTGTTGTTACTTAATTTTACCGCACACGCCACTTGCCTCTCAGACGACAACCTGGTGTTGTCAGCAGACTATCCCGGCAGACTTACGCGCTCACTCGAAGAGAATGGATACGCTTTTGCGATGTTTATGGCGGGAGCTGTTGGCAGTCATGCGGCAAAGGCCAAAGAACGCGAATGGCCATGCGTGGAAGAGATGGCGGCAAAGCTTACGCGTGCGCTGGAACAGGATTACGGTAGCTTCAAAACGGTTACCGACACAACCCTTTGGATGGGGCGCGTAAGGCTGGAGGTGAGCGATGCCCAATTTAAAATTTTCAAGAACTGGCGCTTACGTCCGTCGGCATTTAACGGATTGTTGGGTAACTATCCCGAGTACCTGACCGGGTTGCGCGTGGGCAACTTGCTGATGCTGGGAACGCCGTGCGATTTTTCCGGTGAGTTTTATCCGAAACTTGATTCAGCTGCCCAGGTAAACGGTATGCAGTTGATGGTATCGAGTTTCAACGGTGGTTATATTGGATACGTGACGCCCCGGGAATATTACGATGTGGATCACTACGAAACACAATTGATGAATTGGTACGGGCCCGGCACGGGTGAATACCTGATGGCCTGTATGGAGATGCTCATCGACCACGCAACCGGTAAGGAACGACAGCCGTATTGAACGTCCGGGCCCTGGTTCGAACTTGTTAAATGAAATATTAAATGAATACCTTCATTCAAAACGATCATATCCGCGTAGGGATCAAACCCCTCGGTGCGGAACTGTTCAGCCTCCGCGGCTTACAATCTGGCAAAGAGTATATGTGGAAAGCGGACCCTGCCTTTTGGGGTAAGACCTCGCCGGTGCTGTTTCCTATAGTGGGTACGTTGCGAGATGACAAGTACAAATACGGGGGCAAAGAGTATTCGCTTCCGCGGCACGGTTTTGCGCGAGAGATGCCTTTCGAACTGCGCTCGGCAACCGACACCAGCGCTACGTTTGTTCTTGAAAGTTCGGAAAAGACGCTGTTGAAATATCCTTTCCGGTTCCGACTGGAAATGGGTTATACGCTGGAGGGTACCACACTGATAGTCACTTACCATGTTTACAATGAGGGAGAGACCGATATGTACTT
>DATHKA010000338.1:0-2631 GCA_035489615.1 Chryseolinea sp.
ATACTTTGAATCAATGTTCAGGAACATGATGGGTACGATGTTCTCTCTTAGCGACTGTATATTGAAGTCTTTCGCAATTCCAATTACCTCCTGGGGTCCCAGTTCATCACCCAGGTATAAGATTCTTTTGCCGATGGCCTCTTCTCCTACCCAACCCAACGCGCGAGAGGTGGTTTCCGTGATGACTACGGCAAACTTGTCGGAAGGACGGTTCGCATCGAAGCCCCTTCCTGCTATGAGTTCAATACCCGTTGTTTTAAGAAAATGTTCATCCGCTTTATAAGCCGATATGCTCACCTTTCGATCGTCTCCTTCGCGCGTATAAATGTCTTCAAACCCGCCGCGTATATCCATCGATAATGCAGCATCGCTCACACCAGGAAAGTTTGCCAGCTCATTCCTGAATGACGTGAGTTGCGCACCCAACTTGTCGGCATGATCGATGATCAGCAGGTTATCCTTTTTGATACCCACTTCACGCGACTGAAAAAAAGTGAGCTGCTGGAAAACAATAAGCGTTGCGGCCATCAGGGCAATGGAAATGGTAAACTGGAATACCACGAGCACGTTGCGCAGACGCGACGATCCGAACCCGGTCATCAGCTTGCCTTTGAGCACTTGCGCCGGCCGGAACGACGTAAGATAGAATGCCGGATACAGGCCACCCAGGAATCCGACCACGAGGGGAATGCCCAACACAATGACGACAATAGTGGGTGTACTCCATATACCTAACGGTATGGCTATGCCCAGAACGGGCTGTATGATAAAGCGTAGAATCTCCATCACCCCCAGACCGAGTAGCATCGAAACGGCCGTCAGCATAATGTTTTCCACCTGGAATTGTGCGATCAACATTCCCTTCGATACGCCCAGTGTTTTTTTGACGCCTACCTCTTTCGCGCGCTTTGAGCCGCGGGCTGTCGACAGGTTCACGAAGTTCACCACGGCCAGCAGCAGGATGATCACAGCGATCACACCCAGTATATACATGTTGTTGATATCATTGATGGGGCCGATCCGGTTGCCAATACCGGCTGAACGAAGATGAATATCCCGCACCGGCTGAATGGCGAGAAACCACCCGCCCCGCTGTCCGATGAACTCCTTGTAGTCCATTCCCAGTCGCTTGAATGTAGCCGGCGCGTAACGGTCGGCCAGCGTGCGTACTTTGGCATCCACCGCCTTAACATCGGCACCCGGAACGAGTTTTACGTACGTTACCATTTGCGTCCAGATCCAACTCCACTCGAATTCGCGAATAATCGGGTTGGTGTACATCGACAACAGGTAATCGAAATGAAAGTGTACGTTTTCAGGCTGCGTTTCCGTAACGCCGGTTACTTCCACACTGATGTTTTCGTCTCCCACCTGGATGACCTTGCCCAATGCCGGCTCATCGCCGAACAACCTCGTGGCGGCTTCATTCGACAACACTACGCGACCTATTCCCACCAGTGCCGTACCTGGATTTCCTTCCTTTAGCTTGAAATCGAAGAATGAGAAGAAGTTGGAATCGGCGGCGAGCACCTGGTCCTCCTGGTAAGCCACCACCTGTCCTCCTGGCGGTTGATACTTGATCAACTGCGAGCCTGGCGAATTAATGCGCATGACAGATTCAATTTCGGGAATGGCTTCTTCCAGGGCAGTTCCTACGGCAGGACCCGTTGAATGAAACATGCCGCCGGCCGCATCCCAAATATTGGTCTGGATGACGCGGAATTCACGATCGCCATCTTCATGCATCTCGTCATAGCTGAACTGCAACGAGATGTACAGCATCAGGACGAGGCTCGTGCCCAGGCCAAGGGCAAGGCCTGCAATTTTGATCAACGCATATTGTTTCTCCCGAAGCAGACTCCTGATTGCCGTATTGAAAAAGTTAGCGAACATGTTCTTTTTGTTTCACAAAGGTTGACAAAGCGTGTGCCATGCCGCATACTACTGATAATAAGCAATTTACAGTTATATTAAAAGTAGAAACGCCATTTTATGTATCACTTTCGATACACATTTTTGTTTGATAATGATACAAAAATTCGCCATGTTTAGCACATGCACCAGGCAAAAATACTGATCATCGACGACGATCGCGACATACTTGAGACAGCCCGGATGTTCCTCAAACAGGAATTCTCAGTAGTGAATATCGAGAGTGACCCAGCGCTCATTCCCAACCTGCTTCGGACGAACGACTACGATGTCATTTTACTGGATATGAACTTCAAGAAGGGGGTGAACGACGGCGAGGAGGGATTTCACTGGCTGCAACAGATTCTTAAAATAGATCCGCAGGCCGTTGTCGTACTCATCACCGCGTACGGTGAAGTTGACCTGGCCGTGAAAGCGATGAAAAACGGGGCGATCGATTTTATCCTCAAGCCCTGGAAGAATCAAAAGCTGCTTGCCACAATTCTTTCTGCCATACAGCTCCGCACTACGCGAAAAGAGGTTCAGCGCCTGAAGACAACGCGCGACAAACTTCGCGATGACATCGATCAGCCTTTCACCGATTTTATAGGGGAATCTGAAGCCATCCGACGCGTGCATGAATTAATTGACCGCGTGGCCACCACCGATGCGAATGTGTTGATCCTCGGCGAGAACGGAACGGGCAAGGAACTCGTGGCG
>DATHKA010000339.1:0-23592 GCA_035489615.1 Chryseolinea sp.
ACGATTTATATTCTCGTTTTCATGGGCGTAATCGTTGCATCCCGTAAGAGCCGGGGCGGCACAGGACCACAGATCGCGATGGGATTCTTGTTGTCATTTATATTTATCCTGTTCTTTACCCTGTTCAGAACTTTCGCCGAAAACGGATCGTTGCCCCCCGAGATCTCGGTATGGATTCCGAACATAATTTTCGGATGCATTTCGATGATGATGTACAAATACGTCCCCCGCTAAATGCCAACCCGGTCAGACTACCTCAAGCTTCATTTTATTGTTTTCCTGTGGGGGTTCACGGCCGTACTGGGCAAGCTGGTGAGCATTCCCACCGTGGAGATGGTGTTCTATCGCGCCATACTGGCCGCATTGGGTATGGGCATCGTTATACTGATAACGCGCGGAACGTTTAAAGTCTCCGGAAAACAGTTAATTCAACTGATACTGATCGGTTTTATCGTTGCGCTTCATTGGGTTTCGTTCTTTGGTTCGGCACGCGTATCGAACGTTTCGGTTAGCCTGGTCGGTTTTGCCACGAATTCCCTTTGGACTGCCATCCTGGTGCCATGGTTCAACAAGACGGGAGTGAAAAAATTCGAGCTCATGTTGGGCCTCGTGGTACTGTTTGGACTCTACATCATTTTCTCATTCGATTTTCAATATCGCCTGGGACTGTTACTCGCGATCCTGGCTGGGCTTACCTCGGCCGTGTTTTCCATCTACAATGCGCGTCTTGTGCGAGACATTCCGGCATTCACTATAACGTTCTATGAAATGATCGGGATCTTTATCGGTCTCGCCTTGTTTATGCCATTCTACCAGGAAATGTGGGCTCCCGATCATACGTTACACCTGGTGCCGAACACGATGGATTGGTTCTACATTGGATTCCTGGCCATTGTTTGCTCCGTGTATGCCTATTCAACCGCTGTGGAATTGATGAAGAAGATCAGCGTTTTCCTCATTCAGCTGTCACTCAACCTCGAACCCATCTATGGGATTATCGTGGCCGTGATCATCTTTGGGGAAAAGGAAAAAATGGGCGCGAACTTCTACTTAGGCACAATTATTATACTGTCAGCAGTCTTGCTCTATCCGTTGTTCAAGCGTCGGTTCGAAACACAACCCAAGGTGGTCGAGTAAATATACTAGAGCTGACCTTCCCATTTGGTCACATCGGGGCCGGCTTCCAGGGCTGGTCTTTGCCTGAACAGCCCGTAGATGGTCGAGCCCGATCCGCTCAAACTGGCGTAGTACGCGCCCGCATCATACAACCGCTTTTTTAATTCCGGTAGGATAGGAAATTGGGGGAACAGGGAATCTTCGAAGTCATTGTGCAGGCGATCCTTCCAGGTGGCAGTACTGTCGGTTACAACGGTATCGATATCAGTTACTGGAGCGTTCGGCACAATGCCCGCGAATGCTTCGGCTGTTGAGATGTGTAGATCGGGTTTCAACAACACGACATAAGTACCGGTCAGCGAAAGATTAGCGGGTGACAAAATTTCGCCCCGACCTCTGCCGATCATCGGGGAATCGCCAATAAAAAACGGCGTGTCACTCCCTAGCATAGCGGCATATGCGATAAGTTGCTCGCGCGTGAGACGGAGCGCGAACAATTGGTTGAGCAACCGCAGCATATAGGCGCCGTCAGAGGATCCTCCGCCCAGGCCGGCGCCCGAGGGAAGTACTTTGTGAAGGTGCATGTGGACCGGTCCTACCGCGAAATCCCGCTGCAACAGTTGATAGGCCCTTTCGCAAAGATTGGAGGAGGGATTGCCCGGTATAACGTGCCCGCTATACGCAAATTGTGTGTGCGGCGCGTGAATAACTTCCAGCACATCCGTCCAGGGCACGGGATAAAAACAGGTTTCGAGGTCGTGGTATCCATCCGTGCGTTTCGCCAATATGCGAAGGCCGAGATTGATCTTACACGGCGGAAAGGCTACCATATTGAAAGGAATACGCGCGGGTCCGGCCGCTATTTCGTTAGGCGATCGATCAGCTCTTGCGTAATACCTGAACCGGAGAAGCCACCGTCGTGCATCAGGTTCTGCATGGTCACCATGCGCGTGAAGTCGGAGAACATCGCCACGATATAGTTTGCACAATCCTCGGCCGACGCGTTGCCCAGCGGCGACATCATCGCCGCGAAGTCGAAGAACACATCGAAACCCGATATACCGGCGCCTGCAGTCGTCTTTGTGGGCGATTGAGAAATGGTGTTTACGCGAACTTTCTTCAACTTAGCGAAGCGGGCTCCATAGCTACGGGCGATCGACTCAAGCATCGCCTTTGCCTGCGCCATGTCTGTATAATCCGGGTACGATCGCTGTGCAGCAATATAACTCAAGGCAACGATTGAGCCGTATTCACTCATGGCATCGAGCTTTTCCAGCGTTTGCATGATCTTATGAAACGAGAGGGCCGAAATATCAAGCGTCTTCTGGTACCACTCATAATTCATGTCACCATAAGACTTTCCTTTCCGGATGTTCGGGCTCATGCCGATTGAGTGAAGCACAAAATCGAGCTTTCCTCCCAGCACGTCTGTTGATTTGGCAACGAGATTCTTCAAATCTTCTTCTGACGTAGCGTCGGCAGGTATGACTTCCGCCTCGCACGCCTTGGCAAGTTCATTGATCTTGCCAAGTCGCATGGCGATGGGTGCATTGGTGAGGGTAAATGTCCCGCCTTCCTCTTTTACCCTGATCGCCGTCTTCCAGGCAATGGAGTTTTCGTCTAGTGCGCCGAAGATGATTCCCCGCTTTCCTTGTAAGAGATTATTTGCCATGCGTATCGTGTTAAAAGCTTCAGATGACGGGGCAATTATACGCATTTTACTGCATCAGCAACAACCACCGCCAACTTTCTCACGATGGACGAGCCCGGTGTTGAACGTGTTCATCCATCGCGTATATTCGCACGCTCAAACTATGACTTCACGCGCATCTCAGCCGATCGGCGTTTTTGACAGTGGCATTGGCGGCCTCACAGTGGCGCATGCGATTCGGGAACTTTTGCCTGGCGAAAAGATGATCTATTTCGGCGACACGGCTCATCTTCCTTATGGAGATAAGTCGGAGGCGGCGATACAGGCTTACTCCATCCGTATCGCCGACATACTACTTAAGAAAGGATGCAAGGTGATCGTTATTGCCTGTAACTCTGCTTCGTCTGCGGCCTACGAGTTGCTTCGCGAGTACGTCCGCAAAGACACGCATATCATCAACGTGATCGATCCGATGGTGGACTACGTGCTTGAACATTTCTCAGGGCAGGATATTGGACTCATCGGAACCAAGAGAACAGTGCAATCGGGTGTGTATGTGCGCAAGATTGATGAAGGAAATAAAGACATCCGGCTTCACTCCCTGGCTACCCCGTTGTTGGCACCCATGATCGAAGAAGGTTTTTTCAACAATCAAATCAGTCAGGAGATTATCGCGCAGTATCTTGCGGATGGCAAGCTTGCAGGGATCAGCGCATTGATCCTGGCCTGTACGCACTATCCACTCATTAAAAGCGAGATCGACACTTATTATAAAGGTGAGATGACCGTGCTCGATTCTTCAGAAATTGTAGCGCGCGCGTTGCGGGATTATCTCACCCGCGAAAACCTGTTGAATGACGTTCATCGACCAGAGCGACTGTTCCTCGTCTCAGATTACACTGAGTCGTTCGCTGCTGCCGCCCGAATGTTCTTTCACGACGATGTACAGCTCGAAAAGCATGCCTTGTGGAACAGCTAATGCATGTATGTTTCTGCGTAAGAATCGATAAATCGAATTGTTAAATTTTATCAACTTAGTGGTTCTTTTTAACCCCGCGACCTGATTGACTACGGTCATTTTCATACTGCCCTTTCTGTTGTTCTACACCGTTATGGCTATTTATGCCGAGCGAAAGGTTGCTGCATTCATACAGGATCGCCTGGGACCGATGGAAGTCGGTTACTATGGATTGGCACAGTCGATTGCCGATTTACTGAAGCTGATCCAAAAAGAAGATATCGTCAGCGACAAGGCCGATAAGGTGATCTTTCGCATTGCGCCTATCGTCATATTCACTACCGTCTTTGCCGGCTTCGCTGTCGTTCCCCTGAGCGCAAGCTGGAACGGTGCCGAAATTTCCACGGGTCTGTTCTTTTTGCTCGCCATTGTTTCTCTCGACGTGATCGGTATTGTGATGGCAGGATGGGGCTCAAACAACAAATACAGCATGATGGGCACCATGCGCGCCGCTGCCCAACTCATTTCTTACGAAGTACCGCTTGGGCTATCCGTCGTATGCGTCTGCATGGTCAGCCAGACATTGGATCTGCAACAAATATCTTTTCAGCAGAGCACGCTTACCACGCAACCGGAATTTTTGTTCGGCATTCGTGCCACGGGAATCGAAATGAACGACTTGGGTGGATTTTTCTTATGGAACATATTCAGAATGCCCCTGCTCGCTTTCGCCTGGATCATATTCTTCATTGCGTCGCTGGCGGAAAGCAATCGCGCGCCGTTCGACCTTCCGGAAGCGGAGTCAGAAATTGTGGCGGGCTTTCAAACGGAATACAGTGGGTTCAGATGGGCTGTAATCATGCTGGCGGAGTACGGCATGATGTTGCTTGTCAGCATCCTTGGCACCATACTCTTTTTTGGCAGCTGGTCATCTCCCCTGCCCAATGTCGGTGCCTTCAGATTAGGCGACTGGACCAACGGTGCGCCCGGTACCGTGGGGTCGTACCTGTGGGGCACCTTCTGGCTGCTCAGCAAGTCATTGTTTTTTATTGTCCTGCAGATGTGGGTTCGGTGGACCTTCCCCCGCTTACGTGTGGACCAGCTTATGTCGTTGTCATGGAAGTATCTCACCCCGATATCCCTACTGTTGATTATGGTTATCGGAACTTGGAAACTAATTTTTGGTTGATCGCGTGAAAAACATTTTTTTAGTATTACTAGGCAGTTTTTTTGCATTTAGTCAATCCCTGGCCCAGAGTAAGGCTGACAGTCTCAGGCAGGTATTGAACAGCAGCCCTTCCGACTCATTAAAGGTGCGGACACTGATTGCGTTATCCAACCATCATCAGTACGTGGACTTCGGCCAGGCGCGCGTATACGCCGACGAGGCATTGTCTCTTGCCAACAAGCTCGAAGACCTTCCAACCAAAGTTGCGGCTTATCAGAACAAGGCGATGTTGCTTACCATCAGCGGTGATTATAGCGCAGCCCTCCGCTACGATAACCTGACCCTGGAGAACGACATCGTGCTTCATGACAGCACGAACATCTCCCGCGACTACAACAACATCGGCAATGACTACTACGATCTTGGTGAATACGACGACGCTTTCTTTTACTTCGCCCAATCCCACCGTGTGGCATTAGCTGCCAGGGATACGTTCCGCATGCTGGTGGCCGACCACAACGTCGGTCGCGTCTTCAAGGAGATGGGACAATATGAGACTGCCGTGCAACATCTGCTGGCTTCAAAAAAACTTAGCGAACACCTGCACGACGTCGAAGGCATCGCGTATACCTATGATGAAATCGGCGATGTTCAGCTACGCCGGCAGCAATACGACTCCGCCGAGCAATCTTTGTCGTTGGCCTTGAACATCGCACGCAAGGGTGAGTTCAAGATTGTGCAACCCAGGATCTACGGAAAGCTCGCCACCGTGGCTTTCCGGAAAGGCGGCTACGACCGCGCACTGTCGTTCTACGATACGGCATATCATTTGAATGAACGGACGAACGACCGTCACGGCATGGCCGAAGTGGACCTGGGCCGTGCCGTGATCTTCACCAGCCAGAGTCGTTACGAGGAAGCACTGGCCAATCTTGAGAATAGCCTCACCGTTGCAAAGGAATTAAACGCGCGCATCCTGGAAATCAAGTGCTACAATCAGTTGTCGCAACTGTGGGAGATGAAAGCGGATTTCAAGAAGTCTTTAATGTACTACAAGCAATACAAGCAGCTGGAGGATTCGCTTTTCAGCCAGGAACTGCAAGGCAAGTTATTACGCAGCCAGCTTCGCTTTGAAACGGAGGCGCGCGATTCACAGATCGCGAGGTTGAATCAGAAGGACGCAATCCAAAGCAGCGAACTGAGAAAACAGGAATTTGTTCGCAATATTCTCGTGGTGGTGATGGCCCTCAGTGTCATTCTGCTGATCAGCGTGTACCGCAGCGGCCGGCGTCGCCGGCAAATCAACACCCTGCTTTTGCAGCATCAGGAGGAAATGGAGAAAAGAAGCGAAGAGCTGGAGCGACTGAATCAGGTAAAGGACAAGTTTTTCTCGATCATATCGCACGATTTGCGTTCGCCAGTCAATGCGCTCTCGGGGTTGCTTGACTTGCTGGACAAAGGCGCCGTATCGGCGTCGGAGTTGCCCAAACACATCAAGGAACTCAAGGCGCGTTTCAATCATACCCGCACCTTGTTGAACAACCTCCTCGACTGGACCCTGTTGCAAATGGACAAGCTCAGCGTGCAGGCCGCAAAGATCGATGTCTACAACATTGTTGAAGAAAACATCCAACTGTTAAGCGCTGTACAGAGTAAGGATATCCGATTGATTAACGAGGTGCCGCGCAATGCCATTGGATTCGCAGATTCCAACACCATCAACCTGGTGATCCGAAACCTCATCACCAACGCCATCAAATTTACCAACGATGGGGGTACCGTTCGTATCGCCGCACGCGAGAAGGATGCCGAATGGCTGGTGTCGGTTAAGGACAATGGCGTGGGTATTAATAACGAGGTGATGAAAATACTATTTGACAAAACGGCGCCCTACACCACCCGTGGCACGGCCAATGAAAAGGGAACTGGCCTGGGATTGATCCTCTGCAAGGAGTTCGTGGAAAAAAACGGCGGCCGCATCTGGGTTGAAAGCGAGGACGGCAAAGGCAGCACATTCTTTTTTACCCTGCGAAGGGCCTGATTTCATTTCGATGTGGTAATGTTGCGGACAAGGTTGGCACGGGATCAATCCGAATGTCTATCTTTGCAGTAGATTATGCGTTCCACCAACTCGTATTTCGCTAATATTGCATTGGTTGTCAGATCGTTATTTAGCGGTCTCCGCCTGACTATGGGCCACTTTTTCGGAGCCCGAAAGTCGCAACCCATTGTGGCCATACAGGCGCCGGAGTATTTCAGCAACCGAACCGGCATCGCCACTATTCAATATCCCTATGAGATGCAGCCCGTGCCTGACAACGGCCGGTACCGCCTTCACAATGAAATCGACGACTGCATAGTTTGCGACAAGTGCGCAAAAATCTGTCCCGTTGATTGCATCGACATCGAGCCCGTCCGGGCCGTCGAAGAAATTGGGAAGACCTCCGATGGCACACCCAAGCGCATCTACGCAGCCAGGTTCGACATCGATATGGGCAAGTGCTGCTTTTGCGGGCTCTGCACAACGGTCTGCCCAACAGAATGTCTGACCATGACCAAGGTGTATGACTTTAGCGTGGCTGATATTCGCGAGCACAACTTCGTATTCGCTGAAATGAGTGAAGCTGAAATTGCGGAAAAGAAGCATCTGTTCGAGGAGTATCAGAAAACAAAAGCTGCACCACCGACCGCAAGCGCGGCATCAAGACCGGCGCCAATCACCGAATCGCCAGCGACAGAGGCGCCCGCTGCCGGCGCGCCAACGACGGCTGCCGATGCGCCCAAGGCCGCTAAACCGGTATTCAAACCCAGGATTAAACCGCCAACACCCCCGTCGACGCCCGCATGAACGCAGCTACTATACTGCATTACTTTTTCCTGGCGGCCGCTTCCTTCGCAACGGTAGCGCTGCTGTTTGTGCGCAATGTATTCTACGGCGCGCTGTTGCTCATCATCACCTTGCTTTGCCTGGCAGGTCTCTATGTGCTCTCGTTCGCAGAATTCCTCGCCATCACGCAAATTCTTGTTTACGCCGGTGGTATTCTCGTGGTGATCATATTTGCCATTATGCTCACGTCGCACCTCCATGGCAAACCCTTATTGGTGGATCACAGTAACCGCCTGGCAGGGGGCCTGGTGGGCGCCACGTTATTGGGATTTCTGATTTACCTTATTGTCAATCAATTCCCGGTCGTCGCGAATGGCCAGGTCCGTCCGTTCTCAATTTCAACGCTAGGAAGATTATTGCTGACAGAATATGCGCTGCCCTTCGAAGTAACAGGCGTCGTGTTGCTAATTGCCCTGATCGGGGCCGCGGTCATTGCGTCGTCTTCTGCCCCTAAACACCCTGGACGATGAATGCCCATCATGAACTTCTGTTTCTGGGAGCCTTGCTGTTTTCGACAGGTCTGGCCATCATCATTATTAAACGGAACATGATCTTTGTGTTGCTGGGCATTGAATTGCTCCTCAACGCGTCGGTGTTAAATCTTGTCGCCTTTAATCGGCTGCACAACGGAGCTCCTGGGGGCCAGATATTTGGATTGTTTGTAATCGTCATAGCCGTCTGCGAAGCCGCTGTGGGATTGGCGATAGCCATTCAGGTATACCGGTATTTTCAGACGTCCGTACCCGACCACGTCAACGAGTTGAAAGAGTCATGATAAGCGCCACTACCCTCTCATTCGACGTGTTGGTCACGGGTGTATTGCCTGCGTTGTTGCTCCCGCTGCTCTCGGCGGTGGCCTGCTTGCTGGTACGTGAAAAGTATGCGTGGTTGGTCGCGTTCCTGTCTCCGGTATTTATCCTGCTCAGCCTGGCCGCGGCCGCATTTACCTGGGTAAGCGTTTGGGGCGCTGCCCCTGCAGGCTTCAGTGTACCCTGGTTCTGCATTGGTGGAAAGGTATTTGAAGTAAGCTTCCTCCTGAACAACACTTCGGTACTCATGATGCTGGTGGTGACAGCTGTCTCCTTTCTGGTACACGTCTATTCTATTGGATACATGGCCGACGATGCGGCCCAGGGGAGATATTTCTGTATGCTGGGGTTGTTCACCTTTGCCATGCTGGGGATCGTGGTTACCGGCAACCTGCTGGTACTTTTCATGTTCTGGGAACTGGTGGGTTTCTCGTCCTACATGCTCATCGGACATTGGCATGAAAAACCAGAAGCCGCCGACGCGGCGAAACGGGCGTTCCTTTTCAATCGCGTGGGCGACGCAGGATTCGTGGTTGCCCTGATGGCGGTGTGGAGTGCCTATGGCACGTTCAACTTTGTAGACATCGATCCTGCTTCTGCTACACAAGGATGGCGGACCGTGGCAGGCATAGGACTCTTTTGCGGCGTGATCGGCAAGTCGGCACAATTCCCCCTGTTTGGATGGCTGCCGAAGGCCATGGAAGGTCCCACACCGGTGTCGGCACTCATTCATGCGGCAACTATGGTGGCTGCGGGTGTGTATTTGCTCGACCGTGTGTTCTGGCTCTTTGTTCCCCCGGTACTCGGCCTGATGGCGATCATCGGAGCGATTACAGCAGTAGCCGGTGCGTTGGCCGCCCTGGGCCAGTTCGACATGAAACGGATTCTCGCATATTCCACGGTGTCGCAGCTTGGACTCATGGTGATGGCTGTCGGAACGGGAGCGCCATCCGCAGCGATGCTGCACCTGGTCGCCCATGCGTTCTTTAAGGCAGGCCTTTTTCTCGCGGCAGGTTGCGTCATTCATTCGCTTCATCAATCACAGCATCATTCCCACAATTCGTTTGATGTTCAGGATATTCGCAACCTGGGCGGTCTGTGGGCTCGCCTTCCCCTTACTTTCATTGCCTTTGTTCTCTGTGGTTCAGCGCTTGCCGGTATACCTTTCTTCGCCGGCTTTCTGTCGAAGGAAGCTATCCTGGAAGCGGTACTGGGCTGGGCCGGCGACTCCTTCTCCTGGCGATGGACAATAGCGGCCAGCGCGATGATCGTGTCATTCCTCACACCGCTATACACCTTCCGTCTGATCTGGAAGATTTTCATGGGACCCGAGCAATTCACCCAATCGCTGACCGTGGGAGAATCTCCACCGGTCATGCGGGCCGCGATTGTCGTGTTATCGATAGCCAGCTTGTGGCCGGTAATTTCCTATCATCCCTTTGATTTCAATAGCTGGATATTCAGCGGACTCGGGGGCACGACGCAACACGAACTACCATGGCTAGGGCTTGCCTCGGTGGTATGGATCTCACTTGCGTTGGGCCTGGCTTACCTGCGACGCGAAAGAAACGTGCAGGCACCGCTGTTGCTTGAGGCGTTTTACTTTGACATTCTGATTAGTCGATCAGTTGAAGCGCCTGCCTTGAAAATCTCCGCGGGGATGCAGCGAATTGACAAGCGGTGGATCGATGGAGCCCTGCATGCAGTAGCTTATGCGTATACGATCATCGCTCATGTAGCGGGCTGGTTTGATCGCATCATCGTCGATGGATTAGTAGACGGTATAGCGTGGTCGGCAAAAATGGTGGGCTATTGGGCGCGACGTTTTCAGCGGGACGGGGTTCAGCTTTATGTTTTCTGGGCCGTTTTTGCAATCATTATTTTCATAATTTGGACGGTTCTTTAGATAGTCCGGTCAAGGCAACAAATCATTTACGTTAAATGCAGGAGATCCAACTATCGTTACTCATCTTCACGCCTCTCCTCGCCGCATTTATCGGATTGTTCATACCGGCACGCAGCGTTGGTGTATTCCGTTATCTCAGCCTGATCACTAATGCCGTTCAGCTCGTGGTGTTGATCTCGCTGCTTGTTTCCTATCATCCGGATGCGGGTACCCAGTTCGTTGAATACCAACCCTGGATAACCATAGACCTGGGGAACTGGGGTGTTCTGAAGGCCGCCTATTTTCTCGGACTGGATGGTTTGAGTCTTCCACTCGTAGCGCTGTCCGTATTGGTGCTGCTCATTGCCACCATTTCGTCGTGGCAGGTGAACCGTCAGCCTAAGGGATATTTCCTCCTCATACTCCTGCTCAATGCCGCAATACTAGGCAGCTTTATGGCGCTGGATTTCTTGCTTTTCTACCTGTTCTTCGAATTCATGCTGCTACCCATGTTTTTCCTCATTGCTTTGTGGGGCGGACCGCGGCGAGAATACGCATCAATCAAGTTCTTCCTTTATACACTCGTGGGTTCGATCCTCATCCTCGTCGCTATGATCGGACTGTATATTTCCACGCACGAGCCCAATGGAACGAACCAGATCATACACAGTTTCAACCTCGTGAGCATGCGGGATTGGTCACATTACTTGCCAGGCTCCATATTGCAACCCGGACACGCGTGGATGATCGGGCCGTTCAACGCCCGTCAGTGGTGCTTCCTGCTGCTTTTTGTGGGATTTGCTATCAAGTTGCCTATGGTTCCCCTGCATACCTGGCTTCCCGACGCACACGTAGAGGCCTCCACACCCGTATCCGTACTGCTGGCCGCCCTGTTGCTGAAAATTGGCGGCTACGGCCTTCTGCGTATAGCATTTCCGTTATTCCCTGACGCCGCCATGACGTTCGGATCTTTTGTGGGATGGATGGGTGTACTTTCCATCATCTACGGCGGGTTGAATGCGATGTCCAGTAAAGACCTCAAAAGGATGATCGCGTACTCGTCTGTATCGCACATGGGATTCGTGCTGATCGGCATGGCCTCTGCCACGCCCGAAGGAGTGACCGGTAGCATCTATCAAATGTTCAGTCACGGCATCCTTTCCGCCCTGTTATTTCTCCTCGCCGGCGTGATATACGATCGCACGCACGACCGTTCAATTGACCACTATTCGGGACTCTACAAAAAGATGCCGGCGTTTTCCACTTTTGTAGTCATTGCCTTCTTCGCATCGATGGGGCTTCCAGGATTTGCCGGCTTCATTGGCGAAATCCTGGTATTCCTCGGTGCCTTTAAATCCAACAGCGCCGGAGGTCCCCTGCATGAAAGCCTTGCGGTGGTTGCAACGGTCGGGCTGGTGATCTCTGCCGCTTACTTTCTTTGGACTTTGCAGCGCATGTTTTTCGGTCCCTTCTTTGTGAAAGGCGATGTTCAGGCCGATGACCTCGTCGATATTCAGTCGCGCGAATATCTCGTCCTGGCACCACTCGCCGTCGCCGCGCTGGTGTTCGGAATTGTTCCGCAGCCGGTTATCAGCATCATAGAACCCTTCGCCAAAGAGTTTACAACGTTTCTGTTGAACGCCGGAAGTTCAATTCACTCTAACCCATGACCGTGGAGCGCTTCGCTGACAACGTCGGATCGATTGGCTCGAGCCTTGCCCTGGTCACTCCCGAAGTGATCCTGGTAGCGGGCATCGTCGTCGTATTGCTCGCCGGTCTCTTTCGTGCCTGCAAGCCGGTGCTTTCACTGATCACCATTATAATCGTCGCCCTGACGCTTACCCTCTGTTGGCAGCAACTTTCTATGATCAATCACACCGCTCTCTTCGGGGGTATGCTGCGCCACGACACCTTCGGAACCTATTTGAAGGTGCTGTTTGACCTGGCTACGTTACTGGCACTGTGGTTGTCGTGGGCAAATAAGAAACTTACCTCGCGCGTTTCTGAATACTATACGATCATTATGGGTACGCTGTTGGGCGCACACCTGCTCGCGATGAGCGTGAACTTCGTCATGGTATTCATTTCACTGGAGTTGATCTCGTTGGGTTCTTATGTGTTAACAGGATATGCCTTTAGCCGCATTGGTGCCGAAGGCAGCTTCAAGTATTTTGTGTTCGGTTCGGTGGCTTCGGCGATTATGTTGTATGGATTCAGCATGCTCTATGGCATCGCTGGAACCCTGACATTTGATACGGCTGATTTTACCACAAAGCTGGCAGCCAAAAGCGGACCATTGATGTATTGGTCATCACTCATGGCCCTGGCCGGATTTCTGTTCAAGATTGCTGCGGCACCGATGCATCCCTGGGCCCCGGATGTCTACGAGGCGGCACCGATGCCCGTGGTAGGCTATTTCTCTGTGGTTCCCAAGCTGGCCGGTTTGGCAGTACTAATTCGGTTTACCGAGGCCCTGCCCGAATCCGGTGCCGATGCGCTCCTGAACTGGCAAAATGTGCTCGCCGCCGTGGCCATCTTCAGCATCACGATAGGAAATTTTTCGGCCCTTTGGCAAAAGAATCCGAAGCGCCTGATGGCGTATTCTTCCATCGCCCAGACGGGCTTTCTGCTCATCGGTGTTGTCGCTGTCGATAACGAAGGCGTTCGCCTGGCGCTCTTCTATGCCACCGTCTATCTGTTGGCCAACTTTCTGGTGTTTATCTATCTCCAGTTTTTTGAATCGCAGGAGATTAATTCGCTGGAATCGTTTTCGGGAGTTGGAAAGTCAACGTTGGTGCAATCGATTTTCCTCCTCGTGGGGCTAATAACACTGACGGGATTGCCACCTACTGGCGGTTTTACTTCGAAACTGTTTATCTTCTCCGCTCTGTGGGAAGCGTATGGCGCTTCGGGTAAGCCGATACTCCTTTGGCTGCTTATTTTTGGCCTTCTGAACACGGTTGTGTCCCTGTTTTACTACATCCGAATTCCCTATTACGCATTCATTCGGCCCGGCTCGCGCAGCCTGGATTCAAATTTATTCGCAATCGAAAATCTTTTTGGCCTGGTTATAGTTGTAGTGATACTCGGACTTTTCTTCAACCCCGGCGTGTTGATGGGATGGATTAATAAAATTAACTTTGCGTTATAATTCATTCCTGCCGCTCGCCTCAAACGATAAGTCGGAATGATAAACTTAATGATCCATGAGTGACCAGATCCTTCATGAATGCGGTATTGCTCTGATCCGCTTGCGAAAGCCGCTTTCGTATTACATCGAAAAATATGGTCCCATGTACGCCGCCAACAAGATGTACATCCTAATGGAAAAGCAATCCAACCGGGGGCAGGACGGAGCTGGAATTGCTAACATCAAAATTGACGTCGATTCGGGCCACCGCTACATCAGCCGATACCGCTCAATAAAAACACAACCCGTTGCCGACCTGTTCAGGAAGATTGGCAAGAAATATCGCAAGGCGCAGAAGGAAGGAAAGGACAAGTTCAAGAACGAACACTGGCTAAAGGCGAACGTCGCCTTTTCCGGCGAGCTATGGCTGGGCCATTTGCGCTACGGTACTCATGGGGTTAACAGCATAGAAAACGTTCACCCGTTCCTGCGCCAAAACAACTGGCGGAGTCGTAACCTTGTCATGGCGGGCAACTTCAACATGACCAATGTGGACGAGTTGTTCGACCTCCTCGTTGATCTGGGTCAGCACCCGAAAGAAAAGGTCGACACCGTAACCGTGATGGAAAAGATCGGTCACTTTCTAGATGAGGAAGTACAAGGTCTGTTCCAAAAGTATAAGGACAAGTTCACGAATCGCGAGATCTCCGAAATCATTGAAAACGAGCTGAACATACCTCGCCTGTTGCGGCGGGCCTGTAAAGACTTCGATGGTGGCTATACGATGGCTGGCCTGATCGGTTCCGGTGCTTCATTCGTTGTGCGCGACCCTCATGGCATTCGCCCGGCCTATTTTTATGCGAACGACGAAGTGGTCGTGGTTGCGTCCGAGAAGCCGGCGATCAAGACTGCTTTCAATGTCGAGTACGATCAGATCGGAGAGATCACACCGGGCCATGCGCTCGTGATCGACAAGAATGGTGAGTATGGACAACACGCCATTCTGAAATCAGGAGAAAAGAAATCTTGCAGCTTTGAGCGTGTATACTTCTCCCGTGGAAATGATCCGGATATCTATAAGGAACGCAAACAACTGGGCCGCTTGCTCGTGCCGCAGGTGCTTCGCGCAGTGAATTTTGACATTAAGAATACGGTTTTCTCTTATATTCCAAATACCGCCGAGACAGCCTTCTACGGGCTCATGGCGGGTATCGAAGACTACCTCATCAATAAACAGAAGGACATCATCATCGACCAGAAGCCTTCTGTTGATTCACTGGAAGACATACTTTCCTTCCGTCCCCGCATTGAAAAGCTGGTGATGAAAGATGTGAAATTGCGCACCTTCATTGCCGACGACGAGCATCGCGACGAAATGGTTGCACACGCTTACGATACCACCTACGAGGTAATTCGGAAGGGTATCGATACGCTGGTAGTGGTGGATGATTCCATTGTACGAGGCACGACGCTTGAGAAGAGCATTTTGATCATGTTGGACCGCCTGCAGCCCAAGAAGATTGTCGTCGTTTCCTCTGCGCCGCAGATTCGTTTCCCCGATTGTTACGGAATCGACATGAGTCGCATGGGTGACTTCGTGGCATTCAGGGCCATGATCGCGCTCCTGAAAGACCATGGTAAAGACTATTTGTTGGGTGAAGCCTATGAGCAGGCTACAAGGGACGGGCATCAAAGTCAGAAAAACTACGTGAAGCAGTTGTACGACCAGTTTACAGACGACGAACTCTCACTGAAGATATCGGAGATTGTGCGTCCGGCAGAGATGAACGCAGACCTGGAAGTGATTTTTCAGACTGTGGAGAACCTTCACAAAGCCATTCCGCACCACTCAGGTGACTGGTATTTTACGGGAAACTATCCCACTGCCGGTGGTATGAAGGTGGTGAATCGCTCGTATGTTAATTACGTGGAGGGCAAGCTGGTGCGGGCCTATTAATGCTGGGGTGGAGCAGTCGGCGAACACTCAGGGAAGATAGAAATCAAACATGATGTCACGCATGCATTTAAAGTGACCCTTTGGACACTGATCGAAGCCATGCGCCGAACACGGCCGGCACTCCAGGTCCGTGTGCTCCATGATCGTATAACGGGTGCGATAGGGGTAGTTTCCAAAAAGTGAACTGGTATTTCCCCACAATCCGAATACCTGCTTTCTGAAAGCCGATGCCACAGGCACAAAGTCATTGTCGAACGTGAAGACGGCCCACGACTGTTTGATGATGCTAGCCATTTGATTGAAGCTGTACTTGCCACACGCATTGTAGATCTGCGTGCGCGTGCTGAATACTGACTCGTTTCGTTGCAGCCTCAAGGTTCCTGACCCTGAAAAGAAACTCCAGATGACCTCTGCATTGTCGTGATCTTCGTTTGTTCCCAATAGGACGATGGGCTTGCGAATTTTATCGCAAAGCTCAATCATGCGATCCAACGGAAGTTTTCTCGTGAAAAAAGGCGCGCTCATGCAAAATACCACATAGCCTCGCCTGTACGCCTCGGGAAGCCAATGCGCCGAAACCTTATCGTGAGCGGGAATGAAATAGTCCAGGCCAAGGTGATCGCCTTTCACACCTAGCGGGCGAATAACATCCATCATCCGCTCAACGGCATGCTTACTGGAAATCTGGTTAATTTTGAGCCGAACCATAAGCCACTTCTTCCAATGACGCGTGGCCAGTCGATGCTCGGGCGCCATGATGAATCGCGATAATATCCTGGTCCGCCATCCTTCATCGAGATTGATGATCAGATCGTAGCCCTCCTCCATCAGTTTTTTCCAGCTGGCGAACACGCCCGTGAAACTCTGAACTTTCGCCACATAGGGATTCTCCGTTAGCAGGAAAGCCGTTTCCGGACGTACCAAAACATGAACCGTGATCTCATCCAGGTCAATGCGCAACGCCCGGATAACCGGTGTCGCAAAGATGACATCAGCGATCGATTTTCCGAAGATTACAAGGGCCTTCATTTATGCTTACTGTCTCAGGAAATTACAAAGAGTATTTGCTAATTTGTAAAGCTTAACCAATTAAGTTATGAACTACTGGCTGATGAAAACCGAGCCCGAAACATTTTCGTGGGATGACCTCGTTCGCGACAAAAAAGCAGGCTGGGATGGCGTCAGGAACTTTCAGGCACGCACTCATCTCAAGAATATGAAGAAAGGTGATGAGGCTTTCTTCTATCATACGGGTGATGAAAAAGCTGTCATCGGCATTGCCAAGATCACCAAAGAGCATTATCCCGACCCTGCCGACAACGAATGGGTGGCCGTCGAAATTGTCCCCGTCAAAAAACTTAAAAAGCCTGTCACGCTGGCCCAAATCAAAGCAGACAAGCGTTTGAGTGATATGGTTTTGGTGAAAGCGTCGCGGCTTTCAGTACAGCCGGTAAAGTCAGAGGAATTTGACATGGTCGTAGCACTAAGCGAAGACCGTTAACAGTTTTCTGGCAACAGATTCTGGTCAGGAAATTGTATAGCTTATTTTGTATTTCTTAACATGCTCGTGAAAACGCAATCTCCCGAAGGGTTTTACTCCGCTTGCCGGTCTTTGGCCGTCGGTGTTCTATTGACTTTCGCTGTCAATCCGCCAGCGGCAGGGCAAATCAGTCAGCCTCGACGGTATGAAAAAGTTCAAAAAAATGCCGACGAAGGCTTCAATATCGTTTCTCTCGAGCACCATGGCCTTGCGCTGTTTCGCGACCTGAACAAGTATCGAAACTCCAATAAACTCTGGCAACTGATACTCCTGGATACTGCCCTTCAGGAAAAGAACGATACGGAACTGGAGATCAAGGACCGAAACAAATTCATCGGCTACGAAATCGCCGCCGACAGACTTTTCTTTTTATTCCGGACCGGCGAAACGAACAGGAACGATTTTGAGCTTATCGAAATCAACTTCGCTGGAAAAGAGGTGGGGCGATACCAATTCAAGCCGGACCTCGATTTCAAACTAACGCACTTCACCAAAGCCGGGCCCAATTTCATATTTGGCGGATATGTCAACAATGAACCGGCCGTAGTTCTCTTTGAATTGTCAACCAATCACATTCGTGTACTGCCGGGCTTCTTTCAAAAAGACACGGAGCTGGTGGACCTTCGAACCAACGAAAACCAGACATTCAACACGGTCCTCATCGATCGCGGTACCAAGGAGAATCGAAAACTGCTGTTCAGGACATTCGATGAGTCGGGCAAGCAACTCTTGGATGATCTGGTCCCCATCGAATCACAGATATTTCTACAAACGGGTATAACCAGTACGTTGCAGCGCGAAGACCTCGCTGTCGTCGGTACCTGGGGAGAACGGAATTCGAAACAATCCATCGGGTTCTATTTTATGAACGTGGACCCATTTAGCGAACAGCAACTCAAGTATATCGACTTCGGACAACTCGAACACTTTGTCGACTATCTCACGCCCAAGCGCGCCGAACGCGTGAAGGAAAGTTCAGCCTCCGACCTCGCCGCCAAACGTATCCCAAACTTTACATCCTACGTGATGCCGTACAGGGTGAAAGAACACAAGGACGGGTTTCTGCTGTTGGCGGAGATCTATACCCCGATATCAACCACCAGTCCGTATTATTCCAATCCCTACTACTACAATCCTTATTATGGTGGAGGCATGGCCTTTTCGCCTTTCTATTATCCCGGGATGGGCAGAATGTATCGTCCGTATAGCTACAGCAA
Source organism: Chryseolinea sp. (assembly GCA_035489615.1). Classification (GTDB taxonomy): domain Bacteria; phylum Bacteroidota; class Bacteroidia; order Cytophagales; family Cyclobacteriaceae; genus Chryseolinea. Next base: position 18,319 of record DATHKA010000339.1, read on the forward strand.
TGCGGCAAGGACGATGAATGAAACCAAGACCTCGCAGGCAAGTCTTTTGAGTTTTGACCCGCAGGGAAAGGTGCGTTGGGACGAAAGCATAAAGATTGAGGACGTGCGAATGGGCGGTGTCGATCAGGTATCAGACTTCTATATCGACGACAACAAGTTGGTGTTCCTTTACAAAAAGGAATCGGAAATAAAGATGAAGGCGATATCGCTCGGCAGTGACAAAATGGAAGAAACTGCGAGTCCTATCCAGACCGGCAGTCCTGGGGACAACATCCGGACAGAGCGAGACTATGAAGGGGGGGTGCGTCAGTGGATAGATAACGTGTTCTACGTTTGGGGATATCATACGGTTCGTAACACGAATAATGATGACAGGGTACGGGATGTTTTTTACATCAATAAAGTTGTGGTTAACTAGTACGCCTGCGCGAAAATGGAGGTCCATCAAATTGAACGTATCCCCACTTTTGCGCAGGCGTAGAAGTGGGCTGACCTTTCTTATAACTTTTGTTTCGATCCTCTGCAACGCACAACAAGTGTTGCAAACGAACCGTTTTGAGATGTTCTCTCCTCGCGACGAAGCATCCTTCGAAGTGATTCCGGCACTTGAAGACGGCATATTCCTCTACAGGCGGGTTGGGACCAATACGCAGGACCACATTCAACTGATAAAGCTCGACACGGCCTTTCAGGAGCAATGGAAGGGTTTTCTCCCCATAGACAATCGCTTCGTGCTGGTTGGCAAAAAGGTTGATGGAAAGACATTGTATTTTCTGTTGCGTTATCGCGATTTCACGAAAAACAATTTCCAGTTGTTCTCCATCAATGTGGCTACGGGTGAATTCGTGATGCACAACATCAATAACTTTATTCCCTTTACCCCCACCGAATTTCAAGTCACCAGAAAGGGGGCAATTATGGGCGGGTACTATAATAAGGTGCCCGTAGTGATGTATTATTCGTTCGAGACGAAACGCGCAAAGGTGCTGCCGGGTCTTCTCAATGAGTCGGGAGATCTCACCCAGCTCAAACCTTACGCCGATGGCACATTCGATGTGCTGATCAGCGCCCGGAATTTCAAAGGTCAGAGCACCATTTTCATCAAGAGCTATGACGAAGACGGCGACTTATTGAGAAACTTTGCGCTCGAGCCCTCCGATAACAGTCACCTGATATTCGCGCGGTCAATGAAGACATTGGACAACCTGGAGGTTGTTGCTGGTGTGTTCGGTGGGAAGAACTCGCAGTACTCAAGGGGCTTGTTCCTGGCGGGCATTGACGCCGAAGGAAATCAACAGCTGCGCTACTATTACTACGGAGATCTTGAAAATTTCTTCAAGTATATGAAGGCGAAGCGTGAAGCCCGGGTGAGGGAGCGCATCGAAAGACGTAAAATAAAAGGAAAGCGCACGCGGTTTAATTACCGGTTTCTGGTTCACGAAATTGTTCCCTATAAGAATCAATACGTTTTGTTGGGTGAAGCGTTCTATCCAAAGTACGTGTCGACCGACCGAACGCTAAGTCCCTTCTTTTATACTGCCGGCGGTCTGCCCAGCATGATGCGAGACGGTCGCATATTCGATGGATATCACTATACCCATGCCGTAGTGATGGGCTTTGATCAGAGCGGTAAGCTGTTGTGGGACAACAGTTTTGAAATTAACGACGTCAAGACTTTCACGCTGGAACAATTTGTGAAACTGGAGGTACAGGGCGATCGCATAGCGTTGCTGTATCTGTTCGACAACGAACTCCGCACCAAGATCATTCAAGACGATCAGGTGCTTGAGGGTAAAACGATCGAACACATCAAGACTTCATTTGACACGGACGTGGTTCGAAAGGAACAAACGTCCATGAACAGGCTGGAGTACTGGTACAAAGACTATTTCTACGCCTATGGCATCCAGGAAATAGCGAACGCTGAGCGCGGTAAGCGCAGGGTGTTCTTCATCAACAAGATTACCTGCAATTAGGGCCAGACTTTCACCCAAAGAAAGATCAGTCCTGAACCGCTGGTTGAATTAGCCCGCAAGTAATTGCCAAAGTTTTGTAAGTTAGAAAGCACTTTGCTTCACCCTATGAAAACTTCACGCCTCCTCCCCTGTTTGCTTCTATGTTGGATCATTATTTTGCCCATGACCACATTTTCACAGTCAACGCCAAAACCCCTTCGCCTCGCCGTACTACGCACCACCCACGGACACGCAGGATGGATTCTCGGGCGCAAGGGAAAGGAAGACGTAACATTGGTTGGTGTGTACGAACCCGACAAGGCCCTGGCCGAACAGCAGGCCAAGCGTTATAACCTGCCTGCTTCTCTCTTCTACACGGACTTGAACCGCATGCTCGACGCCGTTAAACCGGAAGCGGTCGTGGCATTTGGTTCCATTTATGAGCACGAAGCAGCGGTTGAAGCTTGTGCCCCGCGGGGCATCCATGTTATGGTCGAGAAGCCATTGGCCACGACTGTTGCACAGGCAGAAAAAATGAAAAACCTCGCCCTTAAACACAAGATCCACCTGCTAACGAACTACGAAACATCGTGGTATCCCACTACGCAGAAAACCTACACCCTGGTCAACGATAGTGCGTTTGTCGGCAAGGTCCGGAAGGTCGTGGTTCATGATGGTCACGAAGGACCCAAAGAAATCGGCGTCGGTAAGGAGTTCTTCGACTGGTTGACTGATCCTGTGCAGAATGGCGGTGGTGCGTTGATTGATTTCGGCTGCTACGGCGCCAACATCATGACGTATCTAATGAAAGGCGAAACGCCAATTTCTGTTACCGCGGTCACACAGCATTTCAAGCCTGAAATTTATCCCAAGGTCGACGACGAAGCGACCATCATCGTTACCTATCCTTCGTCGCAATGCATCATACAGGCTTCCTGGAACTGGCCGTTTGGTCGCAAAGACATGGAGGTCTATGGTGAAACGGGATACGTCGTTTCCCTTAACAGTACGGCTATGCGCCTGCGAAACAAGCAGCTCAAGGCGGAGATTTCGCGACAGACGACCCTGGAAGAGACCGGAGTCTACCAGGATCCTTTCTCTTACTTTGCGGATGTCATAAGCGGAAAAATCAAAATGCGCAGTCACGATCTTTACGCATTGGATAATAACGTGACGGTTGTGCGCATACTTGAGGCCGCCCGAACGTCGGCTACATCGGGCAAAGCAGTGATGCTTTCGAAATAGCCAACGCGTGAAATCATTTCTGCGCAACGCGCGGAACGATCGTCTCCAGGATCGTCCGTTGCAAACGCGCCGGCTCGGCAGTTGGTAAGTTGTGCGCCGTCGATTCAAATACGAATATTTGCTTATCGGGGGCTTTCACCCGGCTATAGAATTCCGTGGTGAGTTTAGTTGACGTTTGATAGTCCCGTCCTCCGACAAAAAAGTACACGGGGCATTCCAGCCGCGGAAGTGTTGCGAGAAAGTTGATCGCGCTGGCTTCGTTGAATAGCGCCAGCCATTTCAACGCCCACGACTCGACCGTTTCCCGGGTGGGCTCCTTCGCACCCGCGTAGTGCAGCAGCCACTTCCTATGGTAATACAACTGCTCTCCTGAGCCGAACGGAATGTGGACGCCCGAGAGTTCCGCTTTGGCCTGCTGGTTATTTTCGGCAGTCGCTTTCGTCTGCATCCAACTGAGTGCCAGTCGTTCACTTTCGGCCTGGTGAATCATCGGACAAATGGGAATGTAAGCGGTTAACAGTTCCGGGTGCTGTCCGGCCACTTGCATACCCAGAAATCCGCCCCACGAATGCCCCATGAGATAAATCTTGCTCGCGGACAATGCCTTACACAGGTATTTGATCACTTCCACCGCGTCGCTGGTCATCAGCGCCACCGTTAGCGGCTGGGGACTCGGGTTAAGCTGCCCGGTCTTTCCGCTTTCGCGCTGATCCCAATTAACGACCACAAATTGCTTTTGCAGTTCGCCGGTAAACTTGTCACTGTAGCTGATGACCGAGTTCCCAGGGCCTCCGTGAAGGATTAATAGCACCGGGTTTCGACGATCCGTGCCTTTCATGCTGATCCATTGCCTGATACCGCCAACGGGTATCGCCATCGCCGTATCCAGGATCTGCCCACTGGCCAACGTGCTGCCGACCAAGCACAACAAATACACTACGAGGGATCCATTGATTTTGACAGTGGACTTGACCATGAACAAATGTAATCGATTATATTTGCCCCGCGTTATGCAGAAAAAGCTCATCCTCGATTCTGACCTGCTCGATCTTACGATCAGCCGCCTGTGTCAGCAATTGATTGAGAACCACAACGATTTCAGCAATTCCGTGATCCTGGGCATGCAGCCCCGCGGCATCTTCCTCGCCGAAATCATCCATAAAAAATTAAAGAAGGATACGGGGAAAGACATTCCCCTGGGATACCTGGACGCGACGTTTTACCGAGATGATTTCCGTCGCCGCGAAACCCCGGCAAGGGCTAACGAAACGCGGGTGGCTTTCATCATCGAGAGCAAGAAAGTAGTGCTCGTTGACGATGTCCTGTTCACCGGACGATCGATTCGCGCAGCCATGGATGCTATGATCGCTTTTGGCCGGCCAGCTACTGTGGAACTGCTGGTGCTGATCGATCGTCGCCGGAATCGCGAGTTACCGATTAGTGCCGATTACGTAGGAAAGGAAGTCAATACCCTGGCTTCGCAGCGTGTTCTGGTAGAACTCGAAGCACAGGGTCACAAACAAAACAAGATCTGGTTGATTAATAAGGATTGAACTATGTCCAAACTCAGTCAAAAGCACCTGCTTGGCATAAAAGACATCACGCGTGAGGACATTGAACTTATTTTTGAAACTGCCGATAATTTTAAGGACGTTATCAACCGTCCTATCAAGAAGGTGCCTTCACTGCGCGACGTAACGATCGCCAACGTATTCTTTGAAAATTCCACGCGCACGCGCCTGTCGTTTGAACTGGCACAAAAGCGTTTGTCGGCGGATGTGATCAACTTCTCTGCGTCTAACAGCTCCGTTAAGAAAGGAGAGACCTTGCTGGATACGGTGAACAACATACTCGCTATGAAGGTCGACATGATCGTGATGCGACATGCGAGTGTCGGCGCACCACACTATCTGTCCAAGCACATTCAGGCAAATATTATAAACGCCGGCGATGGCACGCATGAGCACCCCACGCAGGCGTTGCTTGATGCTTTTTCTATCCGAGAGAAGTTGGGTAGTGTAAGTGGAAAGAAGGTGGCTATCATTGGCGACATCCTACATTCCCGCGTGGCTCT
>DATHKA010000340.1:0-7790 GCA_035489615.1 Chryseolinea sp.
ATCCATATCCCGAGCATACTTCGGGACGCCGCAAGTTTTTGACTACCCTTACCTCAACGGTTGGGATGGCCCTTGTACCATCGCTGATCTTTGGCGGCAATGAGCCAGCATCCGCGCCGGGGATGAGCGTTCAACAAGTGATCGACCTTATTCTCAAAGAGATTCCCGGAGCTCCATTTCAACAAACGGTCGACACCTTAAAGTCGGGCACTGGCGAGCAAGTGGTAACTGGAATTGTAACGACCATGTTTTCGACCGTGGAAGTGATTCGAAAAACGGCGGCTGTGGGGAGCAATTTTATCATCGCACATGAGCCCACTTTTTATGGACACACGGATGAAACGGCGTGGCTCGAAACTGATTCCGTGTACCAATACAAACGCGAACTTCTGAACAAACACAAGATCGCAGTCTGGCGATTTCACGACTATTGGCATACGCATCGCCCGGATGGTGTGCTGATGGGTGTGCTCACGAAGATGGGTTGGGAAAAGCTTTACAATGCTGCGAATCCACCGATGATCAATCACGCAGGAATCACGCTGGGAGATCTGGTAACACACAGCAGGAAGAGTCTGGGCATCCGACAGGTACGGTACATCGGAGATCCCGCACAGACCTGTAAGCGAATCGCCCTGATTCCCGGAGCAGCGGGTGGCCGTGCCCAAATGCAACTGCTGATGAAAGAGAAGCCGGATGTGCTCATTGTAGGCGAAGTGCACGAATGGGAAACGGCCGAATACGTCCGCGATGCCCAGGCTACAGGCAGCCGGATGTCTCTCATCGTGTTAGGTCATGCAGAAAGCGAAGAACCAGGAATGGAATGGCTGGTCGGTTGGTTGTCAACGCGCTTGAAAGACATTAAGGTAACGCACATTGCTTCCGGTAACCCGTTTCGGGAGGGATAGGCCGGCGGTTAAATTTTCATTTGCTGAAGGTTTATTAGAATTGAACTTCCTACCTTCGGAGTTCATCAACCCCCTGCATTATGAGCATATGGGACAGGATCAAGCATGAGCTGATCGACATCATTGAATGGACCGACGACAGCAACGACACCATGGTATGGCGGTTCCCCAGATTTCAAAACGAAATCAAGAATGGCGCGCAGTTGACAGTCCGCGAAAGTCAGGTCGCTGTTTTCGTTAGCGAAGGAAAGATTGCAGACGTGTACCAGCCCGGTCGTTACGAGTTGACAACGGCGAATATGCCTGTGCTAACGACGATCCGCGGTTGGAAGTATGGCTTCAACAGCCCCTTTAAAGTTGAGGTATACTTTGTCAATACAAAGAACTTCACTGACCAAAAATGGGGCACGAAGAATCCCATCATGTTGCGTGATGCGGAATTCGGTCCGATCAGGCTGCGGGCCTTCGGCTCTTTCGCTATTCGGGTTTCTGATGCAGCGTTGTTCATCAAGGAAATAGCGGGAACGCAGGCACATTTCACCACAGAAGAAATAGCCGAACAGTTGCGAAACATGATCGTCACGCGCTTCAGTGATGCGGTAGCGGAAAGCAAAATTCCAATTCTTGACCTTGCCGCCAACTACGACGAACTCTCTAAGTTCATCACGGCGAAAATCGATCCTGAATTCGGCGAGTATGGGTTGAAGGTCACGAAATTCCTCGTTGAAAACATTTCGTTGCCGCAAGAAGTAGAACAGGCGCTGGACAAGCGAAGTAGCATGGGAATCCTGGGCAACCTGAGTCAATATGCTCAGTTCCAGGCGGCCAATGCGATGGAAGCTGCCGCGAAGAATCCCGGTGGAGGGGCGAGTGACGGCATGGGTTTGGGTATGGGATTCGCCATGGCCCAACAAATGGGGCAGATGTTCAATCAACAAGGCAATGCACCAGGATCAGGAGGTCCCCCGCCGTTACCCGGAGCAGGCGCCCAGTTCTTTGTCGCAGTAAACGGACAGCAGCAGGGTCCCTTTCCAGTATCGACTTTGCAACAAATGGTTCAACAGGGAACAGTCACGCGCGATTCGCTCGTTTGGCGACAAGGCCTCACATCGTGGATGAAGGCAGGCGACGCTACTGAGCTTAACAATTTATTTGGTACTACTCCGCCACCCCTACCCCCAAAATAGGACTTTCCTGCCAGTAGCCTATGAGTGATTTTTCGGAACCCACGCGTTCCATCAGCAATGAACTGGCCTGCGGTGGATGCGGCGCCCTGCTGAAATTCAAGCCGGGAACGCACCATCTGGTGTGCGAATATTGTGGTGCCCGTAACGAGATTGCAAAGCCGGAATCCACAGGTGAACTGAAGGAAATCAGCCTCGACGACTTTCTTGAAAAGAATTTCAAGAACGAGGAAAAAGTGGAAATCGCCGTGGTCAAATGCGAAAGCTGCGGCGCCACAACGACACTCAATGCACGGATCAGTTCCGACCAGTGTCCTTTCTGCGCGTCCAGCCTGGTCGTTAAGAGTGGCACTACGGCCACGCTTCACAAACCGCAATATGTGCTGCCCTTTGGAATTGATGACAAACAGGCCACCGGAAATTTCAAGCGCTGGCTAAAAAGCCTTTGGTTTGCCCCCAGCGATCTCAAACACTACGCCGACTCGGCAAACCGTCTGTCCGGCATGTACCTTCCCTACTGGACATTCGACTGTAAAACTGACTCGTCATATACCGGACAGCGCGGCGAAAATTACACGACAACGGAATCATACACCGCTGTTGAGAATGGACGCAACGTGAATCGCACACGGCAGGTAGTAAAAACGCGCTGGTATCCTGCTTCGGGGCGCGTAAACAATACCTTCGACGATGTGTTAATTGAGGCTACTTCGTCGCTGCGAAAGGATAAACTCCGCGCCCTTGAACCATGGGACCTTAAGAACCTGGTCACGTACAACGACAGCTACCTCAGTGGTTTCCGGGCAGAAACCTATTCCGTCGATGTGAAGGGAGGCTACCAGGAAGGGAAGCAGGTGATGGAACCACGCATTCACGCGACCATACGCGCCGACATCGGTGGCGACCAACAGATGATCCAGTTCGTAAACACGACGTATCACGATCCGACATTCAAGCACATCCTGCTTCCTGTTTGGTTAAGTGCCTATCGGTACAACAACAAGGTATTTCAGTTCCTGGTGAACGCCCGTACCGGTGAAGTACAGGGCGAACGACCTTATAGTGCCATCAAGATCACGCTGGCGGTAATTGCCGCTCTTATTATTGCCGGCATCCTGGCGATCATTGGAAATCAGTAATCTTCAAAGTTGGTTGCTCGTAGAACGGCAACCGCTCACTCATAAAAACGCTTTCACGGTTGTGCTGTTCTTCTTTCGTGGCCAAGTTTCATGACCATGGACGAAACTGTTGTCAATGGTGACGGTCTGTCCAAAGCATTCACGTGCGCTGTCATCAGAATCGCGAAGACAAAATCCTGACGTCACTGTTCTTCCAGGCTTTGTCAAAACGTTGCTGTGTGGCCGCTGCCTCTTTTTTCTTCCCAAGCTTCTTCTGGCTTTGAAGCAGCCCTTGCAATGACCAACCATTTTCAGGATTGCGTAGCAAATCAGCTTCAAACACCTTCTCAGCCTCGGCGTATTGTCCCAATTCTAACAGCGCGCCTCCCAGGTAGTGTCGTGACGGCAGACGCCAGTCGGCAGGTTCATTGTAACGCATCGTGTCTTCTGCCGCGACAGCCTGACGTAAAGCCTTCAGTCCTTGCTCCTGTTGTCGCTGCTGAATCATCACTTCACCTTTTAACATATGCGTGGCTACATTTGAAATCTGAAAGGCAGAACTGTAGAAAGCATAAATGGTCTTCAATGTATCCAGGCTGTTGATGGAGTCCAGCTTTTTCAGTTCCGCTTCTGCATTTGACAGCAGCCCTTTGCGCAGAAATGCCATACCACGGGCAAAGTGTTGCACCGACTGCATGTGGTAATAGCGTGGGTCCGGCGGTGGCAACGCCAATATATCATTCCAGGCGCCGAAGCGGATGTAGGTTATGATAGGTGACACACTAAAAAAATCATAGTATACCGGCATCATGTTCTCCATCGCTTTCATATGATAGGAAAGCTTTGCACCATCGCGAAACGCCTGCTCATAGCGGCCGTTCATCATGCTTCCGAATACCAGGAAATCAATATTGTGGGGATAGTACCCTATGCGATAAAAGCCCTGGTCTTCCGACTCGGCAAGAAACTCCTCATCAGCGCGTATAGCCTTTACGTTAGCGTTATTCGAGCGATCGTATTCCCCGACGCGCGCATAGATGTGCGACGGCATGTGAACGAGATGACCGGCCTTCGGCATGGCTGTCTCCAAAAACTGGGCGCTCGCGTAGGCGTCGCGCGGCTTGTTCGACGCCTCTACCAAATGAATGTAAAGGTGGTGTGCACCGGGATGCCTGGGAAATTTTTTCAGCGTCGACTCCAACGCAATCCTGGCTCTCAGTGTGCCGTCCTTTGGCGTACCATCGTGGTTCCAATAGTTCCAGGGCATGCTGTTCATGATTGCGTCGGCGTATAATGTCAGCGCCTCGGGATCATTCGGATACTGTGCAGCGAGTGCTTCCATCGCGTGCAGATAGGCGAAATTTAAAGTGTCGCGATTATCATTAACCTTGCCATCATAGCGGCTGGTCATCGCTTTGATGAAGGTGGCTTCCTTGGCTGTTGAATTTTTAGAAAGTTCCAGGGCTTTGGAAATCGCCTGATGCGCCATCGCTTCGCGATCCTTGGGATTCCAATCATTGATGTTCGGGCCCAGCGCCAATGCCTGTCCCCAAAAAGGCATAGCACTTTCAGGATCCCTGCGCGAGGCCTCCTGGAAAGCACGCAATGCTTCCACGTGATTAAAGGCATAGATCAGGCGAAGTCCCTGATTGAAGAATTTCTGCGCCGCACTATCGCGTGTTGAAATGCGATAATGTAACTGGCCGAGTCCCTCAAGCAACTTCACCGGCGAAGAGAAGTAATCATCCTGGATAATAAACTCTCCACACATCGCTATCGTCACTTCTGCGGGGGGCCGGGCCGTTGGCTTGGCCCCTTTGCGCCACGACATGACGGAGATGACTCCCACACCCAATACCAGTAGAGCGAGCAGGTTGCCGGTTCGCCGCAAAGCAGCCGACGAACAGAGTATTTTTATCGTACGCATATCGCAGATATTGCCGATATTATTGAGGGTCTGTTTTTTCACAAGGGTGCTTCGCCGTTAAGTATGAAGTACTTCTGAATGCTCAAATTCTATGGCTATAGGCGGTGCTTAGTATCAATATACGAAGATTGCGTTTTCGCAGTTAGCACGTCGCCACAGATTTTTTTTCCACGATTGTGTCTGAAGGCACGTCTGGACCATCGTCTCGAACCCCCGTTGTCACACCTTTCGTGCACTTTCGGTAACTTACCAGTATCAAATTGCTCCATGTCCCAGAAATCAGCGCACAACACAGGCGCCCGATTAACGTTATAATGCTATGAAAACAATTCGCCACGCGATCGGCGCGCTTCTGACGATATGTTGTCTCGTTGCGCAGGCTCAAACGCCATCAAATATCGAGGACCTTGGCTGGCTCGTCGGCTCCTGGAAACGCACCAACGGCAAACCTGGACAAGCGGGAAACGAACGATGGGTCATCGACCCTGAAATCGGTCTGCGAGGATTCGGTGTAACCATGAAAGGAAACGACACGCTCTTCATCGAAAAGATGCGCATCGTACCCGGCGACAACAATGCGCTTTATTTTGTCGCCGATGTTATCGAGAATCCCAGACCGGTATATTTCCGCATCACGTCCATTCACCAGAATGACTTCACCTGCGAAAATGCAGAACACGACTTCCCTAAGCGGATTAATTATCGGCGTAAAATGAAGCAACTTGAAGTGACAATCTCCGGTAACGGCAAATCCATGGATTATCAGTTCGTAAAGGTAGACTGATCTATTGATTCATTTGTTGATCTTTTGATTTGTTGATATCGTAGCAGTTGCAAAACGGCTGTAAATGATCGCAAGAAAGCTTGATATTGCATGGGCTATTGAATACATTCAATGCTTGCGATTCTGCTATGAAAACAGTCATCTATTCACTCTTTTTTGTCTTGTTGGGAGTGTTCAAACATTCCGTCGGGCAGGTAAAGCCTATTGCGCTGCATCCTGCCAATCCGCATTATTTTCAATATCAGAATAAACCCCTGATCTTGATCACCAGTGGAGAGCACTATGGAGCAGTATTAAATCTCGACTTTGACTTTGTAAAGTATCTCAATGAGTTGGCTTCAAAAAACCTCAATCTCACACGGGTGTTTACGGGTGCTTACATCGAGCCGCTTGGCGCTTTCAACATCGAGAAGAACGTACTCGCACCTGCTTCCGGTCGCTATATAGGCCCCTGGGCGAGATCGACACAGCCAGGTTTTCGTGGAGGTGGAAACAAGTTCGATCTCGCGCGGTGGGACGAAGCTTACTTTGCCAGGCTCAGGCAATTTATTGGCGAAGCGCAACAGCGAAACATCATCGTGGAGTTGACGCTGTTTTGCCCGTTCTACGAAAAAATGCAATGGGTGTTAAGTCCCATGCATCCGGATAACAATGTGAACAACATCCCTGAAACGGGAAAAGACAGTGTTTACACGTTGGATCACAGCGGACCGTTATTGCGTATTCAGGAAGACTTGGTGGCCAGACTTGTGTTAGAATTGAATGGCTTCAGTAATGTAATTTTTGAAATCTGCAACGAACCCTACTTTGGCGGAGTCACCCTGGATTGGCAACATCATATAGCTACAGCCATCGGAGATGCTGAAAAAAAACTACCTCACAAACACTTAATCTCGCAGAACATTGCGAACGACTCGGCACGGATAACCGGCCCGCATCCTGGTGTATCGGTTTTCAATTTTCACTATGCAACACCACCCACCGCGGTCAAACAGAACTACCATCTCAACAAGGTGATCGGCGATAATGAGACCGGATTCCGGGGACAAGCCGACAGTACTTACCGCAAGGAAGGTTGGGAAATTATTCTGGCAGGAGGCGCACTGTACAACAATCTCGACTACTCTTTCGCGCCAGGCTATGAAGACGGCACCTTAAAATACCACGACAAGCAACCCGGTGGTGGCAGCATTGCGTTACGACAGCAACTGACGCAGTTGAGAAAGTTCATGGAGGGTTTCAACTTTGTTGCGATGTCTCCAGACCGCAATTTTCGAATCACAGCCTTGAATATGCCACGGATGCACCTGTTGTCGGAAAAGGGAAAGCAATATGCTGCGTACATCCTGCACGGGCAACGTGCCACGGTCGCGCTACCGCTTCAAGCTGGTCGCTATGAAGTTAGCTGGATTGATCCCGCTTCCGGAAGAAGCCTGGCAAAGGACCTCGTCAAGCACGGCGGTGGCGACTATTCGTTGCAGTCGCCTGCCTACGATTATGACATCGCCTTGCGTATAGTACGCAAGCCATGATGACGACCCAAGCCTATGATGTGTTGATTGTTGGCGCCGGACCAGCCGGAACATCGGCAGCCATGACGTTGAACGGTAGTTCCTTGTCGGTGGCCCTGGTCGACAAGGCCGCCTTTCCGCGTGATAAGATCTGCGGCGATGCAATTAGTGTCGACGTGATTAACCAGTTCCCAAAATTGTCGCCAACCTTAGCACAGTCCTTCAGCAAACTGGCATTTAAAACGCCGTCAGCAGGAGTGCGCATCATTGCGCCCAGCAACCAGGCCATTGATATTCCCTTTCACGCAGGTCATGAAGCACAACGGGGATACGTTTGCCGGCGCGCCGATTTTGACAG
>DATHKA010000341.1:0-33042 GCA_035489615.1 Chryseolinea sp.
AATGCGAGTTTATCATCGGTATCTGGGCTTTTTTCTTTCCGGTATTATGGCCGTGTATGCCATCAGTGGCGTCATTCTAATTTTTAGAGACACGGAATTCCTCAAGTACGATAAACTGATTGAAACACCTTTGGCACCGGACCTTCCCGACGGAGAAATAGGAACAGCGTTGCGTATAAAGGATTTCAAGGTCGAGAAGAGCGAAGGCAATCTCGTGTATTTCCAGGGCGGCGCATACGATCGGTCAACAGGAATTGCACATCATCAGATAAAGCAACTTCCCTATGTGCTCGATAAAATGACTAAGCTTCACAAGGCTAACTCCAAGAGTCGATTTTATTTTCTGAATATGTTCTTCGGCTGTTCACTTTTGTTTTTTGTCGTGTCGGCGTTCTGGATGTTCCTTCCCAACACGCCCCTGTTCAGGAAGGGCCTGTACTTTGCCCTGGCGGGACTTGTATTTGCCTTGTTGTTGATTTTTGTTTAGCGAGTGGGGCATTTTCGATCACGCGGCAGATTCGCATCGGCGCGTTTGCGCAATTGGAAGTAGCTGTTAAGCCTCGTTGTCGCGGACGATCCGAGGTACTGGCGCTACCTGTTGAGCTTTACCTGCGCGGTGATGTAGAAACCACGTCCATCCGATGGAAGTATGCCCGGCCCAGGATAGCCGGTAGCTCTCCTGGTGAAATACATCTGGTTCGCAACATTATTAACCGTTCCTTCAAGCCGGAAATATTTGTTGAACTGGTACGATGCACTGAAGTCCATAATCGCATACGCCGGAATAATACCCACAACGGCGGATACACCACCATCAATCGCGTTCGTAGCATCGGAAAACTGATCGGACAAGTAGGTGTACTGGAAGGATGCCTTAAAATTACGGTAGCCCAACCGTGCACCGCATTTCAGATTCAGATCTGGTACAAACTCTACTTTATTCCCTTTCACACCGGGAACGTCACTTCTGCGGTATTCTGAATGGATGACAGCCACGTTAGCAAAGAGCACCCCGCTCCACGCCTCCTGATTGGAATACAGCATCTTGACTAAGTCCGCTTCGCCGTACGATTCCACACCGCGGATAACTGCCTGACCTATGTTGCTGCGCATCCGCAGCACGCGGTTACTCTCGTCATAAAATTGAACCTCGCCGATGCGGTTGTCGTAGTTGAGATAGAACAGGCTGATGTCATAGCTCACCAGTGTTGTCTGTTCACTGCGAATGCCAAGGTCGAACGAAAACCCTCTTTCATCCTGCAAATCCGGATCGATAACGGATGAGGGATTGGAAATGCGCATGTCGCTGAAAGTGATCGATCGGTAATTCTGTGACAAATTGGAGTAAATTTCACTGTGCGCAGAGGGCTTGTAGGAAATGCCGACACCCCCTAGCACAAACTGACGGTGAGCATCTCGCGTTTCCTCCGTACGGGAGATATCGATCACGTTTCCGGCGAGGTCGCGGAAAATTGCGCCGTAGTAGCCCTCAGATTTCGTATCGATGTTCTCGTAGCGGATGCCTGGTGTGATGGACAGCCGTTCAGTCAGATACAATATATGCTCGGCAAAAAATGAGAAGTTCCGGTTAGGAAAACGATAGTCATAGGTCACGAACTCTTCCGGGTTGACATAATTAAAGTCGGCGTCCTTACCCGTGCTACCCTCACCTTGCGTGCTGTGATTAAAGCCATGGTAATAACGACCGCCAATCAATAATACACTGGGCTTCCCAAATAATGAATATCGTTTCAAATAGCGGGCTTCTGCTCCCCAATTCTGAAACTCACCTTTAATCAGGTCACGGGGGCCATCGTCGTCAACGGTGGCTACACGATTGGGCCGAAAGCCCAGTGAATAACGGTTGGCATCGAGTCCGAATACACGAAGATTAACCTCGCTGGAGGGGCTTATCTTATGATCGAAATGCAGTGCGAAAAGATTCCAGTCTACCTCAAACCAATTGCGTTCACGATTCGTCTGTCTGGGATTTTCGCTAAACATTTCATCCGTTAATCCGCCTGGCTGGTGAGCCAGGTACCCCATCTGCGTAACGTCAATGCCTATTTTAGTCCTGTCAGAAATGGCATAGTTTACATTGGCAAAGAACGTATGATTAGTGAAGTCGGAGTTATCCCGCCAGCCATCTCCACTTTTATATTGAAAGAAAGTGTAATAGCTGAGCTTGCCGACTGTACCACCAAGGCTGGTGAAGGCGTTGTAGAATCCAAAAGATCCCGCGCTTTGCCGGGCGATCAGTTCCATCTTTTTATCGGCGACCGGCTTCTTCATGTTGAAGTTGATAAGGCCACCAAACTGTGTACCGTATTGTAGTGAAGCGGCGCCTCTGACAATTTCAATACGTCCTATACCCTCGGTGGGTGGTGTATAATAACTTTCCGGATAGCCCAATGCATCGGCACTGATGTCGTAACCATTCTGCCGAACATTAAAATTGGAAGTGCGGTTTGGATCGAGGCCACGGCCGCCGATACTGAGCTGCAGCCCCGCGCCATCATTTTCCCAAATGTTAAGTCCCGCTACGCGCGAATACACCTGCCTCGCGTTGTTGGTAGCCACATTCGCGGTTAGTTGATCCGGCAGGATGACTTCGGTTTTCTTTCCTTCATAAATACCCATGTTTTCTACGGCACGCATCCGTGTAAAACCAAAGTCGGCGCGCTGATCCGTAACCGTAACTTCATCCAGAACATGATTACGTGGCTGCAGGGCCACAACGATTTTGCTGTCGGCGCCATTGATACGAACCTCCCTGGTTGAGTGGATGAAGTTTAAATTCGCGGCGAGCAGCGAGTAAGTTCCGTTGGGCAGATCGTGAAATAAAAACCTCCCATAGCTATCGGTCACTGCTGTCCACTTTCCATGGTTTAGAGAAACATCACAATCCTTTATCGAAGTGGTGTCCTCAGCAGAAAATATCCTACCCGACAAGGTATACTGCCCATAAACGCAGGCATTGATTAAGCAAAAGAGTATGGCAAATTTAAAAGCCTTCAATTTCATCGTCGAATGGAAGTATCCAGGATTTGTGTTGAAATGAATCTTCGACCAGTGCCAGGTCAGTGGTTGGACCAATCATAGCTCTTCCAAGTCTTCCGTTAAGCGTGACGTAAGAATCAACGAATACCCGCGGATCCCGGAAGCCTCGGTTGCTATAATGGTCTCGCAAAACATGAGCATAATAGACGATCATATCAGGTTGCGCGGCCATCATCTTCTCTTGCAGCGGGGTCAGAAATTCTTCGTTATTAATAACCGCTCTTTTGCCAGTTTCATCGATAACGGTAAATTGAGCATAGCCGGCCTTCTCCATCAGCATCACACGCCAGGAGAAGCGATAGCCTTCTTCAGTCCAGAAGAGCTCGCCGGGATATGCCAGGTAGCGAAATGGAATGACCAATTGAAGCAGGAAGAACAAGCTAAGCGCCAGGGCTGTTCGATAGTTGCTATAACGTCGAAAGGCAAATTCATTAACAGTAACATCTGCTGACATCATGGGAAGGCTGAATGCTTTGCGCAGGCGTTCCAGGATGTTCTCGTGGAATGCCGGTGAAAAGAAAATGAGCGCGGTCCCAATCATAAAATAAGGAAACATTCCAATGGGGAACAAAATGGAAGTAAGCACATGAAAAACGATCACGGCCCCAAAAGCCCAGGGCCGGGACTTCGAATTTAGCAGTAACCAGGGTATCGACAAATCATAGAGGCATCCCACCCAACTGAAAACATAGGCCACCTCAACTTTGCTGAGCAAGGGACCAATCAGGAAGAGATCGTTTTTGGAAGGAAGCCAGATGCGCAACGGTTGAGCGTGAAGCAACCAGTCACTATTTAGTTTGGCCAATCCGGCATAGAAATAAATGATACACACAAAAAGTTTAATCACATCAACGCACCATCGCGGTACCTGCCCCCCACGAAGTTCTTTCGTGCGGTACGCATCCAGTGAAAACCGACAGTTTGCGGGTACCAGGTTCATCAGCAGACAAACCATGCTCACAAAATAATAGTGGTTAAGGTAGGTGCTCTTGTCCATCAGCTCGATATAGGTGAAGGTGATGAACAACAACGCCATAGACGACCGGTAGTAGAGTCCAAGCGCGACAAACAGCGCTGCTAAGGCGCAGATAGCGAATAGCCAGTAGGTATACATGCCGAGCGGTCTTACGAACTCAAATCCATAGAACGGAAAAAAGATCTTTGGCGCGATATACAAATCTTCAATCCATCCATTAGCCCAGAACCTGGCCACGGAAAGGAAGATTAAACTTCCTAACATGATGCGGAATACCGCCAAAGGTGCAACGGACGTGGTTTGTTGAAGATAAGTTCTCATACCTCCGAATACCTAGTCCCCGTCGTTGTCGGTATAGGTAATGGTTACGCTCATCGCCGATGTCATGTCAACTTTTAGCATCCTCACCATTTTCTGCATTTCAGTATAAGTATCGATCATGGGCTGATTGTTGGTCTGCACCTGCTGATACAGGTTCTCTGTGAGCCCGTTCAACTTTGAAACAACTACACCGAACTGCGTATTGATGATTTCCGATAGCAACACACCGGAGGTATTGTCCTTTGCCTCAAGCGCGTCGAGATAACTTTTGAATGATGGCCCGGATTCTCCTGTTTTTACATTCTTGCCATTAAAAAAATCCACCGAAGTCTGGTGACATATTTTAGCGAGCGTAAGGGAGATATCCCTTTTGTAATAGGCTTCAACTTTCTCGGGATATTTTACACCGCCGCTGGCAGCCATAGCGCCTGAAGGAATTCCGAATTTGCCCGAGCGGATGAAGCGTTCATAATGAAGAACATAATTATTTACCATCAGCGCAGTGGGAGAACCAATGTCCAATCCCGTCTTACTGATAAACGTTTCGCGATAGCCACCATTCCACTCACTGATCACACTGCCCAAAAGGGTAGTCATGCGATCGGTTAATTTCTTTAGATAGGCCACTCTGCCTGCGGCTCCAGGGTCGGTGGTGTACAATCCAACGATGCCTTCAGCCGAGTCAGCGATTCCGTTGATCAGATAATCCAATGCGGGAAATCCCTGTTGTGCATAGCTCGCCGGTAGGCCCAGGTTTGCATCCGGGTTGGAGAAGTTTTGTTTGATTCCATTTTCATCGGCAGGGTAAATATTAAAAAAACTGCGGATGGTGTATTTGTCTGCGGGCCCGACTTCAAAAAGCTCCACTGCCGCCCATGAAACATAGGCATCGACCCAGGTTTGCCGAAGCGTGCCCAGGGAAGTTTCAGAGGGAGCCGCTGTAAACGCCGCGGAGGCCGAGGCAAAAGCATCCCATTTGACTTTGAATTTATCATAGGACGGAAGAATGATATTGTCCACCCAGTGTGTGAGCATGGGGGCACGATCCAGGGGATCGACGATCGGCTCCGGATCGCTACCGCTGCTACCACAGGCAGTCAGCACAAAGAGGATAAGTATGGTAAGGGCGTTTTTGAGTCGAAAATGATACATAGTCTTAAATGATAAAAGTGGATTGACGCGAAGCCAATCCACTAGTCACAGATTAGTTAAGAACTAAACTTATTGAATTCCAAATTTTGCCTTAATGGCATCCGATGCGACATTGATTTTAGTTCCGTCAAGATCCCAGAATCCGTTCGCGCTGCCTACCAGTCCATTGATGACGCCATCAGACCAGGCTGCATCCGCCGGATGTATGGTGGCAAACCGAAGTGAATAAATGAATCCCAAGCCTTCGCCAATGGCATGAGCACGTGCTCCATCACTCTCGCCTGTCTTCCATTTGTCCAGGTATCCTAATGCAGCCCGCGCGATTGCTTTTTCCATCTCCGTGCGGATGATGGTCGCCTGAGCGGCTACTTCAGACTTGTCATTGTTAACAATGGCGGCACGTCCCTTTAGGAAAGCAGGATAAATAGTTGGGTAACCGGTCTTGTTGTATTCCCATACGTAGGCGCCGGCGCCAAATTCTACGGTCGCCCGTGTATCGTTCGTCGTCGCGGTTTGTGTAACGATGTTATAGAGATACGCAGGGCTTAGCGTGAAGAGGCCGTACGCTTCATCCCAGTTGTGCTCCAATTGAGAATATTCCTTGCCGTCAACAAGTGTATGGTTATCGGCATCCAATCCTTGACTAAGCAATACATTCCCGATGTAATCCAATTGAAGGGCACCGATTAATGACTTCTGAATGATCTGAATAATTTCGATCCCCTTGGTATCTACTAAATAAGTTCCAAGCTTTCCAGCTTTACCACTTGCCGCCGTTTCTGTTATAGAAAGGCTGGCTTGTGCAATGTTATCAAATTCTGTGTTGAGCTTGGTCAGAACGGTCTGAGCTTCTGATGAGGATTTTGAAGACGCGGTAGCATCTTCAAGCTGCAAGCCCGAAGCGTTGAGCGTCGCTCCGGTTACGGAGATAGTTGCCGTGGAGATATCAACAAAGGGATTACCACTGTTGGCGAACATGTTCTTGAGTACGGAAGCACTTATAGCCGTGTTGGCCGCCGTGTTCGAAGAAGAATAGTAGTTCAGTGCCTGGAACATCTTATGGAGGGTGTTCCCTTCGGTCAGATCAACCGTCGATGCGCCATTCTCGTTGGTGAACTGCTCACTATAGTCCGTTTGATGGTTAAGCGTGGCATAGTCCAGGTCAGCGCGCAGATCGGGTTTTGCGTCATCGTCATCGTCACAGGAGGCGATCGCGATTGCTGCCAGCAGACAAATTGTGGGTTTTAGGAATCTTCGGATCATATTATTATGTTTATTTTCGAGCCTTTAATAAGACTAATTCTAAATTGGTCGGGCAAAACTCGGAAACGCATTTGAAGAATATTTGAAGAAATGGCCATTGGTGAAAAAAAAATGGAACCACTGAATTCCCTATACAATCCTTATTATCAGCACATTATGTGTGAATATGCCCCGCTGCCATGAAACTTTTGATTATTGAAGACGAGAAAAAGCTCTCGGGTAGCATAGCCAGATACCTGGCAAAAGAGAAGTTCCGATGCGAGATCGCTCACACGGTATCCGAGGCAGAAGAGAAGCTCGCCCTCTGCGATTACGACTGCGTGGTGCTGGATATTTCGCTTCCCGACGGTAGCGGACTGACAGTCTTGGAGGAGATGAGGAAGCGTTCAAGAATGGATGGCGTAATTATCCTGTCGGCCCGAAATTCTCTTGACGATCGCGTGAAAGGGTTGGATTTAGGCGCCGATGACTACCTGGTAAAGCCATTTCATCTGCCCGAATTGCGATCCCGCATTGGCGCCATTATCAGGCGGCGCGTGTTCAACGGTCAGAACAATCTGACCTTTCACGAACTCACTATTGATCCCAGCGCCAAGACGATACATGTGTCCGGTAATCTCATCGAAGCAACACGCAAGGAGTTTGATTTACTGCTCTTCCTTGCTGCGAACAGGAACCGCGTGGTATCCCGCCGGTCTATCGGAGAGCATATCGCCGGAGATCAATCACAGATTTCCTTCAGTTACGATTTCGTGTACACGCACATCAAAAACATAAAGAAGAAACTCGCGGACGCAGGTTGCGGCGACTACATCAAAACGGTTCATGGAATTGGATACAAGCTGGAAGCATGAGGCTACTTAACCGCACGGTACGGAGCTACATACTCTATTCAGGATTGCTGCTGTTGATCGCCATTCCAATATTTTACTTTGTCTTAAGCCGGCTTGTCCGAAATGAAGTCGATGAAGTCCTGTTATCACACAAGAAAGATTTCATAAAGTCATCAGCAAACTTTAATGGCATCGAAGACATACAACACTATCCGCTGTTGAACGAGGAGTTCTTTGTTACACCCAGTAAGATGGTCACTGCAACTGACTCCTTTTATACCGAATACATCAAAAGACTGAATGATTCACGTCTGATACCTTTTCGTGTGGTGAAAACCGGTATAGAAATACAAGGCAAGCCCTATGAATTGCTGGTGAAGGAGTCGCTGCTGGAAAGTGAGGACTTGATTTTGACTATCGTTTATACACAAATTGCTTTGATTAGCCTGTTGCTCCTTGGTTTGATCCTTATCCACATGAACCTGTCCAGGAACCTCTGGAAGCCGTTCTACCGAAATTTATCTGCGCTAAAGCTGTACGATCTTGAGAAGAACAAAGAGGTGGCATTTGAGCAATCTCAAATTGACGAGTTCGAAGACCTGAGGCAAGTGATGCAGCAACTGCTACATAAAAACCAGCAGGTGTATTTAAGCCAGAAAGAATTCACACAAAATGCATCCCATGAAATACAGACGCCTCTGGCGGCAGTGAACGTAAAATTGGACTTGCTGATGCAGACGGAAAATATCTCTAAAGAACAGGCCGACCTGTTACTGGAGATCGCCGATTCGACCCATCATGTTTCAAGGCTGACCAGAAGTCTTTTATTGCTTAGCAAAATTGAAAATGATCAATTTAGAGAAATTGAAAGGTTGGACCTGGTCACAATCATCCAAAAAATAACTCATGGACTTGATGAGCTGGCTCTAGAGAGAAGGATGACGATGCGCCTGTCGCTACAACCGTTCGAAATTCCCGCAGACAGAACCAGAATGGAAATCCTATTATCTAACGTCCTGAACAACGCCATACAACACAGCCAGCTCGAAGGAGAAATATACATTGAGTTGCGAGAGGGGACGTTGCGCATTTCTAATCCGGGACTCCCGCTTCATCAACCTGAAAAAATATTTGATCGCTTTCAACGCGATCTTTCTACGTCCGCCGGCAGCGGTCTGGGCTTAGCGCTGGTTTCCAAGATTTGCGCGTTAAACGGGTATTTGTTGGCTTACCGATTCGAAGGAGCTCGTCACCATTTTGAAATCAATTTTATAACGCAAAACGGACAATGAGCATTTTCGGCTTATTATGGCCAATACCCGAGCCGTTGGTCCGGGAGGATTTTCATGCTTCTTGTGCCCTCAGCGCATGAGTCCATGCTTGAATGAATAGCTGGCCGATTGGTACCACGCAATGGCCTCCTTGACCATTTCCTGATCCTGAATTGCCTCCAACGGTTCCTGAGATGCCGATAACCTGAAAGACTGCACCTTTCTCTGGGGCGATAGTATCGTCAGCTTTCCATCTTTCATAAAGCCCAGGCTTTGGTAAGTACTGATAAATGCCCGTTCACGTCCTGGTTCAAGCTTGAACATGTCGTAACCATAGAAGTTACTGGTATAAGAAAAATTCAAGATTCCCAATAGAGTCGGTCCGATGTCAATCTGGCTCATCAGTCTATTCATCACCGCAGGTCTGATATTAGCTGGCGAGTAAATCAACATGGGAATGTGGTACTTGTCAATGGGCAATTCAGCTTTCCCCGCACTGGAGGCACAATGATCGGCAACAATTATAAAGATCGTGTCATCGAACCAGGTGTGCTTCTGCGCTTCCTTGATAAAGCGGCCGATGGCATAATCCGTATACTTGACGGCCCCGCTTCTATTGGTATGAGACGGGATATCAATTCTCCCTTCCGGATAGGTAAACGGACGATGGTTCGACGTCGTCATCACGTGCGCAAAAACCCGTCCCGTCGGAGCTTTGGCATCCAGCTCGCTGAGCGTCAGGTCAAAGAGGTTCTCGTCTGCTACGCCCCATATATTTTCATAGTCGATCTGATCGTCATTGAGTGCAGACCTGTCAACTACGCGGTAGCCGTTGTGCGAAAAGAAGTAACCCATATTGTCAAAATAACTATATCCCCCATAGATGTATTCAGACAGGTATCCCTTGTCACGAAACACCCTACCCAACGAGAAAAGATCTTCATTGTGAGGTCGTCGCACGATCGATTGGCCCGGCGTCGGGGGCACGCAAAGGGATAGCGCTTCAAGGCCCCGCACAGTACGTGTACCGGTTGCATAGAGCTGCGTGAACATCAGACTTTGTTCTGCCAGCGAATCAAGAAAGGGAGTAATGCCCTCCCTATTTCCAAAGTACTTCATGAAGTCTGCGCTAAAGCTCTCAACACTGATCATGACGACGTTCAGTCTTCGCTCTTCTCCCCTATTCACGACCTTCCGAGCAATGCTGTGTGAATCCGAACTAACGTATTCGGCCTCTTTTGTTTTAATGTATCTCCTCACCCTGCCAAATGCCGAATCATCCTCCATGCCGACGTAGAACCGATCGTAACTGATCTCATTGTTCCGGTAGGCAGCAAACAACTCGTACAAGCCATTGCCCGAGAGCTCGTTCACATACGCGTTCTTGCTAAAATGGTGGTACTCGCTACGGACGGCAAGCAAAAGCACGCAGAATACTGACGCATAAAGGCCGGCGAACGCTGTGCGTGTAGCAAGGGGGGTACTATCAGTTGCTGCGGAATCAATCCAGGAACTCAGTAGCCAGCAGCAGGCCG
The DNA here is from genome assembly GCA_035489615.1 of Chryseolinea sp. Taxonomy (GTDB): domain Bacteria; phylum Bacteroidota; class Bacteroidia; order Cytophagales; family Cyclobacteriaceae; genus Chryseolinea. Next base: position 10,412 of record DATHKA010000341.1, read on the forward strand.
ATGTCAAAAGCACAACTGCCAGAATGATCCATCCGAGCGGATAGGACTGGGTGATGTTTCCTATTACTTCAGTTGTATATACCAGGTAGTCGACGGCGATGAAATTGAATCGCGCAGTAAATTCATCCCAAAAGAGCCACTCAGCAACGCCGTTAAAGATGATGAGAAACGTCATCACGAAGAACCACCCGTATAGCACAAACCTATGACCTGATTTTTGAAACAGGCGCTTTGGCATCAGCCACAGGTAAAGGACAAAAGGTACACTGAAGTACACCGCGTTGGCAAGGTCGTATAGGAAGCCTATGACAAAGATCGCGACCGAATTACCGATAGTAAGGTCAACCTCCGGGAAGGATTTGATGAGAAGTATAACGCGTGTGATGGTGGAAACCGATACCAGAACAATGCATAAGAGTATCCACAAACTTAACCGACTTGTCTTAATGCGCGCAAAACCTGCAGTCATGACGCGAAGCAACAGTACGATTTTGTAGACTTTCTGGATTGCCTCCCAGGTAAGTTGGCTTTGCCCAATGACGTGAATTATGGATCCCAGTACGCTGAAAGATATTTTGAACAGAATGTCTACAGTATTCAGTCGCTCCTTTACATCACCACCGTCCGTCCCTCTGAACTCAATCAGGAGATCAATTTCGATCCACAGCGTGCAAGCCCACTGCACGATCTAAAGGAAGCTATCGATATGATCCGGGCAGATTTACCTGTTAAAAACGATCAAAGAATATTTCTCACGTCTACGGAATAAAACAGAATTGACAATTGTCTAATGTCCGAAAACAGCCAGCAATTAGATAACCAGCTCAAACATGCAATTGCATTCAGCTACTATGAAGGTTACGAAGCTTTTATTCTGGATGATCTTTATCCTAACGTACATAAGCGGTCGTGCACAGTCAATTGCCAACGGAAATATTGACGGTAAAGTGACTGACGCGAGTACCCGTGAGCCGATCTCCTTTTCTTCCGTGGCGGTCTATCAGCGCGTAAATGGAAAGGACAGCCTCATTCAAGGACAGCAGTCTGACGATACTGGCTTATTCCATATTTCCCATCTGCCCTTTGGGACATTGACGCTTCGGGTCTCGTTTGTGGGATATCGGACCCTTAGCCAAATAATTGAACTGTCCACCAAAGACGAGCATTTGGACGTGGGCACCATACCCCTCGTAACCGATGCTAAAATTCTGAAAGAGGTAGAGATCGTCGCCGCGAAGTCAGACATGCAGGTTACTCAGGACAAAAGGATATTCAACGTCACCAATAACATGACAGCCATTGGCGGGACCGCTGAATCACTGCTTCGAAATATTCCGTCACTGACTATTGACGAGTCAGGCTCAGCGAGTTTGCGAAACATGCCCACGACGATCTATATTGATGGTAAACCAACACAGCTTACATTGGCCCAGATACCGGCAAATCAGATTGGCAGCATAGAAGTCATTTCGAACCCGTCGGCAAAATATGACGCAAGCGCATCCGGAGGAATCGTAAATCTGATTATGAAAAAGAACCGGGAGGAAGGATACAACGGGGTTGCTAGCATCGGAATTGGTAACAATTCGCGCTACGATGCAACCCTCAACCTCGATTGGCAGAAAGGTAAGTGGAGTATTACAACACTCTACAGCCTGAATGCAACGCACAATCCTCTCACAGGCTATGTGCACCGCGAGAACATGCACTTGAATGGTTCCACATCAGGCTACTTTGACCAGAATACGGCGATTAGTTTAAACAACCTGTTCCAGAGCGCGCGTCTCGAAGCGGCCTATCGGGTTGACGAAAAAAACACGCTGACCGTCGCCGGCTCTGTTGTTGGTGGAGCGTTCAACTCCGTTAGTACTCAAAACTACTATTATAGCAATTCTCTGGGAGAACAAACCAGTTTCGGCTCCAGAAGCACGGTACCACACAACGATTACATTAACACCGGTGGCGAATTGGATTGGCGACATCAGTTCTCTCAAAGAGGTCGCGAATTGCATATCGTGGCATCCCTGACTCACAACCGCGTTTCTAACGCCGGCGACTGGATGACCACCGCGTACGATATTTCAGGGCTAGATTCAATTGCCCAGCCTGGCTATCCCATTCAAAACCGCATTGACGGAAGGATCATAGGCAATCAGATCTTGTTCCAGGTCGACTACATGCACCCGGTGAGCGAATCTGTCAAATGGGAATTTGGCGCTCGCAGCTTCACCTATGCGAGAGATCAGGAGTACTACTTCAACGAAGTACAGGCGGAACAGGAAATTCTGCTACAAGACTATTCACAGGATGCCCGCATCACTGAAACCGTGAATGCGGTATATGCAATGTATAGCAGAAAGTTTGCAAAAGACCTTACGATACAGGCTGGATTGCGATTGGAGCAATCAAGTCTTCACGGGCTCTCCCGTTTTGACGGCAGCACGTTTGGATATAACTATCCCTCCAAAACGGGTCAAAATCTGTTTCAATAGTTCTTTCTTTCCTTCGGCATTAGCAAAACCGTGAATGAAACTTCGGATTGGAGTTTCAGTTTGAGCAGGAAGGTTGGCAGGCCAAATTTCAGGCACGTATTTGTGGGCATACAGGCCAATGACCGTCAGAACATCACGATCGGTAATCCCAGCGTGAGACCGGAGTTTGTGAACACTGCAGAACTGAATTATAGCAAAACCTGGGATGCGAAGGCCGGGCAAAGCATTCAATGGCTGCCTTCTGCCTACTATATCTACGAAGATCATACCATCAAGCCGTTGGTATCGCCGTTGGAGAGTGATTCAACCATTCTGGTAACGACATTTCAGAATGTCAAAGCCGACATCCGATATGGATTGGACAACACGCTAACGTATTCCGCAGGGCAATTGAGTTTGCTTTTTAATTTGAATGCCTACCAGGTCATCCTGCAGTCAGCCGAGTTCACTAACAAGATGTTTGGCTACAATGCGAAAGTAAACGTGACCTATAAATTTACCGCAGACATATCAGCGCAGGCAACCGCGCAACGCCGAAGCAAGAATCCAGGCCTGCAAGGATATCAGACGGCGGTAAGCGGTGTTGATTTCGCCCTCCGTAAAAGCTTCATGCAAAATATGGCCAGTGTCACATTTTCGATCAACGATGTATTCAATTCCCGGAAATTCACCAGCGTATATGACAGTCCGGAAACTTACCAGATCTCCATGAACCGAAGAGAAATACGCTTCTACAAAATCTCCCTACAGATACCCCTGGGTCGATTGACGAGTGGCAAAATGAAAGAACGAAAAATGGACCGACCCGACATCGACTTCAGCAACTGAAGGTGTAGTTTGTTTGTAGGCTGGTGCCCACTAATGGACAGTGCATTTTCTGCAAATGGGCAATTTGAAATACCTTGCGTGCATTAGGGCGCCAGATCTCTATGGAATGCTCCCTCAGAATATGGCACGCCTTAGGTTAGCCGAATAGCACTAGCGCTACTCACAACGTATGATACACCAGAATCTGCTTCCAATTCTAAGGAACTTCAGGAGGTTGAAGGCCGTTTTTCTTATAAATCTGACTGGACTAACGCTAGGCCTATCCTCCGCCCTGTTAATATATCTCTGGGTAATCGATGAGCTGCGCGTCGACAAATTTCTCGCCAACGACGCCCGAATCTTTCAGGTATTGCAAAACAGTAAGAGCGAAGGCGGGATTCAGACGGCCGAGGCGACGCCGGGTCTTCTTGCCAAGGCGCTTGCAATAGAGCTTCCCGAGATTGAATTTTCTGCCGCCGTAATACCGGCCTCCTTTAATATCAGTAAAGGCATACTCTCGAATGGAGACATTAAGATCAAATCGTCGGGGCAATACGTTACATCCGATTTTCTGAAGATCTTTTCTTATGAAATCATCGAGGGAGATCAGACGCAACTATTGGCTGACAGAAAAAGCATTGTCATATCAGAAAAACTCACCGAGAAACTATTTAAATCTTCCGATGCCGCAGTTGGCCAAACGATCGAATGGCAGACACAAGAGATCAAAGCGCTCTGTACGGTCACCGGCGTATTTCGTACTCCGCCTCCGACAGCAACGAAGCAGTTCGATTTCCTGCTGCCGTATGCGCTTTTTGAAGATCTCAATCCCTCAGATGGATGGGGCAGCAGTAGTCCCCACACCTATGTCCTTCTGAAAAACAGTTCGTCCGAGCGGGCACTGAGTGACAAGATAGCTGGCTTTATCAAAAGGCACGACGTGAACTCAAATAACACCCTTGTAATGCAACAGTTTTCCGATCGCTATTTAAGGGGTCGGTACGAAAATGGTAAACCCTCGGGAGGAAGAATTACCTACGTAAGGCTGTTCTCAATCATTGGCAGCGCTATACTGCTAATCGCCTGCATCAATTTTATGAACCTCTCTACTGCCAGCTCCCTGGATAAAATGAAGGCCGTTGGAATCCGGAAGATCCTGGGCGCAAGCCGCAGAACGCTCGCCATGACCCAACTTTTTGAATCGACGGTGATGGCCTTTATTGCCCTCGTGCTCGGAATTCTGATCGCCGATTTGTTTATGGGTACCTTTAATACCATCACGGGAAAAAATCTCAGTCTTTCTTTTGATCGCGCGACCGTCATTTCGCTGCTGTTGATAGCGGGTTGCACAGGACTGCTGTCAGGAAGTTACCCGGCGTTTTATCTCTCAAGTAAGGATGCCGCAAAATCTTTGAAAGGAATATTATCCACGTCAGCAAGTGAAGTATTCGTGCGCAAGGCGTTGGTTGTTTTCCAATTTACAATAGCCATTATCCTGATAACAGGAGTAGGAATTGTGTTCCTGCAGATGAAACTCATTCAAAGCAAAAGCCTCGGGTTCACCAGGGATCAAATCGTCTATTTCAGCACAACGGGAATGACCAGCTCCGCTATCGAAGAAATCAGAAAAATTCCAGGCGTTCTCAAAGCTGGCGGTGGAAGACTCCTTCCCGGTAATCCGCTGGGCGGAACCAATGACCTTCACTGGGAAGGCAAGAGTGTCGAAAACGACTTGTTTGTATCAAATTTCTGGATGAGCTACGGACTGGTAGAGACACTGGATATGGAGATTGTCGCAGGACGATCTTTCACAGAGAACAAGAATCTGCTCGGCCAAATCATTTTCAATGAATTAGCCATAAAGCGAATGAATCTCCAAAATCCCATTGGCAAAAAGGTAACGATTGGCGGCGATGAAAAAGAAATAGTTGGCATCGTCAGGGACTTTAACTTTGAATCGATGTACGAACCCGTCAAACCCTGCGCCCTATTGGCGGCGCCTATTGAGTATTCGCCGTATGTTTCTCTAAAAATACAAGCAGGCAGCGAACAAGCCACCCTTGGTCGCCTGCAAGAACGATTAAAGGAAATACATCCCAACGAACCCTTCGAGTTCAGGTTCATGGATGAAGATTATCAGAAGTTGTATTCTGCTGAACTACGCACCGCCACTTTGAGCAGGTACTTCGCTGCTATGGCTATCTTTATCTCGAGCATGGGATTACTTGGCCTGGCTATTTTCATTGCACAGAGAAGAAAGAAAGAAATCGGGATCCGCAAAGTTCTCGGGTCCAGTTCATTGGGAATTGTGTACTTACTATCGCTCGACTTTACAAAAGCAATTCTTTTAGCCATTGTATTCGCTATCCCCACGAGCTACCTGATTGCCCTGTACTGGCTTGATAACTTTGTTGTCCGGATCACCTTAGCGTGGTGGTATTTTCTGATCGCGGGAGCTACGGCATTAATCATTGGATGGGTAACCGTGGGCACACAATCATTGCGGGCGGCGCTCGCCAATCCGGTAGATTCGCTAAAGAACGACTGATTCATTCTTCCTGACTTTGCAGCCGCCTTTTGGTTCGCAAACAGAACGGTGGCTTCTTACAAATACGTTGTCAAAGAAGACTGCTGGCCGAAGGACGGAACTCAGGTATCAGCACATTCAGCGACGCGGGTTTTATCCTGATATCAAAAACCTTCGCTTTTCCTGCCGCCTCTCCGTCAATGTGGAAGGGTATATTAGTTGCAATCGTTATGCGCGCGGATGTTTGAAGCTCGATGATCTCGCAAAACGAAGACTGGTGTAGACCACCCTGAAATAGTCCATATAAGAAGTCAAGTCTGTATGGAGGAACCCTCTTAACAATGTTCATATGCAATCGTCCGTCCATAACTGATGCCCTAGGCGCGATCCGCGCATTGTTTCCGTACTGCGATGAGTTGGCTACGGCGAGAATAAAAGCATCCCGTCCAATTTCGCGACCGTCGATCTCAATGGTAAAGCTAAACGAACGAAATTTCTGAAACTCAGATACGGCAAGCTTGATATAACCCAAAAATCCACGACTGCCTTTATTGCCGAACAGATTAGCAATATGTCCGTCAAAGCCAATGCCCGACACATTAACTGACAACCGCCCATTCACTGTGAACGTATCTATGGCTTGTGTAGCGCTGCGAAAGACTTGATCCATTGCCTCTGATGGCTTCAATGAAATGCCCAGATGCCGTGCAAGTCCATTTCCGCTGCCTATAGCAACTATTCCCATTGAGACTTGCGTATCAACAAGTGCCTGCGCAACTTCATTGACCGTACCATCACCACCCACTGCAACGACGGCGCTCCAGCCATCGGCTACTGCCGTACGAGCCATAACGGTCGCGTGACCAGGTGACTTTGTATATGACATGGAGGCTGCTACGCGGTGCCTGGAGGCAAGCACTGCTATCAAGCCCTCAATTCCGGCGTGATTGCCAGACCCCGCAGTTTTATTGATTATGAATAAAACCTGACCCAGCGGCTTTTTTTTTGACATACTCTCTCTTTTGCCAAGATTATTGAATATTCATGAGTCGACTAAGATTTAAAAGCTTACCCTCATCCCACAACTCCCGCGCATACTTAGTGTAGTAGCTATGCTGTTGAAAAAATGAAATATTCTTGCGCGCCCAATCCTCATCTGATAGCACAACGCCCTCTGCCGACTCAAGTTCCCGCCTGAGAAGTGCTTCACAATGCCAATACTCCACAGAACCCAAATGCGCCATATCCGCATCGCATATGATTTCCTCCAGGAGATTAAATGGTGAAGGTGGTACTCTTGTGGCCAAGATAAGATCGCGTATTCCTCCAATAAATTCGCTGCTGCGATTAAAAGGTCTTAAGAATGCGATGGCGATCCTAGCCCTTTCCTGTTCATGACCAACAGAACCGACGATGTAACCTGTATCATGGAACCATGCCGCGACGAGGAGCATCTCCAGTTCTGCGTATGAACACGACGCCATTTGCGCTAAGCGAAAACTATTCCTGGCCACACCCCGTGTATGCTCTAAACTATGGAACCACCGGTCCCTGGAAACTCGTGTGGCAATCAGTTGTGTTGAGAAACGTTCTGCTTCTGTAAGCAATTGTGATTGTGGCCCCATCCAATTCTGTCTTTCGGGGTGGCGACTTTGCCACCAGTATAAATAAGCCCAATTATCAGTTGCAATTCTGTAGGATTTCTGAACTTATCAATTGAGCGACTGGCGACGTGTGCAGCATTTCATCAGCGATGAGCTGTCGTCCATTCAACCTCGGAAGATTCGATTTACCTCGCCAGTGCTTTGCCGTGGTAATAATAGCCTTCATAGCAATGTTGTCTCCTAACCGAAAGCGTTAGGCTTTCGCTCTTGTAACTTTTACATTTTACATGTACTGTTTTACATTTTGCGGTTAAAGGTCACTGCTACAGAAGTCAGGGGGCATATGAAAAAACGCCTGTGCGGTATGCCCGGATGGCATTGATGTTGGTTCGCCTGTATCCGGCCGCGGCACGGCAGTGATTCTCTTCAGTGAATACGCAAGCACGCCAACAATCAACTCGGATTTGATCAACAACGCTGTGCGGTTTGCCAAGTCGTTCTTTCCCTTTACACCGGCCAGATTCAGACCATACACTCCGGCAATTGGCGCAAACTGCAAATAGTCATCGAGGTGATTGCTGAAGAGAGGCATCCACTCATCGCGCTCCTCCTTGACCTCATACTTGTTAAGCCACTCACTGTCGGTGATGGAATATAGGCCGGCTCCAATTAGAAGCGTCGGGGCCGCGATGATCCGAGATACATCATGAACGATCTTTGACGATCGCACCGCAGGACTTCGCATTGAAATTATGGTCAATGGCGCACCTTCTGCATTTTCTCTGAGCTGGCCGTAGGCCGCGTATGCAATACACCATAATCCAACCAATGGAGCCAAGATCCGATGATGCATACGTTGCAAGGAAAGTTTCTAATAAGTTGGCGATACGAGATTAATGGCGTTAAGCCCTGATACCAGCACTGGCTGGCTGCGAACACGTTCAGGAAAACCGACGATGCAATTAATCGTGGCCATTCTTAACTTCTTTTGAAACGAGCTTGCCGGCAGTATCAAATATCAGATCAAAAGTTTCCTTTCCCTTCCCGACCTCTGCTTCGTAAGTCACGTGGCCGTCAGCGGTAACTATCTTCGCTGCTTCCGCTATGGTATAACTTGGATAATCATTCTTAACTGAATTAATAACCGCTGCTGGCAAATCAGCACTTTTGATCTCGGTCTCTGTTTCAATCGTGTTTCCCGTTGCATCGATTACCAACGAAACTTCTTTCCCATCTTTTCTAAACGTAGCCTCATAGTTTGCGTCTTCCCTGCTCCACTCAACACCTTTGGCTTGGTAGGATTTAGGCAGCCCGGCCCTAACAGGCTGAGGAACGCTCTCCTCACTAACCTTTTGGCCATTCACTGACGGTGCAGCGCAAAGACCCAATAACACGATCAACCATGACTTCATAAGGTTTTGTTTTAATGTTACCATCAAACAAAGCAAATGATTCTGGAGTAACTCTGGATCGAAACATTGATCGCATTAACAGTGCAGACAATAAGCAAAATTTCTTCCTTTCCCACCACGTTCCATTGTGGCGCTGCCCTCCGAAACTACCGGTTCAAATATAAATATCGAAAAGGCCGTGTTGTTCTCCCTGGCCACTGGTAAGCGACAGGACGCGAGAAGTCTCCGCATTTCTGGCAAAATCGTTTTGCAAATTCGTATCGCCTTGAAAGTAGATCTGCGTGGTCAGTTCGGTGTGTCCCTCTGCTCTCACCTTAACGTGAATGTGTCTCGGCCGTGATCCATACGAGGGTGGGAAGATGGTTTTGAAAGCATATTTTCCCCTGCTGTCCGACTTCACCACACCGCGGCATTTGAATCCCTGGTTGTCATAGTTGCCACTGGAATCACAATGCCAGATATCGATGACCGCGTTGGCTACAGGCGTTGTGCAGTCTGACGCCTTAAAAATGGTGCCGGCGATGTGCAGTGGCTGACCCTCTGTTTCAATGATAACTTTCAACGGCGCACCCGGTTTGTAGAATGGCCCCTCTGCGTCCCGCTGCGTTTTGCATTCCTTTAAGGGCAAAATGTTCGCCTTCCCGAACAACTTCGCGACCGGCAGGAAAAGCAGTGAACCAATAAATGATGTTCTTTTCATGGCGCTATGGTGTAAGGTGAAACCTCCTGGTACACAAGTTCGCATCTATTCATCTGAAATTGAACACCCAGACAAGGGTATATTTATTGCTTCAGGTAGGCACTGGTGATGGACCTTTTGTCTTTCAAAAGATCTTTGGGTGTTCCCTCAAATATCACCGTTCCCCCCTTGTGTCCGCCTTCGGGTCCCATGTCTATAATCCAGTCCGCATTTCTGATCACACGCATGTTATGTTCGATGACGATGACCGTATTTCCCGCTTCAACCAGGCGATTCATAATGGCCAGGAGATGATCGATATCCGACATGTGTAAACCCGTGGTGGGCTCATCGAGCACATAGATGCTGCCTTTTTTATGCAACTCGCTCGCGAGCTTAATGCGCTGACATTCCCCTCCCGACAAGGTACTGAGTGGCTGGCCCAGCGTTAAGTAGTTCAAACCGACGTCAACAAGCGCCTGAAGCTTCTTTTGGATCTCGCGCTGATTAAAGAATTCAAGCGCTTCAGTGACCGTGAGATCGAGTACGTCTGCAATGGATTTTCCATCGAGTTTGTACGCCAGCACTTCCTCCTTGAATCGCTTCCCCTCACAAATGTCGCAGGGAACCTTGATTCCATCAAGAAAGGCAAGGTCGGTATAGACTACGCCAGCTCCCTGGCAATTCTGACAAGCACCTTCCGAATTGAAACTGAACAACGAGGCGCTTACCTTGTTCACGGAAGCGAAAGCCTTTCGAACATCGTCCATGATACCCGTATAGGTGGCGGGATTTGAGCGGCTCGAAGTCCCCACCGCAGACTGGTCGATCACCACCACGTCCGTGTGTTGCTTCAGGAACGCGTGATGGATCAGCGAGCTCTTTCCCGAGCCCGCAACGCCCGTGACGACCGTCATTATCCCCTTCGGAATATTCACGCTCACGCCCTGCAGGTTGTTCACTTTCGCATTAGTTACCAGTAGCGTACCCGTGGCGCCACGAAAGCTCTTCTTGATCGAGGAAGCCTGCTTCATATGCAGGCCGGTCAATGTGCCAGACTTCAGCAATCCGTCAAATGTACCTTCGAACATGATCATACCTCCGTTACTTCCGGCCTGTGGCCCTACGTCCACAATATGATCGGCAACTTTGATAACGTCCGGATCATGCTCCACCACGATGACCGTATTTCCTTTATCCTTAAGTTTCACCAGCAGATCATTGAGCCGATGGACATCGCGCGGGTGAAGTCCGACACTTGGTTCGTCAAAGATATACATCACATCTACCAGGCTACTGCTAAGGTGCTTTACCATTTTAATGCGTTGGGATTCGCCGCCGGAGAGTGTGCTCGTTTCGCGGTCGAGACTGAGATAATCGAGCCCGATATCCACCAGGTGCTGAAGCCTCTCCTTCAGCGTTAATAACATCGGTGCGGCTACTGGTTCATGAATCGCTTCAAGAATGCCGATCAACTCGGTTATCTCAAGTGATGACAGGTCTGCAATATTCCTTCCTTCGATTTTACAATTCAGTACGGCCTGATTTAACCGGGCCCCTTTGCACGAAGGGCACGTCCGCAGTCCAATGAATGGCGCCACTTTCTTTTGCGTTCGTTCCGACATGGTCTTCAGATCACGCTTGATGAACGCCTTTGTAAACTTTTCAATAATCCCCTGGTAGGTGATGTTCATCTCCCCTCCCCCGAAGCGCATCTTTATCTTCCGCGGCTTGCTATGGAGGAGCAGGTCCATTTCTTCGGCCGTGAATTTTTTTAACTTCTTGTTATTGTCGAACAAGTTCGAACTCGCGTACATCGAATTTTCCCAGGTAGCGAACACGGAGACCTGGACGGCCCCTTCATTCAGCGACTTATTCATATCGACAAATGAGTCGGCGATCACGCCCATCTTCTTTCCCAGGCCATTGCATTCGGGACACATGCCCTGCGGATCGTTGAATGAGAAAGCATTCGAGTATCCGACGTAAGGCTTACCCACGCGCGAATACAGGAGACGTAAAACGGGTGCGATATCCGTAATAGTCCCTACGGTAGAATGTGAACCACCTCCCAGGCGCTTTTGATCCACCACGATCGGCATACTGAGGTTCTCGATGGCGTCGGCCTGTGGTGGCGCATATCGTGGCAGAAAATTGCGCACGAACATAGTAAAGTTCTCGTAGAGCTGACGTTGTGCTTCCGTCGCGATGGTATCAAAAACGATGGACGACTTACCTGATCCCGAAACTCCCGTGAAAATCGTAATCTTCCGTTTGGGAATGCTGAGGGAAATATTGCGGAGGTTGTTCTCGCGTGCACCTCTGATTTGAATGAATTCCTGCTTCATGGTTTCAACTGCTGTTTGAATTTGAGATGGCGACTTCGCCAGCTTAAATTCTTAACCTTGCCCAGAATCACCAAATAAATATTCAAAAATGAATTTGAAGAAATGCAAAGAAGAGCCCGTCATTAGCCAAATAGCAGGCTGGAAAACCCGTACCTCCATACGAAGAAGGCCGATGGGCAACCATCATCCATAACGTTTTTCCTACCTTTATAAACCTTAAACATTTATCCCAATGAAATACACACTTACCGCTTTCGCGTTGTTGTTCACGACACTGGCTTTTTGCCAGGGTCAGTTTCAGAAAGAATCTGCAGGTTCCCTGACCTATGTATCAGGCCACGTTATGCAGCTTGCCAAGGCCATTCCCGCCGACAAGTATTCCTATTCACCACAGAAGGATGTGCGCTCAGTAGCCGCTGTTTGTGCCCACATCGTCTCAGCAAACTACTTCTTTGCTTCAAAGCTGGGTGGTAAAATTCCGGCAGATGTAAAGATGGAAACCATCGAGAAAGACCTGGTGGCGAAAGATGCCATTGAAAAGGAACTAAAGCGCTCCTACGATGCCATAATAGACGCCGTTAAAAACGCAAAAGATGCCGGGCTCTCCACTAAGATCGAGTTTCCATTTCCGGGTGAATATACGGGCATGAGCGCCATTCTTATTTCTCTGGGTCATTCCAACGAACACCTGGGACAATTGATCGCTTATGCCAGAATGAATGGAATCACGCCTCCCTGGAGTGAAGGCAACTAGTGCGCCGTAGCAAAAATACCTGTACGTTTATGCTCGGCATAATCCATTGGTTCACTGTGGCTTAGCTACATGTTGTACCGTACGTTTTTTTTTGTGATAGCGCACTGGTATCAACGAATTGACGGCGGTTAGTTCGCTGACCACATTTTCTCATAGAGCGCCGCAAAAGTTGCCGGCGCTCTCTTAGTTTCTCTTCATCGTATAATTAATAACGATGAACTCTTCGCCTTTATCAAAGCGAAGTTTCCAGTACCCGACTGGCGACGCTGCCGTGAAATTCAGGGTTGAATCCGTTGAGAAATCTGGACGAAAAGACATGGTTGCGCCATATTCAGTGGTCTTCCAAATGCCGTTATGGTAGGTCGCATCACATCGTGAAGACCAGCTGTACGGTCCGCTGAATTCTCCGCAGCTTTGGCAATCGGCATTGAGACGACCTATCGTGAGGTTGCCCAGAATATACTCTTCGAGCTCGCCTGAAAATTCACGGAGGTCGTTTGTACAATCGTTCACCAGATATTCGGTTCCTCCGGATCCGATCGCAAAGGAGACCGGGTGATATTCTCCCTCAAAGGGTACCTGGACCCGGTCTTCGGAAGAATCGTCTGAGCATGAAAATGCCATCATTGCGATGACCAGAAGGGTAAAAATGTTTTTCATCATAGTTGACAACGGTTTTTTCTTTGGCGTACGGCCCAAAGAATGTAGTTGCTAGCGTTCTTAGCCATTTAACTCATCCTGTTAGCCGGGTGTCCTGGCTTAGGGAACGTCGGCAGCACCGCAAAATTGCTTCATACACGACGAAAGTTGGGTAAAGGGAGTCACACCTGTTCCTCAGCGGTGACTATTTGTTTAACCACGCGTCACGAAAAAATAAAGTTGCTGGCTAACCTTTTTTATTCCGGTGCTGTAAATTTGTACATCAAAACGCACCGACATGAAGAAAATCAGCATTACCCTGACGGACGTCGATGTTCAGTTGATCAAATTCGTTGCGCAGGACGCATATGAAGACTTCGACTTCCTGGAAAATCGCACAACCGAAAATGTGGCATCAGAAGTGGACGAAATTTCAAAACTCCAGGCAAAAGTGCCGATTGCTCTCTGTAAACAAAGGGACGGATCGTACATTTTGATTACACAAAAACAGCTCGATACTGTTTTGGGGCATGATGGCTCAGCGCTGTGAGCACAATATGAAGCGTGAAGATTTACTGTCAGAAGCCGAGATAGCGGATATCGTCTTTAATTCGGACGACGCTGAGCTCAACGACCTTCTTTGTTACTCGCAAGGGAAACACGACTTCAATGGAATTTTTCGGAATATCTGCCTACGCATTAACGCAACGCATAGTGATATGCTTCTCTTTGGTCTTGACGACTCCAAGGCCCGTCGGGAATTTTTGAGGGAAAAAATAAAGCGTGAACTGATGTTTTACGCCACGGCGCCACTCAAGAAGGACATTGGTGCAACGGTGGAAAAATAAGGTATGGAGAGCATGAAGGTCATGAATTGCCGGGACGGAGATGGCCGTGCCACGGCAAAAACAGCCGGCTTCATTCAGAAGCCGGCCATTAAGAAATCAAAAATAAGGACTCAACGCCGCTTCGTCGGCAGGAAGGGCATAAAGCTCCGTTATATTGCTGAAGGCATTGCTCCGGGGTGTAGCTCCGGGCGGATAGTAATAGTCTTCAGGATTTGATTTGATTCTATTACCATATGCCGTAATCGTTTCGACAGCCTTGCCTGTTCTCACCAGATCAAACCATCGCTTGTTTTCGAATGCCAGTTCCACTCTTCGTTCCTGGTAGATCGCTTGCAGGATATCACCCTGGGCATCGAGCAGGCCAGCGCGGTGACGCACAAGATTTAAAGGGCCGCTCCCATTTTTCCCTTGTTTGGCCATGGCTTCAGCCAGGAACAGGAGTACCTCCGAGTATCTGTAGATGGGCCAGTTCATGCCGTGGTTACCATGTAACGAGTGCGTTTTAGCATATTTCTTGATGTACGGATATACCTTGTCAGTTCTGAAACTCCCGCTCAGTGTTATATAACCTATCGAAGCATCTTTTCTTTTATCTCCCGGTTCATAGGCAGCTATGATATCAGGCGTCGGCGTATTGTTTCCTTCGCCGTCCAGTGGCTGTGGGTTGGAAGTCCCCGTGATCGTCACCAATTCTTCCGGGCTCATCGGCCGAGGCATAAAATTGTACAGAAAGCTTCCATTAAGACCGGCTGAACCTTCAATGAACTGTACCTCAAAAACGGATTCAACATTATTTTTATTAGCCGTAGACGTAGAAAATACATCGGTGTAGTTGAAGACCAATGAATACTCATTGCTCAGCACCACTTCTTGCAATAGCGCTTCGGCCTTTGCCCATTCTTCACGAACGATAAATACATTAGCCAGCAGCGTTCGCGCCGCACCCGACGTTGCCCTGCCTGGTTCTTGTGTTGACTTGGGAAGCAGTAGTGGAATGGATGCTGTCGCATCTTCTATAATTTGATTGTAGATATCGTTTACTTCCGACAACGGCAACGCCGCTTCCTCGCGATTAGGTACGGGCGCCAGGTGCAACGGAACTTTTCCAAAGTAACGTACCAGTTCAAAATACGCGTAGGCCCGGAGAAAAAGCGCTTGCCCTCTTAAGTTATTCTTTGAAGCAGCGTCGAACTCCACATTGTCAATGGAGGCCAACACCTGGTTCGCCCGTGCAATGATCTGGTAATCCAACCGATACTGATTCAGCACGTGTGTATTGGAGGTTATTCCCTGAGCTTCAGGAATGGCAAAGTCACCGATGTCTTCCTGCTGTTCAGTGGCTCCAAAAAGAACATTGCGGGAATAATAGGTATTGTCGGAGTGCATTTCACCCAGGAGCCAAGCTCTATCATTTGCAATGGCCCGAAGGGGCACATAGGCACCGTTAACGGCCTGCACAAAGTCAGCCTCCCTCGTGAAGAAAGTCGCTGAGCTAAGTGAAGTCTCCGGATAAACTGTCAGAAAGTCGTCGCAGCCGGCTAAAACCCCCGACAGCAGACATATCAATAATATTTTTGTTTTCATCTGTTGGATTCTTTTAAGCTTGTCGATTGTGTTATCTATAGGGTGTACCACGCCTCTAAAAATTCAAGTTTACCCCAATGGTGTAAGTACGAGGCACGGGAAAATTGGAAAGGTCAAGACCCTGATTCAAATTGCCGCCGTCTCCATTTCCGTCCCCTTGTGCGCTGGTCTCAGGATTTGGTCCGCCCCAATAATTTGTAAATACAAAGGCTTGCTGTACAGAGCCATAGATACGCGCCGACTTGAAGAACTTATTAACGGCGCCTAAGCTATAGCCGAGTGTAATGTTTCGGATGGTGAAGAATGAAGCATCTGCTACGAAGCGGCTGTTCACCCAATCTCGTTCAATACCGGTCACGTTGCCACCTCCCACGGTGGTTCCATAAAATCCTTTTCCCGGATTTTCTTCCGACCTAAAGCGGTATTTCACACCATCCACCAAATTGAACACCCCATCAAGGTTTGCCGTGCTGTAGATATGCCGTACCAAAAGTTCATTTCCCTGGGAGCCCGAAGCGACAACCGTAAAATCAAAGCCACCATAACTCAACGTATTCGTAATTCCGTAGACAAAGTCCGGGAACGGGCTACCCATAATAGCCCGATCGTCATCATTTCCGCCATTGGTGATAATGCCATCACCATTTATATCGCGCAACTTAATACTGCCCACCGTTGAGCGACCTGGAACCTGAGGGCTGCTGGCAAGATCTGCAGCATTCATATACACGCCATCGGCAATGTGTCCATAGAACTGACCGAATGGATGTCCCACTTTCGTAATATGGAATGTGCCATAAACCCTGTCGATACCGTCAGCCAGCGAAGCAACCTCATTGCGGTTGAACGAGATATTTGCTGACGTCGTCCACTTCAGCCTGCCCATAGTATTGAGTGTATTAATTGCAAACTCATGCCCCCAGAAATCGATCTGACCAATATTGTCGTTGAAATTCGTAAACCCGGATTCTTGCGGGATCTGCACGCTGTACAACAAATTGGTGGTCTTCTTAGAATAAAAATCGTAGACGAATTGAATTCTGTCGTTAAACAGGCCCAAATCCAGTCCGACATCAAATTGCGCCGTTGTTTCCCATCCCAGGTTGCTATTCGACAACGTTGTGACTACTGCTCCTGCGGCGACGTTATTGCCGAAGGCTGCGTTTACCGTATTGTTGACAAGCGCATACTGTGTGTAGTTACCAATGTTGTTATTGCCTGTTATCCCATAGCTCGCTCTGATTTTTGCAAACGACACTGATTTGAGGCCCGTCATAAATGACTCATCAGACATCACCCAGCCGACTGAAGCGGATGGAAAGGTACCCCAACGATTGTCCTCACCGAACCGGGAGGAACCGTCGGTACGGACTGCAGCCGTCATCAAATATTTGCCTTTGAAATTGTAGGTAAGCTTTGCCAGGAAAGATGTGAGGGCCCATTCGTCTACACCACTGTTTGTCTGCGCACGATTTATGTTAATCGCTCCCTGAATGGTAGGTAGCCTGTCGTCGGAATAGGTATCAGCCTGAATCCGCGTTCTGTCGCGCTTAAAATGTTGGTTGGTAAACCCACCCAAAACTTCAAAGCTATGATCATCAAAGTTCCTGGCATATGTAACCAGATTTTCATTCAGCCAAACAAAAGTTTCTGTGTTTTCACGAATAGAAACCGCCGTCGTCGGAATGGGAACGTTGATCTGGCTGGTGGCTGTGGACGGATTGAAAAAGAAAAACTTTGAATTCTGTATTTCAGCGTTCATGGTAGACCTCAAGGTCAATCCTTTGACAGGCTTGTATTCTATGTATGCGTTGGAAAGCAAATTCAATTGTTCCGTTTCGTTAGTCAATTCCTCCGCCGATCTAACCCAGTTGGCATACGCAAAGATATTTCCTGTATTAGCTGGATACCGGTTGAAGGAGGTCAGTTCGCCATTCTCTTCGTAAATCGGCATGATCGGCCAGGTATGCAGCGCATTGAAAAGAATACCCGTGCCCCTGTCTCCATCTGTTCTCGGTGTATTATCGTAAATAAGCGTCGGCGCCATATTGAACCCGATCTTTATTTTATCGGACGCAGCATACGCTGTATTAATACGGAGAGAATATCTCTTGTAATCTGTATTCAACACAACGCCCTCCTGATTAAATACGCCGGCCACTAAAGCCGTGCTCATTTTACCCTTATTCGATGTGATGGTCAGGTTATAATTCTGGATCGGTGCAGTTTGCAGCAAGGCATCGTACCAATCATTGTTCTTGCCGGCATACTGCGATGGGTCTTGAAATGCTTCCGGAACGGCCAGGCCGGCATCTTCATAAAACTCTTTTTTGAACGTGGCAAATTCTTCAGCGTCCATCATATCGATTCTTCCCTTCTGGGGCACTTTCGCGACGCCAGCGTACGCACTGAAACTGATATTGGTCTGATCGATTTTTGCCTTTTTTGTCGTGACCAGGACTACCCCATTCGCTGCTCTGGACCCATACAAGGATGTGGATGCGGCATCTTTCAATACCGTGATATCTTCGATCTCGTCGGGATTGATCGAGCCAATATTTCCCGTTATCGGAAATCCGTCCACCACGTAGAGCGGATCACTGCCCCCCGTGACAGAGAGTTGTCCGCGAATTCTCACCGACATCCCCTGACCGGGCTTACCGGTGGTTTGATTAATCTGAACACCAGCCAGTCGACCCTGAATCTTTTGAGTAATCTGCGCGACAGGCAGGTCTCTCAGCTCTCTTTCTGAGACCGTCTGCACGGATCCGGTGATTTCCTTTTTCAATTGCGTGCCATAGCCCACTATGACTATCTCCTGTAAACTGGTGACATCGGCCATCATGGCTACATCGATCACTGCTTTTTCAAGCACAGGTATCTCCTGTGTTGAGTATCCGATAACGGACACCACCAACGTGCTATTATCGGGAACTGATAAGGTGAATTCACCATTCACATCGCTGACGGTACCCGTTGTAGTACCTTTTACCAAAATGTTTGCCCCCGGAATGCCCGAACCGTCGTCGTGAGCCGTGACTTTTCCCTTAACGGTTCTCCCCTGCGAATAGGCATCGATCAGGCTTGAAATAGCAATCAAGAGCAGCAGCAGTCGCTTCAGAATTTGGTAGTAGTTTTTCATATGTCATAGGTTAGGATTTCAGAATAACGTGGACAATAGAGTTCTGTGGGTCCTGTTTAAAACAGCATCCAGATGATAACAGGCACTATAGATTATACTATTACTGAGTGAACACGACCAATGACCCACAATACTTTCACGTCGCTTTCCTCACGCGAAAGGACGGTCTTACTCCAACAGCTTTATCTAAAATTAAGGCACCCTGCAACCTCACCCATCCTGTACTATACCGTTCCCGACGACGATACCGCACAGTAATTCTTGACAGAGCCGCTGATGATCGATATAGATGGGTGCCGGACACTGCTGGATGGTTAAGCCGCGTATACCCTTACAGTAAACAGTTGTCGGCGTATCCGGAGTGGGTGACCTGTGCCGGACCGTACTACCAGGAAAAAGAGATGTTGATGCCTGCCCGATCGAATGTCGTTTAGGCAAGGTTAATATTTACATGATCTCATCAATTCATAGAACTCCGATACTCCAGGGGGCTCACACCGACATGTTGCTTAAACACCCTTGTAAAGTGCTGAGGATACTTGAATCCCAACTCGTAAGCAATTTCGCTTAACGACTTGTTAACATCGAAGATCTTTTCTTTTGCAGCATCAATCAATTTCAATTGAATAAATTCGTGCGCTGATTTACCTGTCTCCTTCTTGATTAGATCGCCAAAATAGTTCGCCGACAAATTGAGCTCATTGGCACAATATGAAACCAACGGAAGACCTACAGTCTGCGGTTTATCAGACAGAAAAAAATCATTAAGCAAGGCTTCAAATCGCGCCAGAACACCTTTGACAGAATTCTCACGTGTTATAAATTGGCGATCATAAAACCGGACGCAATAATTCAGAAACAGTTCAATATTGGTAACGATCAGCTTCTTGCTATGCTTATCAACACCATGCTCGAGTTCATACCTGATTTTTGAAAAGCAGTCGAGAATAATCTGCCGTTCGCGCTCTGATAAGTGCAGGGCTTCATTAACGGCGTATGTGAAGAACGTATAATCGTTAATGTGACGTCCCAGTGACGTCCCATGAATAAAGTCCTGGTGAAAGACCAGCGCCATACCTTGCGGTTGGTAGTAGTCGTCACCATTCGAGCCGATAACCTGACCGGGTGCAAGAAATACAAGTGTACCCTCATCATAGTCGTAGTTACTACAACCATATCTCAGATCACCACATTTAATCTCTTTCAAAAAGACCGTATAAAAACCGTAACTCAGTCGTCTCAGTTTTCTCGGAGCAGCCTGAGACAAATCGACAACTCCCACAAGCGGATGTAGCGTCTCGTTTTTATTAAAATCGTTGTACTGGCTGACCGTATCAAACTTTAATATCTCTTCCATAAACTCCCGGACTTTAGCTTAAAATTAAGGTGTTCTGGTCTGTTTTCCTTCTATTTCCACCTCAGATCAGTGAAATTGGTAAGTAAACCAGTAATCTGTATAAGCGTCATGATTTGAAACGGAAACACCTTTGTGTTGTATCCATATTGAGAAGGGCGAAGTGCTATATACGTGCATGAGTTCTACAAACGAAAATCTGAAGGAGACAGAGAACAAAAGGATAAGGCATTATGCGAAAGATCCCGAAACGCTCAATCAATATTTTCGGCAGATGGCGCCTACCATAGGCGGATTTGATCCTGGAATAACCGCTGACGCGACATCTAAATTGTTTGACAAGATCGGCCAGAGAATTCTGGTCACAAGTCAACTGTAAATCCATGAAAGTATCAATGGTCGGCCTTTGCCTGTTAGTGATGAGTGTAACGTCATCATACGCCCAAACCCCGGGTGCCAAAAGCCACACTAACGAAGAACAGGCACTCATAAACCTCTCCAAAGAAAAATGGCAGTGGATGGCCGATAAAAATGTAGACAAGCTCGCACCGTTATTTCACGATAAGTCAAAATTTGTCCACATGAGTGGGACATGGAAAAAGGACGAGGAGCTCGAAATAATTAAAACCGGAAGCATTTGGTACAAGAAGACGGATGTCCCCGATGTAGCAGTAGAGGTGTTTGACGACACGGCTATCCTTTGGAGCCGTATCACCTTGCAGGCTGTCGTCCGGGGCGGTGAAGTGTCAACTGAATTTACGGCTACCGAAGTCTTTAAAAAACAAGAAAACAGTTGGAAGTTGTTGGCCCTGACATTTAGCAGTGTGCGAGACTCTCATGTGATCAAACATTAAGTGTATTTGTTTCATTGTGTTGTTCATCGAAGGTAAACGACACCAAACCGCAGGTGGGTCACAAAAATCGCTCTACCAAAACCCCCCTTCCAAACGATACGAACAAGTATGAGACCGGATGGAAGAACCTCGCAAAGCTTGATGGCCGTCCGATAGACGATCCGATAGAAAAACCAACAAGCGGTTATGGTGCCTTTAGCCATGAGATAGATAGATTTCTTAAGGAGCATTTGTTCGCGGACATTTTCTCGAGAGACGTCTTGAATTTTGCCGATCGCGAACTAACCACCGTGTCCGCGCTTATCTCTATTGGCGGAGTTGAGCCTATGCTTGGCTCACATATGGCGCTGGCGATGAGGCAAGGTCTCACAAAGAATCAAGTAGAAGAAGTATTGGTACTGTTTGAACACTCTGTGAGCAAAACAGCAGCTGATGCTGCCCGGAAAGTATTTGCAGCAATCATATCTCGAAACTGATATTTAAAATGCGCGTGATAGTCTAATAATTTAGAATGAAGATGGAAATGAAAGTAAGAACGGAGGTTCCTTAGCCGACCTTCCGAAGTGGCCTTTCTGCGATCCAAAAAAGAATGAAGTCTTCGAGTTCAGGCAGATGGGTCGGCAATCAATGGTCCGGACCAAAGGAAAGCAAGATTGGATGTGATCGAGAAGGCTGTTGAAAAACCGTAGCCCAATACTGAAGACGTTCGGAATAAGGTCCTGAGTTTTCTGAAAAGGAATTGAAGTGGAGCGCGATGCTGGAACAAAAATTGTACAGATCTCTACATGAACTTCACAATGAAAAATCCAAGATATCTTTTGCCGATTTTCCTCTGCTTTCTGACCGCCGTTATCGGATGTTCGGGTGGAGACGATGACATCACTGATGATACGGACGACGGGACGGGTTCGGAGATTGGTACACCGGTGGAAACAAATTCCCCAAATACCAATTACGCACCTGCCTTCGTGGGTCAAACAAGAATTGGCGGAGTACAAACCACTACTGCCATTCGTGCAACTATTGTTACATCAGCATTGAGCGCACCCTGGGGCATAACCAGTCTCCCGGATGGGCGGCTGTTGATAACACAAAAAGGCGGACAATTGCGAATTGTGACTTCCGCAGGTGCCGTGGGGAGTCCTATAACCGGAATTCCGGCTGTGAATTCATCGGGTCAGGGAGGACTGCTTGGCTTATGTATCGATCCACAATTCACCACCAACAGGATGGTCTATTGGGTCTTTTCCGAGCAAATAGCGGCAGGTACATTAACGGCAGTTGCTAAGGGCAGACTTTCCGACAGTGAGACCAGTATTGAAAGTGCTACTGTCATCTACCGTGCTGTTCCGGCAGCGAATAGCAACGCTCATTATGGTGGCCGCATCCTGTTTGATTCACATGGAAATTTACTCGTGAGCACAGGCGAACGTTCCAATCCAGATACACGGCTCTTGGCGCAATCAGTTACCGCCGCGCTCGGCAAAATTATTCGGATTACCACGACCGGGCAGCCGGCACCCGGAAATCCAACCGTTACCGGAGCAGGTGCATTACCAGAATTATACAGCATCGGTCATAGAAATC
>DATHKA010000342.1:0-2171 GCA_035489615.1 Chryseolinea sp.
TCCACTTCAACGGATTTTCCCACAGCGTCACTCGCATCACCGAATAATGCGCGTGCCGTTGATTCAGAAAGTACTACTGACTGCTTGTCCCTTAACACGTCCTCGGCGGGACCGATCATCAGATCAAATGAAAACATCCTGAAGAAATCCTTGCTTGCGTATAGCGCTCTCGTAGCGACACGCTTATCCTTATAGCCAACCTGGAAAGGCTCAAACCAGTAGTAGGGAGTAACCATGGCTGCATATTCGACCTCCGGCACATCGCTGGTGAGCTTTTCAGCCAGTAGGCCCGGCGTAGAGTTCGTCACACGAATGCTGTTTTCAGAATTCTGCTGGAATTCCATTACCTGCAGCAATCGGTCGCCGGCAGCGTGGAACTTATCCATCATTATTTCATCGCGCACCCAAAGGTAAATCAGCAGGGCGCAGGCAAGACCGGTTGACAAACCCAGCAGATTAATGAGAAAGGAGCTCTTGAAACGCTTGAAGTTTCGCAGGATAATAAGAAGGTTGTGCGTGACCATTTTTGATGGTGTTTGCCTTGCTGTTACGAAGGTAGTGCCATTCCTCCAAAGGCCCTTTTTGCGCCCCGGCAGCCAATTTTCTATGTCTTTCCCACCGATAGCTGACCATTTGTAGAATGACTACTGTCCAATTATGGGCACTTTGCGCGGTTTTTTCGGAGTGGGTGAATACTTTCGTCATTCGAACACAGATCATGGCCAAGTCCCACGGAAGCATATTGATCGTCGACGACGACGAGTTTGTATTGTTGTCCATACGCCTCCTGCTGGAATCTCATTTTCAGCACGTCCAGGCTGTAAACAACCCTGAACGCATTCCGGCGTTGCTCGAGCGCGAGCAACCCGACGTGGTGGTTCTCGATATGAACTTCCGACAGGGTGATACATCAGGCAATCAGGGCCTGTTCTGGCTGAGAAAGATCGTGGCTCTTTCGCCCGATACGCAAGTGATTCTGATGACTGCTTTTGCAGATATATCGGTGGCCGTCGAGTCGATACGCGAAGGTGCGCTCGACTTTGTTGTTAAACCCTGGCAGAACGAAAAGTTGCTGGCGACGGTAAGGGCCGCCAATGTTGTCAGTCAGGAAAAGAAAAAGGTGCGCCAACTCAAGTCGCAACAGAAGTCCCTGGTAACTGTCCTCAATCATCACGAGCCGCTCTTAGGCAACTCAGAATCCATTCGAGCGATCCTACGGACCATTGACAAAGTAGCGCCTACGGAAGCATCGGTGCTCATACTGGGTCAAAACGGAACTGGTAAAGAAGTGGTGGCACGGGAAATACATGCACGGAGCTTGCGGGCCGAAGGCGTATTCATGAGTGTCGATGTCGGTTCGCTCAGCGAGACCCTTTTCGAAAGCGAATTGTTTGGTCACCGCAAAGGAGCGTTCACCGACGCACGCGAAGATCGCGTGGGGCGTTTCGAAGCATCAAACGGCGGCACCATTTTTCTCGATGAAATTGGCAATCTATCCCTTGGGCTACAGGCCAAACTATTGACCGTGTTGCAGCACAAGAAAGTGGTGAGACTGGGAACGAATCAAGCCATCGACCTGGATGTTCGCATCCTCGCGGCAACGAATCGTGACCTCAAATCCATGGTGACCACGGGCACTTTTCGCGAGGATCTATTGTATCGCCTGAATACAGTGGAGATGACTTTGCCCTCCTTGTTTGAGAGGACGGAAGATCTGCCCTTGTTGGCGAATCATTTTCTCATGCGTTTCGGGCAGAAATATCAAAAGCTGCAAATCGAGATTCCTGCAACGGTGATGGCGTCGCTACTACAGTACGCCTGGCCGGGTAATGTTCGCGAGTTGCAACATGCCATTGAACGGGCCGTCATTATGAGTGATGGAAACAAGTTGACGGAGCAGGATTTCGGGCTCGGTCGAGAACAGCAGGCGGGTGCGTTCGCATTCGAGCGATTAAATCTGGAGAAAATTGAGGAGTGGGCAATCCGCAGGGCGATCGCAAAGCACGGTGGGAATATCAGTCACGCAGCAGAGGAGCTCGGGCTATCGCGGGGCGCATTGTATCGAAGAATGGAGACTTATGGTATCTAAACATTTCACCCTGCACGTTCTCGTTCGAGTATTGCTGCTCGTGGTGCTCCTGGGCACCTTTGCCTGGTGCATGGTGCATGAC
>DATHKA010000343.1:0-13100 GCA_035489615.1 Chryseolinea sp.
GGAGGTGCTTAAGGCGGCGGGCGTAACGCTAGGCGGACAATTGCGCGGAGAGAACCTCGCCAAGTATGTGCTGGTAACGGCAGCAGATAACTACCAGGTCTTGTACGCGCTGCCCGAGCTCGATCCGGAGTTTACCAGCGACATGGTGCTGTTGGCCACGATGGTCGATGGCAAACCCTTGCCGAAAGGAGAGGGACCCTTTCGGCTCGTAAATCCAGCCGATAAAAAACAGGCGCGCTGGATCAGAGAGATCAGGAGTATAAAGGTCCAATTCGCCCGCGACTAAAACTGATGTTATGCGTGGTTCATCTCATTATTCGGTCATGAAGGTCCTGCTGTTGTGTTGCGTGTTATGGTGGGTAGCCACACCGTTGTATTCGCAACCACGCAAGCTCATGGTGGCAGCGGCATCCGACCTGAAATACGCATTGGATTCCGTCATCACCGCCTACCAATCCACGCACCAAAACGTGGCGATCACCGCCACATACGGATCGTCCGGCAAATTCTTTGAACAGATTTCCAACGGCGCACCTTTCGATATGTTCTTTTCGGCTGACGTAGCTTACCCCGAAAAGCTGGAAACCCTCGGGAAGACCGGGCAGCCAATACAGAAGTACGGGCGGGGGCGCATCGTCATCTGGAGCAAGCGCCTCGATCCTAACACGGCCGGCATGAAATCGCTGGTCGACAAACAAATCAAAAAAATTGCCATCGCCAACCCCGAACACGCACCCTATGGACGTCGCGCCGTCGAAGCCATGAAACAGGCGAACATTTACGACCAGGTTTCGGCCAGGCTCGTGTACGGCGAGAACATATCGCAGGCGGCGCAGTTTGTTACAACGGGCGCGGCAGACGCAGGTATTATTGCCCTGTCTCTCGCGTTGTCACCTGCGATGAAGCCGCAGGGCAAGTACTTCCTGATACCCGAGACCAACCACCAGCCACTGGAGCAAGCTGTCGTCATTTTGAAACAGGCCGCTGGCAATCCCGACGCCCGGACCTTTCAGGAATTTGTGCTGGGCGCGCGCGCGAAAGCGATTTTAACCTATTTTGGCTTCAGCGATCCGAAATAGGTCGTCGGCAAACATGGTCGATCCTGCACCGTTCATCCTCACCCTCAAGCTGGCGCTGTTCTCGACGGTCATTCTTTTTGTGATTAGTCTGCCCATTGCCTACGCGCTGGCCTATTCGTCATTCAAACTCAAGCCCGTCATAGAAGCATTGGTGAGCCTTCCCCTCATTCTTCCGCCTTCGGTTCTCGGATTTTACTTGCTGCTTGCCTTCAGCCCGGAGCGTGCTTTTGGTGGTTTCCTGGATCGGACGTTCGACCTTCGGCTGGTGTTCACGTTTCCGGGACTCGTTATTTCCTCTGTTGTCTATAGTCTGCCATTCATGGTGCAGCCCTTTCAGTCAGGATTCCGGATGATTCCGACTGCCCTGATCGACGCCTCATACACGTTGGGTAAGGGACGGTTCGATACGTTGATACACGTGCTGCTCCCTAACATGCGAGCGGCACTGATCACGGGTACCATTCTCGCCTTTGCCCACACCATCGGAGAGTTCGGTGTCGTGCTTATGATCGGTGGAAGCATCCCGGAGGAGACCAGGGTCGTGTCCATTGCCCTGTACGACGAAGTCCAGGCGATGCACTACGGTGCTGCCAATGCCTACGCGGGAATTCTGCTGGCTTTTTCTTTTGCTATCCTGCTCACCGTCTATACCATCAATCAACGCTTCTCCAATAACCTGTTTCGTCCATGATGACCGTGAACATTCAGAAGCAATTGCATGCCGGCTCGGGGCGCATAGAGATGGCGTTAAAATTCACGATTGCTGATGGAGAACTGCTTGCCTTGTTTGGTCCGTCGGGAGCCGGCAAGACCAGTGCCCTACGGATAATTGCCGGGCTGCTTGCCGCTGACTCTGGCTCGATAATGGTCAACGGCGAATGCTGGTTTGATCATGCCAAAGGGATAAATGTCCGGCCGCAACAGCGCGATGTGGGTGTTGTTTTTCAGGATCACGCCTTGTTCCCCAACATGACGGTGCGGGAAAATATTGCCTATGGATTGAAGAAAGATCAACCCTCTTCCAACGTAGATGAACTATTGGAGGTAATGGAACTGATGCCAATGACAAACGTGAAACCGGCGCTGTTGTCCGGCGGACAAAAGCAGCGGGTGGCCCTGGCCCGGGCCATGGCGCGGCGACCGAAGGTACTATTGCTGGACGAACCAACGTCTGCCCTGGACGCAGCACTGCGCATCAGGATGCAGCAATACATCAAATCCATCCATGAACAGCATCGGATGACAACGCTGCTCATCACACACGATGTGACAGAAGTGGCGCGTTTAGCGAGCCGTGTACTGGTGATAGAGCAGGGAGTCATTACAAACCAGGGGAGTCCGCGCGAGGTGCTTCCGTTGGATGATCTTCGTGCACTGTTTTAGAATCGATGTGTTTGTAGGATGGTAAGCAGGTTCGTCAAGCGGAATCCATCATACAGAGGCTAAGGAGCTTCATCTAATGCGGAATATTTAGAAAAGCGTCACTTTTACATTTAGTGTTTTACATTGGACATTATAACTGCAAAATGTAAATCACTAAATGTAAACGTAGCGCTCCGATCGAAATTCTGAAAGGATACAAACACCGTCCTAAAAATGTTGCTCGACCGCCTTGCGATAATTGGTAAAGAACAGAAACGGCAGAAATCCAAAGCTGAACACCACCGCAGCAATCAGCAACAGATGATCTCCCCCAGACAAATGAAGCATCTTCAGGAGCACAGCCACACCGGCAAGTAATGCACTGATCGAACCCAACGCGAATCGAAGTTTGTCCGACAACGATTTTTGTATCTTAACCTTGAACCGGTCAATCGTCATCATAGGTAAGAACAAAAGTGTGAAGGAAAGGAAGCCATAGACAATCAACTGATCTCCGCCAGGCCAGTTCAAAAGCTTAAAGCACAATCCCATCGCGAGGCTGATCGATGATCCGAGCCCCACCAGATACATGATTTTCTTCATATAGATTAATCGCTTGTGACTTAATAAGAATAGCGTTTCCCTTTCGAGACTGCTAAGTCCATTCGGTGCCAATTCCTTAATGGCGTCCTCGAGTCGCTCTTCAAAATCCAGAGATGAGTCGCCGTGTTCCAGCACACAGCATAGATGGTCCAGCACGTCTTCCTGAAGCGATGACAATTGCATACCACCGTTCTGCAGACGTGAGCGAATGAGGTTAACCTGATCTTCAGAAAGCCTCATATAAAGTCAAGTTCAGGCTACTGCCCGTTTATACAGGTTA
The DNA here is from genome assembly GCA_035489615.1 of Chryseolinea sp. Classification (GTDB taxonomy): domain Bacteria; phylum Bacteroidota; class Bacteroidia; order Cytophagales; family Cyclobacteriaceae; genus Chryseolinea. The sequence continues at coordinate 3,325 of DATHKA010000343.1, forward strand.
AAGAACTGTATCGGCAGGAAACCAAAACTGAAAACTACCGCGCCGACGAGAAACAGATTTTCAATTGCCTGGCCGCTGATATGGAAGAGCCGAAGCACAACAGCGCCTCCGGTCAGCACTGCACTGAGCAGGCCAAACAGGATCTTCAGTTTCTCGGAAGGGCGAGTATTTGGATTTGATTGATACCACACGACTACCTGCAGCGGTACGTACAGTAACGTAAATGCGAGTAACCCGTACGTGAGTAGAAAATCGGCGCCCTTCAGGTGCAGCAATTTGAAGGTAATTCCCATGCTTGCGGTGATTGCCGTTACCAGCCCCAGCACATACAAGAGTTTTTTCATAACGATATATTTATGGTTTAATAGCAACAGGGTATCTCGTTGGAGCTGCCGAAGCCCATAAGGCGCCAGGTTGTTCACAGCCGTGTAAACAGCCTCTTCGAACTCACCCTCGAGGGCTGCTTCACCCTCCAGCATACAGCAGACGTGGTCAACGACGTCATCCTGTAACGACTGCAGGTGAATGCTTCGCGCAATTTGTGCGCGGATAATTTCTATCTGATTATTTGACAACCTCACGTGGTCTTCATTTGAGGGAAAACGATTTTATTCAGGGTAGCCATGAAATCTTTCAGCTCCGCGAGGTAGGCGACGGTTTCTGTCTTTCCTTTTTTAGTGAGCATGTAATACTTGCGCACGCGGTTGCCTACATATTCTTCCTTAAAAGTAAGCAGTCCGTCGGCGGTCATTTTCTGAAGAGCAGGGTAGAGCGACCCGTCTTTGAGATGAATCTTTCCGTCGGTCAGCAGCTTTACGTGCTGCGAGATCTCGTAGCCATACATCTTTTCGTTCTCCGCCAGCAACTTCAAAATAATGGCGGAGAGCGTTCCCTTCAGGAGCTCTTTTGAATACATAGATCAAAGATACATAGAATTACGATGTATCAAAGTTCTGGGTGGTTTTTTTTCGGAAGGGAAGCCGCATTGGGGTTCCGTCATACGAAGTGGTGGTAGAATGGTGATCGGGTCGTCGGGAGGAAGTCCATTTGTACGCGGAGTTGCTTATCCTTTGATCGCCTGTATTTCGTCTAAATTGGAGGTCACAATTTGTGACCTCCAATTTTTTGACATTCGCTGTCACGACCTTCTCGTGAGATGCCAGATGCTTGGCGTAAAAAGTATTTCAACCCATATTTGTATCCGGTACTGCGATGGTCCCAATGGGATATAAGATAACGTGCTTTTAATGCGTTAGGTAAATTGGAGGTCACAAACTGTGACCTCCAATTTACGCGTGCTATTTTTATTCTAACCGGAATGTCTATGGCTAAAAGTAAGACCCTTCCTGACGAAATAATTATAGGCAAGATCTACGTCATGCGTGACCAGAAGGTAATGATTGACCGTGACCTGGCCGAACTGTACGGCGTCGATACGAAAGTTTTGAAGCAGGCCGTGAGACGCAATGCAGAGAGGTTTCCGCCTGATTTTATGTTTGAGATGACCGGCAAAGAGTTCAAGCGATGGGGCAAAGAGAACCTGACCACCTCAGCCGACATCCAGGGCTTGCGTTATGCGCCATTCTGTTTTACGGAACAGGGCGTGACCATGCTTTCGTGCGTACTGAACAGCCGCAAGGCGGTGGATGTAAATATCCGGATCATCAGGATATTCACGAGGATGCGCGAGACGGTACTTACGCACAAGGATATTTTGTTGAAACTCGAGAAGCTCGAAAAGAGCCTTATGCAGCACGATGATGACATCAAGGTGATCTTTGACTATATGAAGGAATTGTTGGAGCCGGCTTCGGGGCCGATGACGAAAATCGGGTTTAAACAAATCGGAGATGCGTGAAGGGGCATCTAGCCGACCTCAGGAGTAATCCGTTCCTTTGATTTGATGATCAGAAGGGACGGGATCCAAATCATAAAAATCTCCCCGGCAATAATTGGTACAAACGAGAAGAAGTATTCGTTCACGGTGCGATCGAACGTAGCGTCGGGTATTGGACCGAACAGGAAATCAAGTGGCACAAGACCGCCAATTCGCACACCGACAAAAGCGATGGCGCAAATGTAGCTGCGCACCATGAACTGACGATGAATGGTGATGTTCCGGCGCTTGATCGCCCACCACGCTGAGAAAGTTGTCCCTAGCGTAAGCATCGCGAGAATGAACAACGATACGCGGCAGGGAACACAAGGGCTGACAATAGAAAGCCGCAGTGCGGAAACTCCTGCGACGAATGCGCTGATGATGTAGATCTTGCCAGAGACCCTGTGAATATTAACATAGCGCGCCCGTATCCATTTGGCAAATTGTAGGGGACCGGTTATAAGGACGAGGCTTCCACCGATCAGATGCAGTGCTACCCATACGGGGCTTCTGGTAAAGATGCTGCTTCTGAATCCCATAAAATATACCGCGATGTTTTCTAAGAAGAAGTACACCGACAGGCCGATGATTATCGACCAGCCAGCGAACGACAGAATGCGTTCAACAATTTTCATGTGGTAGTGCAAGGGTTGCTATTAAGGTAAGTTTAATTTTGGATATGTTTGACAGGGCACGAAGAGTACTGGAATGTGGGTTCGTAGTTGCCGCGATTGATTTCAATGAGCAACTCCTGACTGAACTGGCTGGCAACGTAGGGGAACGACTGGTCTCGATCGTCAACGATGATATTCGGAATGTCAGGCAATATGGCATGGGAGCCAGTGTAACCAACTTAAGTTTTGCGCTTGTCATTCCTTCGTTTCGGTGTGTACTCAAGGCCAAAACGAGCGTTAACAACGTCGCCGTATGGACTTTGTCTATAGCGATCAAAAAGTCTGAACATGACTGACGCCGTTCCACGCAGTTGGCCAGAGATTTTGTATTGCTTCTTGACTCCGGCAAATGCTCCGGCCACCCAACGCCTTTCATAGGGATCGCCATGAGTTACTGTAGCGGGAGGAACCAGCGTGTTCATGACTTCTATTTCGAGTCGCGGACTAAAGCCTTTCGTCAGGTTGTACTCGCCGAAAGCTCGCGGACCGAATATACGTGCATTTGAGTTGAATGATTTTTGTTCCCAGTTGTATCCCATTCGTTGATTCCAACCAGCGCCAGCAGTAAATCTTCGCGAGACCTTGTAGCCGATGTATGGGTTGACGTCCAGAAGAATGTCGTCGCCTTTTTTTAGTACCTGAAAGTTCACTCCGGGTAGAACCCTTTCATAGAACGATTTTTCCTTGACGGGATCCTTAGGCTTTTTACTTAGATCTGCGACGCTGGAGATCTCGCCATATTTCTGTTTGTATTTGGCAATCTTTTCCATAGCCGCTTTTAACTGGACTTGCTTTTCACTAAAATGATCTACGGCGACGGCGCGAACCCTTCGCTCCATTTCGGCTTTCAAAGCCTTTTCCGATTGCAGGGCTCCGACACCTTCAATTTGGGTTTGATTTTGTATTTCTTTTACCCCGGTGACGCCAGCAAGCTTGCTTTCGGCGAGTTTGTCAATGGGTTGTTCCTGTAAGCCCTTCAAATTGTTAATCGTTCCGTCTGCCTTGTCCGTCACCGCGGTCACGCGCGATAGTTGGGGCAACTCCTCAGTATTCGGAATTTGTAAGTTTTGAGACGGTGTATTGATTGGCGTAGTTGGTAAAGCGGAGCCGCTCGGAAGATTTATAGAATTTGAAAGATCGGAAGATGGCGTTAGGGTAGGTAAGCTTGGCAGATTTGTCGTCAGGTGGTCGAGGCCCGGTACATCGAACGAGAGATTTCCCGGAAGTTGATCAGGGATTATTTGCGTGATGTTCGTTTGAAGTTCACTCACGTGCGTTTTTAGCTCTGGCGGAAATTTGATCGAATTAAGCTTTTGAACGGCTTTATTCTTCGTTTCAGACAAGCTTGTCTGAAATGCCTGTTGGAGACCACCTAGTTTTTGTTCCAGGCTATCGAGTTTTGCTATCACTTCATTGTTTGGAAGTGACAAACGTGTCAGGCTGTCCAGTTTTAACTGCAGCTTATTTTGAACACTGGTAATTTTGCCGGCCTGATCAGCATATTCATTCTTCAGCCCAGCCACTCGTCCGTTGACCCAATTCGATACGGAGTCAATCTTTTGCTGATAGAACGCTGCCGTATCCTGTGCACCGGAAGCAAGGCGCAGCGCTTTTGTCGAATCGAGTCGCTGCAACACAGCAGCTTCCAGCGATTTTGTGGAATCGCTGATGCTATGTACCTGTCGCAGCAATGTATCGAGTTGTGCCCGCGCAGTAAAAGCACTTACACAGAAAAGGATCGTATAACCGAAATATTGGCTAAAGGTTTTCATGGATGGCGTCTGACAGGGGCATTACGCTCTTGTTGATACACTTCTTCTCATTCCTTAGTGAGGAGCGCGCATGAAAGGTCATCAGCAAAAGTTGATTTTTTACATAGAGTCACAGATGCTTCGATTAATCATCGACTTGCGGCCTGTTCCTGATGACCTTTGGAAATTTTTGAGACTAAGTCTCGTAAACCTCTAACCAAGTTGAGTCGTTATGAAATGGTTCCAGCCTTTGGCCCACCCGTTAGCACCGGACACGGCGCGTGTTGTGGAAAATTTTAAGCGGGTTCGCGCGCAGTGCCTTACAGCATTGTTCTTTGCTGTGGCGCTGACGGCGAGCGGGCAAACGATAGTTTATGTAAAGAAGGGTGCCACAGGCGCAGCTAATGGGACATCGTGGACGGATGCCTACCCGGAACTAACGACCGCGCTCACAGCAGCGGTATCCATTTCAGGAAATAAAGAGATTTGGGTAGCGAACGGTGAGTATAAGCCAACTTCGATCCTAGACAGAACTGCGTCGTTTGTAGTAACCGGCGGGATGTCACTTTATGGTGGCTTTGCTGGCAACGAAACTTCTAAGGAGGGTCGGAATTGGAGGACTAACCGGACGGTGCTGAGCGGAGATCTTGGAAAGCAATTTGACTACGAAGATAACAGTTATCATGTGCTCAAATCTGACGGTACGGCATCTGAACAGGAGATAGACGGATTTAGCATTGCATATGGCCACGCTAATGGCACTTCAGTTGGGGGAGATGAAAGGTCGTCAGGGGCTGGGTTTTATTGTAGTAAACCCGGAGCGAGCGTCAAGCTAAGTAATGTCATATTTGAAAGTAACCGGGGAATCTTCGGAGCCGGCATTGCGATTTATCTTGAGCAAGATGATGTTGGTCCTTTATTCGTTAACTGTGAATTCAAGGGCAACAATGCTCAGGCATTAGGAGCTGCAATCATTACAGCTACCTACGACGGCACTCATAGTATCTGGAGTACGTTCATTAATTGCTCCTTTAGCGGAAATTCGACACCAGGTATTGCGTCAATATGTGCGAACCTGGCGTCGGCACGATTTCTCAACTGCAATGCCACGATGAATCAGGGGAGTATGATTTACACGTCTGCTCCGCTCGAGATTGAGAACTCAATATTCTGGAAGAATTTTACTGGCCCTGCGACGAATCCAGTATATGTAAGTCCGATCGACTCGTCAAGCCCCACAACTTATCCAATCTCGATAAAGAACAGTATAGTCCAAGGTGGCTATGGCAGTACTTCGGACAACAACCTTGACTTAGACCCTCTTTTTGTTCGCGAACCATCTTTTGTAGGCGTTCACCCACGCACCAGCATTTTGCCGGTTTCAATGACCAACCCCAAGTATGAAAACCAACTCGAATTCAACGGGCCGCGAATGTTGGGGCTGTGGCCATACGTCGCCTTTCATGACCACAATTACAATAAGACCTACCTGTTGGGTAGCACTGTTCAGGTGCTGGACTACAACAACCTTGTAGATAATAAACCGACTGGCACAATATACTCGCAGCTTGCCTGGCCCCGCACACAAAGGCCGGATCGTTTATTTCATACGGTCAGCAACAGCATAAAGTTTGCCGTGCTGGAGAATGGGATCGTTTCTGTAAACAGGCAAACGGGGGCAATGTCAGTATACGACGTGACCACAGGCGAATCCGGAGGTTTTTCCCGCCTATATCCCAATGACGCTGTCGTCGACAATGTCAACAACCTTCTCTACTGCCCGGTGTTTGCAAGTCCGGCCAACACCTTCTATGGCATATTGGAACTGAATCTCACCACTCAGGCAAAACGTTGGATAACGACCAGCAGCTCACCGGTAAGTGTGAGCGGTGGTGTTGCGCTTTGGAACGATGAGGCTTACTGGGGTGGACTGAAGATCTTTCTTGACGACCAGGCGAACGTCCTCTACTTCTCCACGGGCAATGGTGTTTGGTGGTGGAACCGGACAACCAGCGCCACCGGCCTTTACAATACCAATAGTGGAATTCCTGTGACCCCAGGAAATCCGCAGATTCCCTCCAATCTCACCACAGCTGTTTACGTCGATAATACAGAAAACAAAGTGTACATCGGCACCCATCAGGGACTTTATGTCTGGGACAGGAACACCAACTCCAGCAGGGTATACAACACCACCAATTCAAAGCTCATTCACAACCTTATCAACACGATCGATAAGAACGAAGAACGTCACCTTATTTACGTGGCCTGCGAGGACGGAGCGCTGCTCATCATCAACACGCAAACCGGCGAAGAAACATTAGTTACACGCGATGCCGGAAGTCCCACCTATCCGCAGTACATGGATGTGTCGGCGGCTTCAGCGTTTTACGATGAAGTTGACAAGAAGTTATACGTCTCTGCTGATCATACAACAGGGGGGACATGGATCGCCGACTACAACAATCTTGTTCCTGACTATGGAGATCTGCGACTGCAAGCTTCGTCGCCTGCCATAGATAAGGGCAACCATGCTGCCTTGCCGTCGTTTGTTTCCACCGACATCAGTGGATTGCCGCGATTTACCGACTATCCAACTCTTTCGGGAACCAACAGTTTGGATCTGGGTGCCTACGAAAGGTCGTTTGAAGAAACTGATGTGCCGCCAGCGCCTATTCCCGATAACCTGGGAATGAACTATGTGCTCTCCTATACAGCGCAGCGGGAAGGTGTGGATGCTAGTGCTATAGATAGTTACGCGACGAAGGACGTAAACCGCACCATTCAATACTTTGATGGATTGGGGAGGCCGCTTCAGTCCATTGCCATCCAGGGATCACCAACTAAAAAGGATATTGTGACGCCTATTGTCTACGATGAATTTGGTCGTGAGACACGAAAGTACCTGCCGTTCACCAAGGACAATGGCGGGGTTTACATTCCCCACTCAACGATTATAGATGCTGACAACAAGAACTACATTGGAACTGCAGCAAATTTCTATGCGGGCCAACTGGATCCCACGGTTGCCGTAGACGCAAACCCGTTCAGCGAGACGGTCTTTGAACCATCGCCGCTCAATCGCCCCCTGAAAGATTATGGGCCGGGTGCTGCCTGGAAGACCAATGATAAACCCATTACGCATCAATACCTGTCCAATGCGCACAGTGTTGATCCCCAGTCAAGCGATGGTGAGGCAATCATTGCCTGGAAGATCGATGCGCAAGGAGTCCCGACTCCTGCGACGGCGGTTACCGGTTATATTGAAGCCGGCGGTTTCTACAGCAGCAATCAGCTGAGCATCAAGGTAACGAAAGATGAAGAGGGGCACGCCGTGCGCGAGTATACCAACAAACAGGGCCAGGTGATTTTGAAGAAGGTTCAGGCTGTTTCTGCCGCGAATCCGGCTTTGAACAATGTGGATTCCTGGGCATGCACCTACTACATATACGACGACCTTGACAATCTGGTGTTCGTGCTCCAACCCGAGGGTTACAAACAGTATAGATTGTTAGGTCAAAACTAAGACGTCAAACGTTACGCTTATTGATAATGAAAACATTCTCATTCCTTAGACGATACATCATCGCGTTCGTTTTGATAGCCAGGACATTTGCTGCATGGGCCTACACGTCGTTAACCAATAGGGTGAACTCAATTAGCCGGGCGCTTTATGATGTACTTTGCACGACCCAATTACGCAATGTAGACCGGAGGTCAAGGCCGTGGCGCATAATACTACTCGTTTCCTCGCTGTCAGGGGTATTCATGAGCCCGGCGCGGGCGCAGTTTACACCGACATTGTATCGTGCACTGAACCTGAACGGCACTGCGACAACGATCGACGGTAACAACTGGGAGGCAAGTTCGGGGGCGGCAAACTTCAACTATACGCAGACCGGTGGTGGCGCCTTCGAAAATCAAAGTATTCCGTTGGTGCCATCTACGGACGTTAACCGTACGGCGATGATCCGTTCGTCGGTGTGGGGTAATCCCCTAAACCTGAACGTAACTGCTGTGCCGAATGGGAGCTATGATGTGTATTTATATACGTGGGCGGACGAAAATCCCACACGTTTTTCAGCTACGCTGGAAGGTGTAATGATCGTTTCGGCATTCGAGAGCAGCGGTGCCGGCAGTTGGAACAAGCTAGGTCCCTTCCGGACCAGCATTACTGACGGTGCGATTAACCTGACTTTGTCGGGTGGCGATGCCGTTGTATCAGGACTTGAGATCTGGACGGCGCCTAACCCGCCAGTGGTGTCCAATCCGCTAACAGATCAGGTGATCACAACAGGGCAGAGTTACACTTATACGGTTCCCTCGAATGCGTTCACAGATCCGGATGCGGGCACCACATTGACGTATGCGGCAAGCTTAGCCAGTGGCAGCGCGCTTCCCTCATGGCTGACCTTCAACGCATCGACGCGTGCATTTTCAGGCACGCCGCAGACAGCGAATGCAGCGGCACTGAACGTTAAGGTGACGGTCAGTGACGGTACGGGTGGTTCGGCCAGCGATGTATTCCTGCTGACGATCAATACGGGAATATACAACTTGTACCGGGCGATTAATCTCAATGGTTCTTCGCTGAGCATTGACGGCAACACGTGGGAGGCCAGCAGCGGAGCGGCGAATCTGTCGATCACCAATAACGGTGTTTTCAGTGCGCCGACGGTGCTATTGTCGCCACCGACGGATGCGAACCGGGCGACGATGATCCGTTCCAGTGTTTGGGGTAGCCTGAACGTTGCGATGGGTTCGATGCCAGCGGGAAACTACGCCATCTGGGTGTACACCTGGGAAGACAACGCACCGATAACTTTTTCATTTACGCTGGAAGGCACGGCAGCAGTTACCAATCACAACAGTGGAGCTGCCGGTACCTGGAGTAAACTGGGTCCTTTTCTGCGCACGGTAAGCGACGGAACACTTAACCTGAACGTCACCGGACCGGACGCGAACTTATCAGGCATAGAAGTATACCGCGTGAATACAGCTCCTGTGGTGGCCACACCGATACCGGATCAGACGGCAACGGCGGGACAGCCAATTTCCTACCCGTTTCCGGCGAATACATTTACCGATGTTGATGCAGGAACGACACTTACCTACGCGGCCACGTTATCCAATGGCAATCCATTGCCATCGTGGCTGACGTTCACTCCGGGGACAAGAACTTTTTCCGGCACGCCGGGAACGGGCAATGTGGGAGTAGTCGATATCCGGGTAACGGCCTCGGATGGTAGCGGGGGGACCGTCAATGATACGTTTCAGCTAACGATCAATCCGCCGCCATTTACACCGACATTGTATCGTGCACTGAACCTGAACGGACCTGCGACAACGATCGACGGTAACAGCTGGCAGGCAAGTACGGGGGCGGCAAACTTCAACTATACGCAGACCGGTGGTGGCGCCTTCGAAAATCAAAGTATTCCGCTGGTGCCATCTACGGACGCTAACCGTACG